>DAORKK010000137.1:0-9085 GCA_035439525.1 Chitinophagaceae bacterium
GCTTGGTGGCATACACTGAATTGGTATTGGGCAGCAGGTTCTCCGCTTCGGTTAAGTCGGCCAGGATCTGTGTATATACCTGCTCCACCGTGCTGCGGGCCACATAGGAACTCTGATCAATACCCCGGGTGGGTGTCAGGATCAGGGGCACTCCCGGATTAGAGGTAACTGATCCTGCACTATACGGTTTTGCGTAAAGCTTAATCAGTTCAAAATACAGGGCACCACGGATAAACAGCGCTTCTCCCTTTACCCGGTTCTGGTCAGCCGTAGCTACCACATCCACTGCACTCAGAATATTGTTGCAGATATTGATATTGGTATACGCACTCAGCCAGGTATCACGTACATAACTATTAGTGGTGAGGATGGACTTCAGCCAGATTTCGCGGGGTTGGTTAAATGTACCTTCCCAACGGATCTCGCCATCGGCTGCCAGCAGTTCAGAAAAAAGAAAAAGGCTGCCACCATAGAGATCGCCGTTACTCAGTGCGTCATACGCTCCATTCAGCACTTTTTTGACATTGGCGTCAGAGCTAAGGGCTACTTCCTCCGCCACACTCTGCTGCGGAAGCAGATCCAGTTTTTTATCACAGGAAGCGAAGGTCACTCCCAGTGCGATGAATATCGAAATATATTTTTTCATAATTGAGTTCATTTAAAGGATTAGAATCCGAGGTTAATACCAAATGTCATGGATTTGATCTGGGGGGCTGCATAGAAATCACCACCCTGGTTACGGTTACCGGCACGGTAATCAGTATTCACTTCAGGATCCCATCCGGAATAATTGGTAAAAGTAGCCAGGTTTACACCGGTCAGGTAAATACGGGCTGAACGGATCTTCAGTTTATTCAGCAGCTTGCTGTCCACATTATACGCCAGTGTAATGTTTTTCAGACGCACGTAAGAAGCATCCTCCACATAGCGGCTGGAAGCGCCGATACCATTACCATAGCCAAGACGCAGCTGGGGCACATTGGTAACATCACCGGGATTCTGCCAGCGGTTCAGCTGATCCGTGGTCTGGTTGTCAAACCAGTCAAAGCTGGCTGACATAAATCCACCGGCACCATTCATCACCTGGTTGCCAAATACACCCTGGAAAAGAACAGAAAGTTCAATGCCTTTATAGCTGAAGGTGTTGTTCAGACCGCCGATCCAGTCGGGGTTGGGATCACCTACTACAAAATCACCGGCATCGTTATAATCATTGGTGGTATTCTTGCCATCGGGCAGGAAGTACAGGGCATCTCCGTTCGCAGGATCTGCTCCGGCAAACTTAGGTCCGTAAAACACACCGATTCCTTCGCCGACAATCAGGGAGTTCATATAACGGCCATCATTACCCGGAATCAGGCTCTGATCACCGTCCAGCTTGGTTACTTTATTGCTGTTCTTAGACAGGTTGAAACTGGAATTCCATTTGAATGACTTTGTGTTCACATTCACTGAATTCAGCACAAACTCAACTCCTTTATTCTCCATGGAACCGATATTCACCGTTTGGGTGGCAAAACCGGATGTACCGGGAACAGGTACATTATAGATCAGGTCACGGGTGTTACGTACATAGTAGTCGATCTCACCAGTGAGGCGGTTACCGAATAAACCGAAGTCGATACCGATATCCGTTTGCGCTGATTTTTCCCATTTCAATTCGGGGTTGGCCAATTGGGTTGGCACCAGACCTGAAACGTTATTGTACTTGGCAGCACCCCAGAGACCGAGCTGGGCAAAGTCACCAAAACCGGCATCATTACCTGTTAATCCATAACTGGCACGCAGTTTCAGGAAGCTGAGCCATTTTACACTGCTCAGGAAGTTTTCCTGGGAAAGTATCCAGCCGGCAGAAGCAGCCGGGAAGAAGCCATATTTATTCTCTTTACCAAAACGGGATGAACCATCAATACGGCCGCTCAGGGAGACCAGGTATTTATTCATCAGTTTGTAGTTCGCACGGGCAAAATAAGAGAGAATGGCAGATTCACTGGTTGACGTTGAACCACCGGTGATACGACCGGCACTGGCCAGTTTCTTCAGGGCGTTAACGGGGAAGTCTTCACCGGAAACAAAAGACTGGTCAGTTGTAAAACTCTGGAATGACATACCGGCTGTAGCGTCGATATCATGTACCCGGTTTAAAATTTTTGCAAAGCTCAGGTAGTTATTGGTATTATAGTTCACTCTTCTGAACCAGGTGGCTTCACCATATCCATTGGTGGACTGACCAATAATAGTACGGTTACCAAAGAAACGGTCATCACTCTGGCTTTGTACATCCAGGCCAAACTCTGATTTAAATACCAGGGAAGGCGCGAATTTATAATTGAAATAGAAACCGCCGATATTACGGAAGGTGGTTGACTCATAACGGGAGTCTTCCAGTTCGATCAGCGGATTATAATAGGTAGTGGTAGGACGATCATAATACACTCCTTGCTGGTCCCTTACGGGTGTAATCGGGGCGAGGGCCACAATCTGCATCGGGGTATAGAATTCATTGTCATCGGCCACACGGTTGGCGATGGTGCGGGCCACACTCATGTTGAAGCCGAATTTCACGCGGTTGCTCGCATCATGATCCAGGTTGAACCTGGCGGACAAACGCTGGAAGTTATTTCCAAACAGGATACCATCCTGATCATTGAATCCACCACTGATAAAGAAGCGGGTTTTATCTGTACCACCGGAAGCACTGATATCCACCAGTTTGGTCTTTGCATCTTCCTGGAAAGCCAGTTTTTCCCAATTGGTATTCGTTTCGAGATTTCTCCAGTTGGAAAAACCGGAATAACGGGTCAGCCGGTTTTCTGCAAATTGTAACCAGGAGCCGCTATATTGAGCAGGATCCAGTGGATCCACCCCTTCAATCTCATCACTGTTGATGGCTGCTTCACGAAGCAGGTCTACATATTGCCGGGCATCCAGAAATCCACGGTAGCCGGTTGGCTTATTGGTACCATACTGGAAGTTTACATTCATAGCGGTTTTACCAATACGACCTTTCTTGGTTGTGATCAGCACCACACCGTTCGCCGCACGTGAACCATAAATCGCAGCGGCAGATGCGTCTTTCAGGATATCAAAAGTCTCAATATCGTTGAAGTTGATATCGGCTAACGAGTTTCCTGAATTCGGATCACTGTTAATAGGTACTCCATCCACCACATACAGCGGGGAGTTGGAAGCACTGATAGATCCGGAACCGCGGATACGCACTTTGATTCCTTCACCTACTTTACCACTTTGAGATTCCACAAACACGCCGGCGGCGCGTCCCTGGATCGCCTGGGTAAAGTTGGCTACCGGTGTATTGGCTACTTCGGATCCCTTAATACGGGCAATGTTACCGGTCAGGTCCTTTTTTATTTTGGTACCATAACCGACCACAATCACCTCATCCATACTCCTGGAATCACCGGCTTTTAAAGAAATGCTCAGCGGCGCTCCGGTGATGGCGATTTCCTGTGTTTCAAAGCCAATCGCTGAAACAATCAGGGTTTTTGCATTTGCATCCACGTTCAGGGTAAAAGTACCATCATTGCCTGTGGCTGTTCCGTTTCTTGAACCTTTAGCGGTTACTGAAACATTTGACATTGGGGCTCCGCCCGCATCAGTAACCTTTCCGGTCACCTCTCTGGTCTGAGCTGAGAGTATTTGTGCTGAAAAAAGCACAAAACCCAGCAAGAGCAGTCTTAGTTTACTCATTGTGTTGGTTTTTAGAAATATAAGAAGGGATAAATATATGTTAACCTTGCCTTAACAAAACAAGAAAACCATGCAGTTTGCTGCATGGTTTTGAAAATTGATTTAGATCAACAAACAGGTGTTAGCTTCTGTCCCTGCTCCCCATATAAATCATAATATATTGCGCTAACTGAACTACGGCTGCCAACGCTGCCACAACATAAGTGGTTGCAGCCCACTTCAACGCATCCTTTGCCTTGGGAAACTCAACAGAATTGGTAATATTGGTCTGCTCCAGCCAGGCAAGGGCTCTTTTACTGGCGTCAAATTCAACCGGAAGGGTTACCAGGGTAAATAATACTGTAACGGCCATAATAATAATACCCACCAGCAAAATGGTCGGATTCTTTGTACTGGCCAATACCACCATACCTGCCAGCAAAATCCAGTTGACCAGCATGGAACTCCACTGAACGGCCGGAACCATCTTACTCCGGAACATCAGGGGACCATATTGTGTGGCGTGCTGAACCGCGTGGCCGCACTCGTGGGCCGCAACAGCGGCTGCAGAAATACTGGTACCATTATATACATCCGGACTCAGGTTCACTGTCCGGTTTACCGGGTTATAGTGATCAGACAGAAACCCATCAACAGATATAACTTTTACATCATATATAGCGTTCTCCCTGAGCATTTTTTCCGCGATTTCGCGTCCGGAAAGACCGCTGGCTAGCCCCATTTTGCTGTACTTTTTGAACTTACTTTTGAGCACGGCAGAGACCAGGAAACTGAGTCCCAGAAATACCAACGAAACGATAAAAATCTCACTTGTCATGGCTTAAAAATTATTGATTTGAATATAGTTTATAACAAATTTGCGACCATTTGGATCAGTCCGGTTTTTTTCAGTCGTTTTGTCATTTCCTGTTTAAAAATGAATCATTTTCAGACAGAATAACTAAAGATAGGATATTTTATTTCCACTCCATAACTATTTAACAATCAATTAATTAAAAAAATAAACCGGTGTATTATATCCTTGATTTACAATACCTGACAGTCCCTTTAAGTTATTCACAGCAGCAAAAATATATTTTGAAATCTGAGGCATAATTGTAACTTAGCAATAGAATTTAATGGGTTAGTAAGTAAAAGGGTCAGTCGTCAGATTGGCCCTTTTTACATTTCAGAAACATCCACTTTTTTTTACTCTTTTCTTTTTATAATCCTTCCTTTTTTTCATCCGGATTTTTATCAATTAATTGTTTGATCATTGATCCTTTCTGCTTGCTGTTCCAAATCATTTAATTTTATCGCATGAGTAAAGCAAAATCAACATTTTTTTGTCAGCAATGCGGACATGAAAGTGTGAAATGGGCAGGTCAATGTCCTTCATGCGGACAATGGAACACATTTGTTGAAGAACTGGTACAAAAGGATAATGGTAAAAATAATCCGGGATGGAAAGACTACAATTCGGAAAAAAGAACGGCGAAAACCATTTCACTGAATGAAATAAAAAATACAGAAGAACGCAGACTGCCGACTGCCGATGCAGAACTGAACCGCGTACTCGGTGGTGGTATTGTTCCCGGCAGCCTGGTATTAGTAGCCGGCGAACCGGGTATTGGTAAATCCACTTTGTTTTTACAAAACGGTTTATGGCTGAAAGAAATCGTGGTGCTTTATATCAGTGGCGAAGAAAGTGAACAGCAACTGAAGATGCGGGCCGACCGGCTCGGATTAAAGAATGATCAGTTTTACCTGCTGACAGAAACCTCCACGCAAATCATTTTCCAGGAGATAAAAAAACTGAAACCACAACTGGTGATAGTGGACTCCATCCAGACATTACAAACCACCCATATTGAATCTTCGCCCGGCAGTGTATCACAGATCCGTGAATGCACCGCCGAGTTTCAACGCTTCGCTAAAGAAACCAATACACCCGTGTTTCTCATTGGGCATATCACCAAAGACGGCAGCATTGCCGGTCCGAAAATTCTCGAACATATGGTGGATACTGTATTGCAGTTTGAAGGTGATCGCCACTATGCCTATCGTATTCTCCGGACATTAAAAAACCGTTTCGGCAGTACCGCGGAACTGGGTATTTATGAAATGACCGATACCGGCATGCGGGGCGTACTCAATCCCAGTGAAATTCTCATCACACAGAAAGAAGGCCAGCTGAGTGGCATCGCCATTGCTGCCACGATCGAAGGCATGCGTCCCCTGCTGATCGAAGTACAGGCCCTGGTTACACAATCAGTATACGGTACCCCGCAACGCACTGTAAGCGGATTTGATCTTCGTCGTTTACAATTGCTGCTGGCCGTACTGGAAAAAAGAGGCGGCTTCCATTTCGGGATGAAAGATGTGTTCCTCAATATTGCCGGCGGTATCAAAGTGGAAGACCCTTCCATCGATCTCGCTGTACTTTGCGCCCTGCTCTCCTCATATGAAGATGTCACCCTGCCGCAACATATTTGTTTTGCCGGCGAAGTGGGACTCAGCGGCGAGATCCGTGCCGTGAACCGGATTGAACAACGGATCGCGGAAGCGGAAAAACTCGGGTTTGAAAAAATCCTGGTCTCCAAGTATAACCAGAAAGGGCTGGCCAAACAGAAATTCAATATCGAAGTAGTAACGATGGGTAGAGTCGAGGAGGTGTACCGGTATTTATTCTGATCCTTTCCTTAGATTTACGGCCCAAACCTTATCACTATGTTGTTTTTAAAAGAAATGAAGGATTCCCTCCTTCACTTCCTCTTTCCGCATACCTGCTGTGGATGCGGCACCGATATATTACCGGAAGACTCCACCCTTTGCCTTCGTTGCCTGCATGCGTTACCTGAAACCTGTTTTGAATGGCATCCCTCCAATCCGGCGGAAAAAATGTTCTGGGGTAGATTGCCCCTGCAAAGTGCCGCTGCCACTTATTATTTCACCAAGGAATCGCTGGTACAACACCTGATGCACCAGCTGAAATACAAGGGCAATAAAGAACTGGGGATACAACTGGGAATGCTTATGGGGGATGCCTTGAAAAAATCGGGTCGGTTTCCGGCTGATGCACTGATCCCTCTTCCCTTATTCCCGGCCAAAGAAAAAAGAAGGGGATACAACCAGGCCACGGTACTCTGCGAAGGAATCTCGGCCACCATGCATATTCCCGTGTGGGATCAGGTTGTGAAACGACCGGAACATACCGAAACGCAGACCAAAAAAGGAAGAGTGGAACGATGGAAAAATATGGAAGGGAAATTTATTGTACAGGACCCGGCTCTTTTGCAAAATAAGCGACTGCTGCTGGTGGATGACGTAGTGACCACCGGAGCCACCCTGGAATCCTGCGGGGCGGAACTATTAAAAATACCAGGAGTACAACTGAGTATTGCCACCTTATGTATTGCCACTCGTTAATGTCAGTTTCATGACTTATTTTTGAATCCAATGAAGTTTACCGGACTCCTCGTTTTATCCCTGCTCCTCTTGTTGAATTCCTGCCGGAAAGATTCCTTTATTACCTCACCGGAAGCCCGGATCGGCCTGAGCATCGATACACTGAAATTTGATACGGTATTTGTCAGTGCCGGTTCCACGTTCCGCACACTGATCATCAAGAATGAAAATGACCAGCAACTGCGGCTCTCCTCTCTTAAACTGACCGGCGGTAACGGATCTGTATATAAAATGAATGTGGATGGAACAGCCGGCAGTCAGTTCAGCAACCTGGATATTGCCGCCAATGACAGCCTGTTTGTATTTGTACAGGTCAATGTAAATCCCAATGCCGCTAACCTTCCCTTTGTGTTACGCGACAGCATACTGATTGAATTTAATGGCAACAGCAAAAAAATACAACTGGAAGCCTGGGGCCGTAATGCGCATTTCTACCGTGACCGGGTGATCAGCAGCAATGAAACATGGAACAATGACCTGCCTTATGTGATATTGGGGTCACTGGTGATACCGGATGGACAAACACTCACGATCAATAAAGGCTGCCGGATCTATGTCCATGCGGACGCGCCACTTATTGTGGATGGCACATTAATCGTCAATGGTGAAAAAGATACGACAGACCGGGTTTATTTTCAGGGAGACCGGCTGGATGAGCCTTATAAAAATTATCCGGCCAGCTGGCCCGGACTCTTCTTTTTATCCAATGCAAAAGACAATGTGCTGAATTATGCAGTGATAAAAAATGCCTACCAGGCCATCGGAATGCAGGGACCTGCAGTTAACAGCAATCCCAAATTGACGCTGAATGAAACAGTGATTGATAATGCCTATGATGCGGGAGTCATTGCCATCAACTCCAGTCTGCGGGCCCGCAATTGCCTGATCTCGAACTGCGGAAAAAATCTTTACCTCGTACAAGGTGGTACCTATCAGTTCACCCATTGCACCGTGGTCACCTATGCCAACCGGTTTATTGAACACAAAGAACCGGTACTCACGTTATCCAATACGGCCAACAGTATAACGAATTCACTGGATGCGGTCTTCCGGAATTGTATTTTCTGGGGAGAGAACGGGGTGGTAACAGATGAAGTGCTGGTACAAAAATCCGGCAGCGGCAGCTTCAATGTCAATTTTGATTACAATCTCTGGAAAGTAGAGACCCCGCCAGCCAACAGCACCATTACCCAGACTATTAATAATCAGCCTCCCCTGTTTGACAGTATTAATACCTCCGACAATTATTATGATTTCCGGCTCAAGACCGGTTCCCCGGCCCTGAATAAAGGCGTCAATGCCGGGATACTCACTGACTTAGACGGGAAACTCCGGCCGGTAGGACTGCCGGACCTGGGCAGTTTCGAAAAGCAATAAGCAAACCATTCCTCCTTTCTTTCCGTTTGGAGAACCAGACGGCCTTATTTTTGTTATTCAACTTATTAAACCAGCGAAACATGAAAGCATTAGTCATCACACTTATTATGAGCACCCTATTAACAGCCGGTTCTATCTATGATTTTAAAGTGACCGGTCTTGACGGAAAGGATATTGATCTTTCCGCCTATAAAGGCAAAAAAATCCTGATCGTAAATACCGCTTCCAAATGCGGACTGACCCCTCAATTCGAAGGATTAGAGGCTCTTTATAAAAAGTATAAAGACAAACTGGTGATCCTCGGATTCCCGGCCAATAATTTCGCCGGACAGGAACCCAAGAGCAACAGCGAAATCAGTGAATTTTGCAAACAGAACTATGGTGTAACCTTCCCGATGGCTGAAAAAATTTCGGTGAAAGGTGATGATACCCACGCCCTCTATAAATTTCTGAAAGAGCAGGCCACTGCCAAAGGATTTGCCGATCCGGTAACCTGGAACTTTGGCAAATTTCTTATTAATGAGAAAGGTGAACTGATCGCCACTTTCTC
>DAORKK010000138.1:0-9028 GCA_035439525.1 Chitinophagaceae bacterium
CGAAAACTGAGCTCCAACATTAACGAGGATACGGTTAATCAGGCTGCTTATATCAGTTCACTGCTGACAGGAGGTTACCACCGGAATAACAGTGAACTCGATGACCGTAATAATCTTTCACAATTAGCTGCGGGTGGAAATCTCAGGTATGGGTTTCGGACGGGACATATTAGTTTGAACGGGGTGTTTTACCGATATGGAAAGCCTATACAAAAAAGACCGGAGCCGTATAATTTATTTACCTGGCGGGGGAAGGAATGGGGAAATGCGTCTGTTGATTACAGTTATACATGGCGAAACCTGCACTTTTTTGGAGAAGCGGCGATTGACCATAAAGGGCATCCGGGTTTACTCAATGGATTACTGGTCAGTGCAGATACGAAAGTGGATCTTTCTTTTGTACACCGCCGGTTATCGCCGGCCTATCAGTCCGTACAGGGAAATGCGTTTACCGAAAACACGCTTCCGTCCAATGAGCGTGGTTTTTATGCCGGAATCAGTATCCGTCCGGTATCCGGCTGGAAGATGGATGCCTATCTTGATTTTTACCGGTTTCCCTGGTTGAAGTACCGGGTGGATGCTCCGGGTGGGGGTGTGGACCGGGTCATACAGCTGAGTTATACGCCAAACCGCGAGGTCTTGATTTATTCCAGGTACCGGAAGGAAGAAAGAACGGGCAATGAGCCGGGGGACGAAGCCATATTGCGTGCCACCGGCCTTATTTCGAGGGAAAGCTGGCGAACCCAGTTGAATTATAAAGTTTCTCCGGCCTGGACATTGCGGAACCGGGTGGAGCTGGTTTGGTATAAGCAGGGAGTGGGTGGGTTGGAAAACGGGTTCCTTGGATTACTGGATTTTTTGTACAAGCCTTTACTGAAACCCTGGTCAGGCGGGTTCCGGCTTCAGTATGGGGAGACAGACGGGTACAATTCCCGGATCTATGCCTACGAGAATGATGTTATGTATAGTTATTCTATTCCGGCTTTTTCAGGCAAGGGATTCCGTTATTATATTAATGTACAGCTGGATGCCGGAAAGAACTGGACTTTTTGGGGGAAATGGGGCCAAACGCTTTTTTCAGGGAAAAAGTATTCGGGGATCGGGGAGGAGCTGCCGGATAAAGCTACCGGATCAGCGTTCAGGATTCAATTACGTTACATATTTCAATAATTATCAATACTATCAGGATCAATAATTTTTCTACATTTTTAACTATTTGTTAAAAAAAAAATTAACTTGCCGCAGCATTTTCTAAGGCATTTCTGTCTTTGATAAGCATCCTTACCCTCGAGAATTTATCGGATTTCCCTGATAATCAATGCTTTTTAATTTTAAAAACTAACGTTAACATGAGAAAAATTGCATCACTGTTCACGATGCTAATGCTTTTTTCTGTATTAGCATTCGGTCAAAACCGGACAATCTCCGGAACTGTGACTGATGAGAAGGGCGACGCTGTGCCCGGCGCATCTGTAAGGCTTAAAGGAGTTCGTACTGGTGTTGCCGCCGATAACTCCGGCAAATTCAGCATTTTAGCCAAAACCGGCGATGTGCTGGTGGTATCTGGAACCAACATTGAGCAAATTGAAGTCACTGTTGGAGCCGGTAACACAATTGCCATCCAGGCGAAATCCAAAGCGGTAACAGGTGAGGAAGTAATCATTACTACCTCAGCCTATGGTATGAAAAAGTCCTTAAGGAACGTTTCTACCAACACGCAGGTGGTAACCGGTGAGCAATTGAACACGATCCGTCAGACCAACCTGAACAATGCCTTAGCTGGTAAAGTTTCAGGTCTGCAGGTAAGAAGCCAGTCTTCTGCCAAGCTTGGTAATGCCGGTACGGGTTCTCTCCGTCTCCGCGGTGAAACCGGATTTGGTGGTGGTGGTGAGCCTATCTATGTAGTAGATGGTACAATCCTCCCCAACATTAATGATGTGAACATGGATGATGTGGAAGACCTTACTGTATTACAGGGTCCTGCCGCTTCTGCGATCTTCGGTCCGCAGGGTGCACGTGGTGCCATTGTAATTACACTTAAAAAAGCTAAGAAATTTGCCAAGGGTGTGGGTATTGAGGTAAACCTCGGTGCTCAGTTAGATAAAGTATATATTCTCCCTAACTACCAGAACTCTTATGCAGGTGGTAACACCCAGGATATGCTTAAGTACACCTGGAAAGCCGGTGATCCTGAACTCTGGAAACAACTGGATGGTAAATATTACCATGACTATTCTGATGATGCCAGCTGGGGTCCCCGTATGGTAGGCCAGGAATATATTCCCTGGTACTCCTGGTACGATGGTCACCGTTATGCCGGTACCACTACTTCCCTGGTTGCCCAGCCGAATAACGCCCGTGATTATTATGATAACGGCGTGGTGCTGAACAACTCTGTGAGCTTCTCTAAAGCAACGGATAATGTATCACTGCGTTTAGGTTTCAACAATGTGGATGCGAAAGGTCTTGTACCTACCACCCGGTTGAAAAAGAACGTATTTAATTTGAGTGGATCTATCGAGCTGACCAAAAAGCTGACAGCTGCCATCAACTTCAACTATGCCACTCAGATCCTGAATGGTGAATTTGATGACCAGTATTCTAACCAGACTACCGGTTCATTCAACCAGTGGTTCCACCGGAACCTGGATATGGGTATCATTAAAGAACTGAAGGATCTGCGTACACCATCTGGCATCTGGTCCAGCTGGAACCACAACAATCCGACAACATATGATCCTAATAATGAGAAAGCATTTTATGCCGGTAACTATTGGTATAATTTCTACAAATGGTTTGATCTGGTGAAGCCCCTGACCCAGACTGACCGTTACTTCGGTGATATCTCCCTGAGCTACCAGATATCTAAAGCACTGCGTGTAAAGGGTACATACCGTAAGTCAAGTAATATGGTATGGAGCGAAACCAAATATTCTTCTGATCTGCTGGAATCCGGAACACAGACTACCGGTAACTGTGGCGAATGCCGTGGTTATTATGGAACCTCTACTTCCAATGCCAACAGAACCAATATGGAGATGACGGTGAATTACAACAAGACCTTCAATAAATTCGCTGTTAACGCCACTGTCGGTACAGATATCTTCCGTCAACTGATCAAAGGAAACAGTGCGAACACCGTAAATGGATTTAGTGTTCCTAACTACTATGCTATTAATAATTCAAAGGATCAGCCTGCTGTAGGTAACACCCGTTCTGACTATCGTTACAGTGCCCTGTTCTTCACAGGTTCAGTAGCGTATAATGATATGTTAGGACTGGATCTTACTTTACGTCAGGACTGGATGTCTGACTTACCGCCAAGCAAGCCGTTTGTTGCATCGAAGGCAGGTGGTCTTTTCTTTACATTCAGCAAATTGCTGCCTGATCTCAAATGGTTGAGTTTTGGTAAACTGCGTGCGTCTATCGGTCAGATCCCAGGTGGTATCGGTACGTATGCCTATCCAGGTTTTGCCTATGGTGTTGGTTCAGTACAATGGAATGGTAATATCCTGATGGGTACGCCTGATGTACTGGTTGACCCGAATATCAGTGGTTTTGTGACCACCCAAAAAGAAGTAGGTATCGATATGCAATTCCTGAAAAACAGAGTAGGGACTTCCTTTACTTACTGGCTCGGAGATGACAAAGATTTCGCGACTACACTGGCTATCAATGGTGCCAGCGGATATACAGGTTACCTGACGAATGCCGGTCTGATCACCAAGCGTGGTATGAACTTTAAATTAATGGGCCGTCCGATCTGGAACAGTGCCGTGAAATGGGAACTGAATGCCAACTGGGGTATCCTTTCTGAGAATAAAGTGAAAGACCTCGGACCTGGTATTACCCAAACTACTGGTATTGATGGTGGATGGGGAACTACTGGTCCTTACATGCTCCACAAAGTTGGATATGACTGGGGATTACTCTTCGGTAATGGTATCAAACGTATCAATGGCCAGCCGGTACTGGATGCCAATGGTTTATATGTGAATGATCCTTCTGTGAATTTTGGTAGCGTACTGCCTAAACACACATTTGGTGCACAAACAACCGTTGAGTACAAAAACTTTATCCTGTCTGCCAACGCGGATGGACAGATCGGTGGTAAATTCTTCTCCCTGTCTGATATGTGGGGAAGTTATTCTGGTCTGACTGCCCGTACTGCGACAACCAATGACAAAGGAAATCCGATTCGTGATTTAGTAGCTGATGGTGGTGGTGTGCATGTGTTTGGTGTGGATGCCAACGGCCGTCCGGTTGATTACTATGTAGAGGGTCAGGATTATTTCCACGGTTTGTACAATAACAGGGCGATGGACTTCTTCGTTTACGATCTGACGTTCATCAAACTCCGTGAAGTTTCCTTAGGCTACAACCTGCCGGTTAGCAAAATTAGTTTCCTGAATTGGGCGACTAAAGCAAGTTTTTCACTGACTGCCCGCAACCCGGTGCTGATTTATGCCAAAACCAATGACTTCGATCCTTCAGAAATCAGTAACCTCAGTGGTGAGCGTGGAAACATGCCAGGTACAAGAGGCTGGGGCTTCAACCTGAAATTCGGATTCTAATTTGACTTTGATTAAGTATAAAAAACCTAAAATGATTAATATGAGAAAGATAAGCATGCAACGTTTGGTGATGCTTCCTCTTGCCCTGGGTTTATTGTTTACCAGTTGTAAGCGGTATTCCTCCGACTTCGGGGATACCAATGTAAACCCCGGTGTAACCGGTAGTCCGATCCTTTCGGCCCTGCTGACCAATGTACAAGCCGGTCTGGCCGGATACGGCGCCAACACCCGTGCTGGACTTTATTGCCAGTACTTTTCCGAAACACAGTATACCGATGTATCCCTGTACTCACTGCCACAGCTCAATTTTGAAGGCGAGTATTCCGGTTCATTGAATGACCTCCAGAATATCATCAATACCAACACCAGCAATAATATGACGCAGGTGGCCCGTATTCTGAAGGCCTATATTTATTCAGCAATTACAGACCGTTGGGGTGATGTTCCTTATTCACAGGCGTTAACCGGTAACAGTACTCCTGCTTTCGACAAGCAGGCGGATATATACCCGGCCCTGATTCAGGAACTGACTGCTGCAACAGCTGCATTCAATACTTCTTCCGCTGTTACCGGTGATATTCTCTTCAAAGGGAACACCACCAAGTGGAAAAAAGTAGCTACATCCCTTCGTATGCGCCTGGCCCTGCAGATGTCGAAGAAATTCCCGACTTCCAGCGGTTATGCTGCCCAGCAGTTCAATGCGGCTTTGAATGATGCCGCCGGATATATCACTGACAACGCTGATAACTTTGAAGTGGTTTTCCCTGGTGGAAACTTCAGGTCTAACTGGTATGCTTTGTACGATGGTCGTAAAGACTTTGGTGAAAGTAATACCATGACTGCCCTGATGGCTTCAGTAGGTGACGGACGTCAGAATGCTTTTGGTGGTCTGACTGAAGATCAGACAGTAAGCAATAATGACTGGAATCAACCTTCCAGCCTGGGTGTTCCTTATGGTCGCTTACGTAGCTTTGTAGACCCATGGACACAAAATAATCCAGGATGGGCCCGCGTACTGCGTGGTGATTTCAGAACTCAGAGTGGTAAAGTAATTTTGTTAAGTGCGGCAGAAGTATTCCTGGCCCGTGCTGAAGCTGCTGACCGTGGATGGACTTCTGAGAACATGTCCTCTTTATATCAGGCAGGTATCAATGCTTCCTTTGCCCAATGGGGTCTGGCTGCACCGGCTGCTTCATATTTCACACAGTCAAGTGTAGTACTTTCCAACCCTGCCGGATCCGCTGCTAATATCCAGAAACTGGCAATTCAGCAATATATTGCTGGCTACCCTGATGGATTAAGAGGCTGGAATATCTGGAGAAGAACAGGTTTCCCTGTGCTGACACCTGCTATTGATGCTACCAACAGTTCCAAGCAAATTCCCCGCAGATATACTTACGGGCAAACCGCTTATGGTTCCAATACCGCTGCTGTAACTGCAGCTGCAGGACTGTTACCAGGTGGTGATACACAGGATTCTAAAATCTGGTGGGATCAGTAAAACAACTTGTTAATTCAAAAAACTAAGACAATGCAAAAGAAATATTCCTTGTTTTTTCTGCTCTTCACCGTGGTTGCTTTTACTTCCTGTATTAAGAAGGAAGTAACACCCCTGGGTGATGAAGGAAAAACATTTGTAAAGATTGTTGGAGGTGGGAGTCCTGCTGAAATCAACAAAAACCCGATTGACTTCGTTGCTACACCACAGCGTTTACTTGCTTGTGATATCCGTAAGGATGCAGCTAACAACTCAGCCCTGAATACAGTTACCACCGTAGTGGTTAAAGACGACACAGCCGCTGTAAGAGCTGCCAATCCGAACTATATCAACATGCCGACTGCCTGGTATACCCTTGAGTCAGAAGCTCCCAGAGTGGGTGGCATGGGAGGTACATATACCTTCCAGTTCAAAGCCGGTGAATTTGCCAAGCAGATTTATATCAACATCCCCAATGCAACGGTTCTCGACCCGAGTTCTTTATATGCAATCGGGTTTACCATTACATCTGTAAGTGCGGATGGATCTATTTCTGTAAACAAATCAATGGTGCTGGAAATTGGTGCCAAAAACGAGTGGGATGGTTCTTACGCCGTAACCGGCCCTGTAACTGACATCATCACCCCGAACCTGATCCAGTGGGAAAATCAGCCTGGTTACAGTGATCCCTGGTTAGACGCTAATCCAGGTGCCTGGGAAGCTCACCTGGTTACTACCGGTGCAACACAGTGTATAGTGGTGGATAATACCATCTGGGGTTCCTGCGGTCATGCGTTGTATAATACAGCTACTGCCGGAAATACAGGTTATGGTTCTTTTGGCCTGGTTATTAACTTTGACCCTGCTACCGGCGCTGTTGCCAGTGTATGGAACTACTATGGTGACCCATCAAGGGCGGCAACCAATCTGGGCTCTCCGGCTTCAGGTAGCGGTGCACCCAACTATGCGGCATCCAACACACGTCGTGCAGTACTCGATCCCAGCGGTGTAAATGCCGTTCAGGGGAATAAAGATATTTTGATCAAATACCTGTTAGTTCAACCGAATTCAGGGGCCCCGGGTCCTGATTTCATCAGAACTACACTTGATGAGAAATGGGCATACCTCGGATCCCGTTAATCGTTCTTTAATAGTTTGTGTAAAAGGGCTGTACGTCATACGTACAGCCCTTTTACTTTAGGATAATGGAAGCTTCAATCCGGTATTTGAACCGGTCTTACTATTTTTGCGCTAAACTATCAATATGGAACAGCCCGATCAGCCCAATATGCTCAATATAGAAATCTCCGAGGAAGTGGCCGAAGGAACCTATGCCAACCTGGCGATCATTACTCATTCACATGCAGAGTTTGTCGTGGATTTTGTAAACGTAATGCCCGGCACTCCCAAAAGCAAGGTCAAATCCCGGATCATTCTCACTCCCCAGCACGCCAAGCGGCTGATGAAGGCGTTGACAGAAAACATCCAGAAATATGAATCCCTGAACGGCCCGATTAAGGATCTGGAGGAGATTCAGTTGCCGTTGAATTTCGGAGGACCTACGGCGCAAGCTTAACTAGTTAGTAGTTAGTAGATAGTAGTTAGTAGTCAACAGCCCCTAGCTTAGTTAGTAGTTCGTAGTCGGTAGTTAGTAGTCAACAGCCCCTTCTGACGGATTTTGTATGAAATATGAAGTTCTTTTTCAGCGGAATTTGTCTGGGTTGTTAATCATGTAATTATTCAGTTTGCCGGTTTCTTCGTTTAACAATGAGAGTGCCTTGTGTTCTTCTTCACGGATGTATTCGCAATCTAAACAGAAGTCAAGCCAGACCTGCGTTTCAGTGTTTTCTGTTTCAGCATCGTTTAGTTTACTGATAAAATAATCTTTATATCTTCTACGACGGTAGCCTTCAGCTAAATTCGTACATACTGACCTGGATGATCTTCTAATCTGGTCGGTAAGTGAATATCTTTCTTCAGGCGGAAACCGCTTGGTCAACTGAAATATTTTCATGGCTAACTCATACCCCTTTTTATAGGCCAGTAAGTCTTTATAATATCCCATACGTTGTTTTATTTATTTTTCATTTCTTTTACTTTTTCTATTCTTTCATCCTTTTCGCCTATCACGCCGACTACTAACTACTATCTGCTAACTACTAACTAGATCAGTCCTTCATCCGCAAAACTATAATACCCCTCCTCACTCACTATAATATGATCAAGGACGGTGATGTCCAGCAGGGAAGCGGCGGATTTGATCTTGGCCGTAAGTTGTTCATCGGCGCGGCTGGGGCGGAGACTGCCCGAAGGATGGTTGTGGCAGAGAACAAGACTGACGGCATCCTGTTCCAGGGCTTTTCGGAGAATGATCCGGGGATCGGCCACCGTGCCGGTAATGCCCCCTTCGCTGACCACTTCCAGCTGCTTGATTTTATTGGCCCGGTTCAGGTATAAAACGGCAAATACTTCGTGCCGGAGATGGCTGAAGCGGGCTTGCAGCAGGCGGGCAATATCCTGGCTGCTCCGGACCAGATCGCGGGAAAGCGGGCCGGCTGCCTGCTGACGGCGGCCCAGTTCAAGGGCAGCGGTGATGGTGATGGCCTTGGCTTCCCCGATCCCCTTTATCGTCATCAGATCCTTTACAGACAACTTACCCAGTTCCACCAGGTTGTCATTGCCCAGTTTCAGGATTTCTTTGGCGAGATCAATGGCGGATTTTTGCCGGGTACCATTCTGTATCAGGATTGCCAGCAATTCTGAATGGCTGAGGTTTTCTGCACCTGTATATAGTAGTTTTTCGCGTGGACGGTCGTCTTTTGCCCATTGATTAATCGGGTACTTGTGCTCTTGCATACAGCAACGATAGTTAATAATTTTACACTTGTCAATACCACTTTAAGGTATTGTACAGGCCCGTTCCACATCCACTCTATGAAGCTCATTAAAATCTGATGAACATGAAAACCAGGACCCT
>DAORKK010000139.1:0-9015 GCA_035439525.1 Chitinophagaceae bacterium
GGGTCCGCCCGTTTATCCCTGACTCATTCTAAAAACGAGTGGATCATGCCGAATACCGGCTATGAGCGCATCACGGTGCAGACCGGTACGAGCTATAAACTGTCAGACAAACTGAAAATAAATACCAAAATCAGTTACACTAACAAAAACAGCGACAACCTTCCGGCTACTGGCTATAATAACCAGTCCATCGCTTATTTCATGATCTTCCAGAATCCGAATGTGGACCTCAACTGGTATCGTGATATCTGGAAAAAAGGCTTTGAACAGGTGGACCAGATCCACCCCTTCAGTTCCTTTATCGACAACCCGTTCCTGATCACCTATGAAATGACCAATGGTATCCAGAATCACAATATCGTGGGGAGTGCCTCCGCTTCGTATGAAATCACGAAGAAGCTCGAGCTGATGGTTCGCTCCGGGATCAACCTGATTGATGAAGAAAGAAATCAACGTCGTCCATTCAGCACAGCCAATTACCTCAAAGGATATTACAAGGAACAGGCGATCAGCGATTTTGAATCCAATACCGATTTCCTGCTGACCTATAAAAACAAATTCAACAACGATTTCACCCTGACCGCTTCTGCTGGTGGCAATAAAATGGTGCACCGCTATAACCGGGTGGATAGCTATATAGATGGACTGGTTATCCCCGGGGTATTCAAGTTAAATAACGGATTGGCTTCCACCCAGGTGAAAGTAACCGACAAAAACTATAACGTAAACAGCGTATACGGTCTGGCCGCTATCGGTTTTAAGGATAAATACTTCCTGGACATCACGGCCCGTAACGACTGGTCAAGCACTTTGCCATCCACCAACTGGTCTTTCTTCTATCCTTCGGTAAATATGAGCTTTATCCTCAGTGATATCTTCCGTTTACCGGCTGCTGTATCCTATGCCAAACTTCGTTTATCGGCTGCCAAAGCAGGAAATGACGCGGATCCTTATCAGACCCAGAAATATTATGGCACCAGTGAATTTGCCAGCTCCGGATCAGTGGAAACCATTCTTTACAATGCCCGCCTGAAACCGGAAATTTCCACCAGCTATGAAGCAGGACTGGATATCCGTTTCCTGAAAAACAGGATCGGGCTGGACTTTACATTCTATAACAGTGAAACAGAGAACCAGATCGTACAGGTGCCGATGAACTGGGCGACGGGCTATTCTGCTGCATTTATGAACTCCGGTAAAGTCCGTAACCGCGGCGTGGAAGTCGTATTGAACAGTAAAAATATCAGTACGAAAAATTTTTCCTGGAATACCACCATCAACTGGTCAAAAAACCAGAACCGGGTACTCTCGCTGGCTGAAGATCTTGGCGGCGAAGACAACCAGATCATCGGAACTGGAGGAAATGCCACACTGATTGCCAAAGTCGGTGGCAGCACCGGCGACATTTATGGATTCGGATTTGTCCGTTCACCGGATGGTCAGATCATCTATGGCACCAATGGACTTCCGGTTCGTCCTACAGACATCCAGTATATCGGCTCCGCTTTTGCCGACTGGAAAGGGGGCATCCAGAATGAATTCCGCTACCGCGATTTCCGTTTCAGTTTCCTGCTGGATGGTTCTTATGGAGGAATCATCTATTCCCAAACACACCATAAAATGACTGAACAGGGAAAACTAAAGCATACTTTGCTTGGCAGGGAAGAAAACTTTATTATCGGGAATGGGGTGGTGGATGCAGGAGGCGGCCGATACACGGAAAACACCACAAAAGTCCTGCCCGTAGATTATTACACGGAATACTACCGCCGCGCCAATGTGGAAGCCAATTCCTTTGATGCTTCTTACCTGAAACTCCGCGAAGCCAGGATCGAATACTCATTACCAAAACGTATGCTTGGTAAATCATTTATCCGACAGGCCACATTCGCTCTCTATGGCCGTGACCTGTTGCTGTTTACCAGCTTCCCCATTTTTGACCCTGAAACTGCCGCATTAAACGGTTCAACGCTTTTACCCGGAGTGGAAATGGGACAACTTCCTTCCACCCGCACCATGGGCGTTAACCTGACCCTTAAATTCTGATCTGCTGACTTTAAAAAACTAATCTGATGAAAGCACTCCATAAAATATTGGCCCTTGCAACCGGAATCAGCCTCCTCTTCAGCGCCTGTACTAAAAACTTTGAAGAAGTAAATACAGACCCCAACCGGATTGAAGCTATCAGTCCGGGCACTTTACTGAATCCCATTCTATACGAAGTGTCTTCCTTTAATATGAGACAGGCAGACGGTATCACGTTTAACCTGATGCAGGTAATGTTGCCGTTTCCCAGTTCCACGGGAGGCATTCACCGGTATGATATAACAGAAAACACCGGCAACAGTACCTGGAATACCTACTTCAGGTGGATGAAGAATATAAAAGAAATGTATGAAGCAGCTGTATCCGCCCAGGATCCGAATTACCAGGCTATTGCCATGACATTGAATGCCTGGGTGACATCAAACCTGACCGACTGCTTTGGCGATATTCCTTATTCAGAAGCACTCAAAGGTAATGAGCAGTTATTCTATCCGGTTTTTGATAAGCAATCCACCATTTATCCAACGCTGATCAGTGACCTGGATTCGGCCAACAAATTATTCAATAGCAGCCGTACCATGTTATATGGGACCGAGATTCTGTTTGCCAATAATGTAAGCCGCTGGAAAAAATTCTGTAATTCCCTGCAGCTCCGGCTTCTCCTCCGTTTATCCAAGAGAACAGAACTGGATGTCTATACAAAAATCAGGGCCATCCTGAATAATTCCACTCAATATCCTGTATTTACCAGTAATGCGGAAGCAGCGGTGCTCAATTTATCGGGGATCACCCCGCTGATGTCACCCTGGGGCCGCCCGATCGATTTCACCACATTCCGTGCTGCCGGTAAATTTTTCCTGGATAGCCTGAATGCCATGAATGATCCCCGCCGGGCAAAATTCTGTTCACAGGCAAAGAGTCTCACTTCCCCATTCCCAAACATCGGATATGCCGGTATTCCTCACGGCTATGCCGGAAATGAAAGTCAGTTTACGTATACGCCTTCCAATCTGCTTGTAGCGTTGGTCACTGCACCGATGATCGTCCCCTTATTCCCTTACTCAGAAGTGGAATTTATCAGGGCCGAAGCAGAATGGAAAGCCGGAAATAATTCAGGAGCAAAAACAGCTTATGAAAAAGCAGTTAAAGCGGCCATGGAACAATGGACTGTCACTATGCCTGCCGATTATTTCACCAATACTTTTGCCGCTTATAATGGCACACTGGAACGGATTCTCTTACAGAAATATTATTCCCAGGTTTTTGTGGATTACCAGCAATGGTTTGAATACCGTCGCACCGGTTTTCCTACACTGCCGGTAGCTGCCGGCATGCTGAATAACGGTGTGATGCCCTCCCGGTTCATGTACCCCATTTCAGTAAAAGTGAGTAACCCGGATAAATACAATGAAGCCGTAACCAGTATGGGTGGTGATAATATTAATGTGAAAGTATGGTGGGAAAAATAAATTGATGAGTTACCGGAAGAGGCTGACCTTAGATAATAAAGTCAGCCTTTTTTAAACAACTGAACAAGAACAATGAAAAGAAGATTTTTTATTCAGCAAATCGGATGGATCACCGGAGGAGTGTTGCTGTCTCCACTGGTAACGTCCGCTGCTTTCAGCAATAGTGGCAGGATCATAAAAGGAAAGGTCAGGGCAAATGGCAAAGGAATCGCCGGCGTGGTTATCAGCGACGGGTATTCCGTTGTTACCACAGATAACAAAGGCCGTTATGAACTCAGTCTGCATGCAGCCGCCAGCAGTGTTTTTATGTCAACGCCGGCTGGCTATGAATTTAATCACGAACAGGGGATTTCAAGACACTATATACCCGTCAGCAAATTGAACCACCGCTCAGCTGATTTCGAACTTGTTCGGCTGAAAAAGAATGACAATGAGCACCGGTTTATCATCTGGGCTGATCCACAGGTAAAAAATAAATCAGATGTCGAAAAAATGATGACTGAATCCGTACCTGATGTGCAGCAACTGGTGGCTGGGGCAGGATCAGGCACTTTGTTCCATGGCATTGCCGTCGGCGATATTGTATGGGATGAACTGGGCCTTTTTGCCGAGTATGATAAAGCGGTCAAACAGATGGGCATCCCGTTCTTTCAATGCCTTGGCAATCATGATATGGATTACAATAAAGGGGATGATGCTGTTTCTGATGACAGTTTCCAGGAAACGTATGGCCCCACTTATTATTCCTTCAACCGGGGCAAAGCACACTATGTGGTTATGGATGATGTACGATACCTGGGTAAGGAACGGGAATATGATGGATTTATCACCCAGCACCAGCTGGAGTGGCTGAAAAAGGACCTGTCTTTTGTACCGAAAGATCACCTGGTGATTCTTTGTCTGCATATCCCTGTTCACAGCGGCGTGAAAAACAACCAGGATCTCTATTCAATACTCGGCGACCGGAAAGTACACATCATGTCGGGACATACGCACTATAATGTAAATGATATAAAAGGTAATATATACGAACACAATCACGGGACAGTCTGCGGCGCCTGGTGGACAGGACCTATCTGTGGCGATGGTACACCATGTGGATATGGCGTATATACCGTAACCGGAAATGAGCTCAGCTGGCATTACCAGTCAACCGGAAAGGAGAAAGACTACCAGTTAAAGATCTACCAGCCCGAAAAAGCAGGACAGCCAAAAGAAATTCTGGTGAATATCTGGAATTATGACCCGGCCTGGAAGACCGAATATTTTATAGATGGGATCAGCCAGGGCGCATTACTGCAAACCGAAGGATTTGACCCGTTGGCCTATGCCACACTGCTGGGGCCCGACCTGCCAAAACCAAGGGGATTTGCAGAACCCAAAAAGACCAATCATCTGTTTAAGGGACTGATCAACAAACCGGGAAACGAAGTGATGGTTATTGCCACTGACCGGTTTGGGAAATCGTATAAAGCCATCCATCAGATAGGTTAAACGAATAAGCGGTTGCCTTTATAAAAGCAACCGCTTATTAACTGGCCCTATTTATTTTTCCACTTCTTTATATACTCTTCTGCATTATCCAATAAAGTACGGAAGTGTTTGTCAACCTGTTTCTTGTTATAAACTTCATCATAATGATAACCGGTGGCATCATTTGTGGTTTCGAGGTTCTTCGGATCAATCTCATATGGCCCTGCAATGCCAAGATAGGTTTCCGGCTTTTCTCCTTCTTCCTCTTCAAATGTGATTCTGAAAAGAAAAAAACGCTTTTGCCCGCCATTAAACTCAGCCAGCCGTTCTCCGATGTACTCAATGGAAGATGGCGTGTATTCATCCGAGGCATAGGTAAATAATTCGGCTTCTGCAAAATTCCGCTGACTCAGGTATTTTTCCGGAAACAGGGAAGCCTTCCCAAGTCCCTTCAGTTCATTGTACAAATTCAGCCGGTATTCATTATCAGCCGCCAGTTTCTCCAATTCTAACCGATCAACCGGTTGACTATTTTTGACAAGACGCATTGCCGCCACACTTTTCAGATAAATTTCCTTCCCTTTTAAAAACCGCTGCAGCAACTGATTGGATTCATCGCTATTGATGTGTCCCAGAAGGTCAAGCAGGTTACTGTAACTCCAGCTCCATACATCCTCCTGGTTCAGTGTATTGCCGTTGAGCAGCGTATCTGCTATATAATAGATATCCTGCGTATAGGGCTGCAGCATTTCCCTGCTCACCAACCCGCTATCCAGCAGTTTTGCGGTGTATGCCGAAACACTTTCCCAATAATCTTCGTTTTTCAATAAGCGCAATATCTCCGGGTAAAAGAGCCTGGTCAGTTCCAGCGAATCTGTGATCCGGTAACTGATAGAAGATCGAACACCCGGATTTGAAGGGGGCTTACCGAGGAATAATTCTTTCCATGTATCATACGCATAGCGGTTCTTGTAATTCAGCAGCACATTCAGCAATTCCAGCTGATCGCTTCCCCGTTCTGCCAACAACTGATAATTTGACTTAATAAACATCACTGTACTGCTGTCTGTAACCGGTTCTATGGCCCTGATCAGTTTTCCCCGGACAGTATTCCACGATAGTGTATCGTCGAGATAAGTGCCAAGCAGTGCTTTATGCAGTAAAGGCAGATCGGCTTTATTAAAACTGATATCCCCGATCACTTCAGCGGCTTTTGTAAAACGAAGACTATCCCTGGAAGAAAGCGCTTCAAACAACGCGGTAGCTTTGTTTTTCAATACCGAAGATGTGGTATGGTCATTCCGGATACGGAACTGCTCAAAAAACTGAGAATGTGTTTCGTCTGACACCAGCTTCGCCGGAATAAAGCTGATTAATGTATATAATGTATCATCATGCAGCAGGTAACGCAGGCGCTTTATCATACTGCCTCCTGAAAGCTGTACTAACTGTTCCACTCCCCTGATCTTTCCATTCTGAACAATAGTATAATTCAGGAGAGAGTCATTATACCCTACTGCAAGATTGGCCCTTTTCCTGTAATAGGCCGTATCGGAGTTCACCCAGAACATGGGATGCAGTATGTCTTTTATCACTTCATAGGAAGTCACTTCATTCGGATCAAAACTGGTATAATGGATGCGGGTGCTGTCTTCCTCCTCTTCATCTGTTGCCCTGACAAATTTGTCTGGCGCCATACTGCTGAAACTGAGATTATCCGCTGTTTGCGTGGTGAAAACCGTTTTCTTCAGCTCTTCCAGTTTCAGTGACTTGAAAAAATAATCCGGTCCTTCCTCCTCTTTTTTGGATTCATGCCCCATGACCATCATGGTGTAGATCCGGTTACCCCTGACGAGGTTCTGTGTTTTATAAAACAAGGACTCCGACGCTGATATGGCATCAAAACGCAATAACTGATGCCCCTGGTAATCAGAAATTTCATCCTGGAGTTTGACCACATCATCCTTCAATAAGTTTTCCTTGAATTGTTCAAAATAGAGCGAGTCTCCTTCAATGAAATTACCGGCAGCAACATCCCTCACCTGGAAAAGATAGTAAAGACCGGCAGCCGGATCCGTACAATCGAATACCTGGAAATTCCAACCCGAACCTTCTGCCTGCCTTTCAAAACTTTTGTTTCTTTTCGGCACTGCCGGCATTTTTACCGAAACCCCTTTTTCCGGCAGACTGAATTCTTTCCAGGTTGACGGGGTACTGCGGTTAGCGGTTTCACCGGCTTTAAAGGAATAGAAAAATTTATCCGCATCCGCATTACTGATTTTATAAGAACCCGAGCTTCCCACCATCAGGAAAAAAACACTGTTCTCTTTTTTCAGCATTTGCAACCGGAAACTGGAGGTACCGCTGTTCACCATACCCTCCACACCCTTTACTTCCTCCCGGGTGAACTTTTTAATATTCATGATCTTCCCACCCATGGATTTACCCATTTCCTTTAATGAGCTTTCCAGTTCATTATCTCCAAACTGGGCGATCGTATGACCCGCCATGAAAAAATTCATAGTAGTGACATCCACATAGACTTTCATCTTTACTAATTCTCCATAAAGATTGTATTCCGACGGAATGCCCGGCATATCCACTTTGTATAAACCATCCGTCTGCCCCACTTCATACCAGGCCAGGGAGGGCAGTCCAGCCGCGTATTTTTCTGCCGCCTGGGTACTGGTAGACATGACCGGAGTTACGGTATAGCCTTTATTTCGCAATAAAATGATAACGCCTGAGTCACCGGGGAGATGGGCTGCCCCTACTGCATAAAACATGCTCCGGAGATGGCTCAGACTATCCATACTCCTGGCCATTTTCAGATTGCGGTTATTAAAAACAAGCGTTTTGCTCCTGGCACTCCGCTGGTTCAGGGCAATCTCTTCAATCTGATTCAGGTCCTGGGCCAGGTACACTTTAATCATATTGCCCAGCGAAGTAAGCAGGATACGCTCGGGCTGCTTCATTTCTTCGCCCTCGTCAATATCTTTTCCAAGTTCATCACGGAGATTCAGCTGGTCATTCACTTCTTCCACCGCACCCAGCCATTTCCCCTGCTTCATCGCCATTCCATATAAATAGGCATCCAAAATCGTTGGCATCTGACCATGCAGGAGCAGACTCCTGAGTTGTTCACTGCGCATTTTCCGGAATTCCTTTCGCAGGTTGCGGGCAATTCTTTTTTCCGCATCCGATTTAGCCACCTGCAGATCACCTGCCGGAGGTGGTGGGGCAATCATCAATGCTGAATCCACCACTGCCTCACTGAGCTCCTCTTCCTCATCTTTTAGATTTCTGTCCTCCACCAGCTGAAAACCCTTGGTCAGCAGCGAATCCATATACTCCCTGAAATCCACTTCTATGGCAAACCCCTCGGCCCGTTCGAAATGATGGTAGAAGGAATCCCCGAGGTTAAATACCCGTTTGTCCTGCAGGTGCATCGTTCCAAACAGATAAGAAGGTTTAGTAAGTCCGTTTCCGCTGATCTTCCATAACAGGGTTTTGGGCCAGTTGTTTTTCTGCGCAGTGGCTGAGGAAAGCAGGAATACAAAAAAAAGGAAAGCAAAACTGCTCCGGAACACTCTTTTCATAGTGTAAGGTTTGATTGAAAATAAGAAGAGATATGATTTGTTCTGCACAACAGGTGTTAAAGATAAAATCGTATTTCTATTTCTCTTATCTTACCTCCATAATTTTTCCTTATGGCTGAACATTATATCCTGGCCCTCGACCAGGGCACGACCAGCAGCCGCAGCCTGGTCGTGGATAAAAAGGGCGCCATCATTGGTCAGGCCCAGAAAGAATTCAAACAGATTTTCCCGCAACCCGGCTGGGTGGAACATGATGCCAATGAAATCTGGAGTACGCAGTTCGGCACGATGGCCGAAGCGATGGCCCAGGCCGGGATCAATACCAAACAGGTGTCCGCCATCGGCATCACCAATCAGCGTGAAACCACTGTAGTCTGGGATAAAATCAGCGGCCAACCCATTTATCATGCTATTGTCTGGCAGGACCG
>DAORKK010000140.1:0-4715 GCA_035439525.1 Chitinophagaceae bacterium
TAGAATTTAAAAAAGCGGGATGGATATAGTGAGTAAACAAGAAAAACAAAAGATGCACCCCCATAAGTTCACCCTTTGGGTGGCGATTGGCAGCCTGATCATGATGTTTGCAGGTCTGACCAGTGCATTTATCGTTAAAAGTAACCAGGACAAATGGATTCCGGTTGCGCTCCCGATGATCTTCTGGATTTCAACCGGAATGATCCTGCTGAGCAGCCTGACCATGCAGCTGTCCTTAAGATCTTTTAAAGACCGTGAAATGAGCAAGTACCGTTTCCTGATCGGGGTAACGGTGGTACTGGGCGCTGCATTTATTATATGCCAGTGGCTCGGTTTTCAGCAGCTCTGGGAGCAGAAAGTTACCTTTAAAGGGTCCGGTGGCGGACAGTTCCTGTATGTGATCTTCGGATTACATGCGTTGCACGTGGTTGGCGGACTGATCGTCCTGCTGATCATGTTCATCAAGGGCTTTTTGGGAAAAACAAAGAATTACAGCTCAGTACCCGTGGAAGTGGCCGCAACTTACTGGCATTTTGTAGATGCCTTGTGGATTTACCTGCTGGTCTTTTTCCTGGTACTCGGCAAGAACTAACCGACATAACGAAACAAGTAAAACCTGACAACTGACATGGCGACAACAGCAACAGTACATCAGACCAAGTGGTGGAGCGGTGGTAAGAGCCCCTTCAACCTGGAGTATGGCAAGCTGATGATGTGGTATTTTTTAATGAGTGATGCCTTTACTTTCGGCGCTTTCCTCATCTCCTATGGGTCTATCCGCTTTTCCCAGAATTTCTGGCCGGATCCCAACGTGGTATTTAATGCATTTCCGGGAGCCGGTCATGCCGATCTTCCGCTTGCTTTCGTGAGTGTGATGACCTTTATCCTGATCATCAGCTCGGTGACCATGGTACTGGCCGTTCATTCCGGTCACAAAGGTGATAAAGCAGGGGTAATGAAATGGCTGGCCTGGACCATCGTAGGTGGTCTGGCGTTCCTTAGCTGTCAGGCCTGGGAGTGGCATCACCTGATTACCGGTGAACATGCTGTATTAATGGATGGCAAACTGGATATCATCGGACAAACCATGCGGGCGAATCCATGGGGTGACCTGGCGGCTCATGCGGACGTGAATGCTGCATTGACAAAGACCCCCCATGAAACACTCGTTAACCTGGCACATATGAGCAATCATAGTCTTGGGCATGAGCAACTGGCGGCCATGACCGATCAGCAACTCATCAGCAATATTAACCTGGACGAACTGCATATCAGGACCAAAGGACCGGTTGCTTTCGGCGGTTATTTTTATGGCATTACGGGTTTCCACGGTTTCCACGTTTTCTCCGGGGTGATCATCAATATTGTGATGTATATTATGACGGATAAAGATGTATTCAAGAACAGGGGACATTACCTGATGATCGAAAAAGCAGGATTGTACTGGCACTTTGTAGACCTGGTTTGGGTATTCGTATTCCTGTGTTTCTATTTGATATAACAGCAACGGACTATTAACTATTTTAAAAATCGAAATTTAAAAATACTATGCAACATCCTGCATTTGAAGAAGTAACGGTCCACCACGAACACGCTGATGATGCGACGTTTAAAAAGAAAGTATGGAGAACCACCGTTATACTTTCTGCCATTACCATTGTGGAACTGGCTATCGGTTATATCATCTATTTCATGCACAAAGGGGATAATCCCAGCGATTTTGCCATCCTGGCTTTCAAAGGCATGGTATGTATCCTGACCCTGGCCAAAGCCTATTATATCGTATCCGTGTTTATGCACCTTGGTGATGAGATCCGGAACATGATCATGACCATTGTAGTGCCCCTGATGCTCTTTATCTGGTTTATCGCCGCTTTTATCTGGGATGGCAATTCCTATAAAAACCTGCGTAACAAGTATGACAAACATTTCCAGGAGACCACAATGCCCGCCAAACACGGAGCACATAAGGAAGAAGCCAAGCCTGCTGCGCCTGCCAGCGGTAAAGAATAAGATCACTAGAAGGAAATACTGATTTTAACCATTAAACCGTCTGTCCGGCGAACCTGCAGGCGGTTTAATGGTTTTACTTTTTTAATAGCATACATGTGAACAAGAAAGCCCTGATAGCCGTGCTGATTGCGTTGATGATTCCCCTGGTTTCATACTTTATCGTAAAAACCAAGAGCGAAACGAATATCCACATGCCCCGGCATTATCTGCCGGATTCTATTATCAGCAATACCGAGAAAGGTAAACGGGTCAGTGATACGATCTGGCATACGGTTTCCAATATCGCACTCACCAACCAGGACGGCAAACACGTGACCTGGGATAGCCTGAAAGGGAAAATCGTCATTGCTGATTTTTTCTTTACCCGTTGTCCTACCATCTGCCCGGGCATGACAGAGAATATGAAGCGACTGGCCAATTCTATTCACAATGGCAAAAGAGTAGGTGACAAAACCAATAAGCTTGTCCATTTTCTCTCCATCAGCATTGATCCGGAGAGGGATTCGGTAGAACGGCTGAAATACTGGGCCAACCGTTACCAGATCAATCCGGAAACCTGGTGGTTGCTCACCGGTGACCGCAAGCAGATATACAACTTTGCCCTGAATGAGATAAAACTACAGCTGATCGATGGCGAGGGCGTGGACACCAATTTTGTACATAGTGATAAATTTGTCCTGATCGACAGTAACCGTCATGTGCGCGGTTATTATGACGGACTGGATACAGCGGATCTGGCAAATCTTTCCAAAGACCTGGTGATGCTCACCATGGAAAAAGATCCGAATAAGAAAAGCTTTTTTGCCGGCAAACTGGAAATCATGGCCGTCTCCTTCCTGGTGGCCATTCTCGGCGTATTTCTGTTACTTTATTTCCTGAATAAGAAAAAATCGAACAATGCTTAAGGCTGTCTGGAACAAGAATGATAAGAAAGCAAAAACACTGATCTGGCTGTTCTCAATTATTGTATTTGCAGCAGTGACAGTACTGGGCCGGGTCAAACTCGAAGTGAACCTTGGATTTGATGTGCATGTGTTTGCACAGATCAATGCGATCATCAATTCAGCTGTCGCGGTATTACTGGTGGCTGCTTTGCTGGCCGTTAAATCCAAAAAATACCAGCTGCATAAAGGACTGATGATGACGGCCATGGTCCTTTCCGTTCTTTTTCTTGTAAGCTATATCTGTCACCACTTATTTGCCGGTGAGACAAAATTCGGCGCGGAAGGTATTGCCAGAACAATCTACTATTTGGTGTTATTTACTCATATCCCGTTGGCCGGACTTATCCTGCCATTCATTTTATTTACTGCGTATCGTGCCCTCATCGGCGAATGGCCGCAACACAAAAAACTCGCCCGCATCACCTGGCCCATCTGGTTTTATGTGGCCGTAACCGGGGTAGTGGTGTATTGGATGATCAGCCCGTACTACGTATGAGTAAGCTAGAAGCAAGAAGCTAGAAGCGAGAAGGGGGATTATGTAAAACGAGTAACGATTAGGTTAATTAAGTTACAAGTACTAAGAAGGGCTGTTTCCTGACATCTGACATCTCGCAACTGACAACTGATTCAAGTACGAAGTACGACTGACGTGCCTTGATGTAATGCTTATTAGGAGGGGCTGTTGACTACTAACTACCGACTACTAACAACTAACTAGATTCTCCCTTTCCACAAATCCTCCTCCGCCCGTTGAAGCGCCTGTTTACGCCGGAGTTTTTCCTGAATATTTTCTAAGTACAGATAGCTTGTAACAACTATACTATAAATCAGCAGTATTACAACAACCGGTGAGAATGCCCCGCTGAGTATTAACAGTACAGCAATTAAAAGTGCAAAAACGGTACTGATGATTAGTAATACAGAGGCTGCCACTTTCTGAGCAGCCAGCATGGTAAACGAAAATATGATGAACAGGTAGGGCAGGATCATCAGGTAGGTGAGTATATTAGGAATCATGAAAACCATATGCTGGATCAGGGTGGCGCTGGCAATCAGCACGCCAAATATGCCGGTCCAGGTACAGAATTCCTGTTGACCTTTGGTAAGCGGGTTTAATGGAGAAGACATAAGCGGTGATAAAGTTTAGGCCGGAAAAATAGGAAATAAGTCGTTAGCAGTTTAATCAAAACTGCAATTCTACCACCGGGTCCCAGAACAGCTTTTTGAACTCTATCACCTGGTCGTTCTTTACTTTTACTCCTTCCTTTTTCAATAGCTCTTCCATGATACCAGGCGGGTTGAAATGATGTTTACCCGTAAGCATCCCATTCCGGTTGACCACGCGGTGAGCAGGGACCTTGGGTTTTACGCGGTGACAACCGTTCATGGCCCAGCCAACCATACGGGCAGAGGATTTGGTACCCAGGGCTGCGGCTATAGCGCCATAAGAGGTAACCCGGCCTTTCGGGATCTGCCTTGCTACTTCATACACCAGGGAAAAGAAATTGTCATCCGTACCGCCGGAAGGTTTTATTTTTTTCAGCGGGGCAGTTGCTTTTTTTGTTGCCATAAATGAAAGATAGTGAATGCCGGGTTAACCGGAAAACACCTACAGATGTTTTGTTCAGGGAATCACAATACACCCCTAACGGGGTGACAGGTGGGATTTATTTATGTCATGTGTTTTCTACCAACAATGCACCCCTAACGGGGTGAGCGGTCAAATGTTTAATTCCGGAAATCACAATACACCCCTAA
>DAORKK010000140.1:4815-8857 GCA_035439525.1 Chitinophagaceae bacterium
TTTATGTCATGTGATTTCTACCAACAATGCACTCCTAACGGGGTGAGCGGTCAAATGTTTAATTCCGGAAATCACAATACACCCCTAACGGGGTGAGCGGTCAATTGGTTTATTTACGGAATCACAATACACCCCTAACGGGGTGACAGGTGGGATTTATTTATGTCATGTGATTTCTACCAACAATGCACTCCTAACGGGGTGAGCGGTCAAATGTTTAATTCCGGGAATCACAATACACCCCTAACGGGGTGATTCGTTGGATTTATTTATGTCATGTGTTTTCTACCAACAATGCACCCCTAACGGGGTGAGCGGTCAAATGTTATATTCCCGGGGATCACGATACATCCCTTACGGTGTGGTTTGTTAATTCGTTATAATCGGAGTTATTACAAATGTTTATCATTCTTGTAAATGCCCTTCTCTTTTCACCCCTTTAGGGGTGCATTGTTGGTAGCAATCGTCGTTTCCCAGGATGTCCCCTTCACCCCGTTAGGGGTGTATTGTGATCCCCGGCAATAACAAAAGACCATTTATATAAAAAGGAAATTGCGAATCACGGCCGGTACGCCGGAGGATTATTTTCACGTTGTTCGGCCAATTCTGAACGTCGGGGCTCCGGTACATTTTCAAAATCATAAGGGCAATGCCGGCAGCCATTGCCACAGCAATAGCCTTTTTCCAGATGGTATTGTTCGGTGAGCACGATCAACCCATCTTCGCTACAGTAATAATGCAGGCCCTCAGTCAGGTCTTTCATCGTTGAGTAGTATTTCTTTCAGTATCCCGTCTTTTTCTTTGTTACCCAGGTCGGCAGGTAATCCAAATCGGAGATAATGAATCCGGTTACTTCCGGCAATATCGAGTGATTCGTAATGGGTTTTAATATTCAGTTCATCCGATACCTTTTCCGCCGCATATACATTGTCTGTATCATCCAGCAGCGGGCATCCGTAAATACCAATTACCGTTTTGGTAAATCGGTACAGGTCCGGACTATCGGTCTTCAGATGTATACAACCACCGGGAGCGAGGAATTGTTGGTAGAGCCGTAGAAATTTAGGGTGAGTCAGCCGTTTTTTGGCCTTAGAGAACCTTAACTGGGGGTCGGGAAATGTGATCCAGATCTCTGCCACTTCACCCGGGGCGAAATATTCCGCGATTTTATCGATCTGTGTACGCAGAAAGGCCACATTATCAAGCTTTTGCTGAATCGCCTTTTTGGCACCCACCCAGATCCGGTTACCCTTCAGGTCTACCCCAATCAGATTCCGGTCCGGGTATAACTGACCCAGTCCCACCGCATATTCGCCTTTTCCGCAGGCCAGTTCCAGGGTGATCGGGTGTTGATTGCCAAAAAACGAATGCCAGGTGCCAGGGGTGTTTTCCGGAAACTGCAGTACATTTTTAAAGGTTTCCAGTTCGGCAAACCGGACTAATTTCTTTTGTCCCATAGCGGGCAAAGATAGTCGTTAGTCTTTAGTCGGGAGTCGGGAGTATGCTTTGTCAGAAGAAATTGGAAATCTTGTTGAGCCAACAAGTAAAATAGGAAATGACATTTAATCAGAAAAAGAAAGCAGGCCCACCCTATTACTATTGACTAATAACGGACGACTATATTTTAACCTGAAGACCTACGCCGATGATTGACTTGAACTGAAGTCCGGGTGAAGAGTTGTTAGGACCGAAGAGACGGGCATCATCATCATAGATCATGTCTACGTTCCAGCTGAAGGCAATGATCTTTGCAACTTTGGCGGAGAGGGTATTGGTCATGAAGACATCCACATTCTGGGGATCTTTCTGGTAGTTGGAAAAAAGGTCCACGCGGCTTTTATAGGAAACCATTTTATTGAAAGCACGCTGATAACCGATGGTGGCGAAAGCTCCGTTCTGGTTAATGCTGTGTGTATGTTGTTTCACCCCGTATTCTCCTTTGGCTGACAGCGTACTATCGGTCACAAATACCCAGCGTGAAGTAACCGGGGAGACAAAGATGGAAAGTTCCTTATTGGGTTTGAAATCGATACCCTGGCTGACGACCAGGTAGGCTGGTGAAAGAAAGGCTGACGCAAAGGTCTTGACATTATTCGGATACGTGTACCCTTTCAGAAACTGGGAGCGGAAATTGACCAGGGTAGCCAGGTTGAATTTTTTATTCAGTTTCAAACCATATTTGGAGAGCAAGTCAAATCGGTCATCATTTTTACGGCTGCCAAGACTGGTGGTGTTCAGGTAGCCGAAATTGATATCAAGTGTATTGTCCCAGCTGTGTTTGGTTTTTTTATAAAAGGCAAATAGGCGGAGACTGGTATTTATAGTAAATGAGAAATCATCACCACCGGCGGCCCAGTTACTCTGGCTGCCCTGCCCGATGCTCAATGCATAAGCACCCCCCTTTATCCAGGTTTTCTTACCGGTATCCGGTACATCCCTTTTGATTTGCCGGAGAGATTCCATCTGCAGTTTGCGTACAACCGCATCCTGTGCCTGGCTGGTACTACTGATCAGTATGAGCAATAAAAATAAAACAGACCTGTTCATCCGTGGTTCGTTTGCGTGTTGATGTGTGTGTTTGTCCGTTTTTCAGAGGGTATTGCAAAGATAAAGCACTGCTTAAACTGACAAGGAGAAATATTAGTATAAAAAAGATGTTAAAACAGTCGGGAGTTGGGAGTCATTAGTCGGGAGTAAATACAGGCTATGCCAGGAGCGCTGTCTTAGCTTTCAGCCATTTACAGATTGCAGGAAATAATCAATAATCTAATAATTAATAATACTATCCTCAGAAACGAACGAGGAAACCCAAACCGACCAACGATTTCACCTGCAGGGCTGCCGACCGTTGATTTTTTCCGAAGAGCCGAACATCATCATCATAAATGAAGTCCAGGCTCCAGGATACGGACAGCACTTTACCCAATTTGGCATTCAGGATATTGGACATGAAAATGTCGATATTCTTCGGGTTGTGGCGGTAATTGGAGAAAAGATCCAGACGGCTTTTGTACGTAATATATTTATTGAACTCTTTCATGTAATTCACCGTGGCAAAGGCACCGAACTCCAGGTTCGATTTTTTACCGGGTGTTACTCCATACAGTCCTTTATTAGCCAGCGCTGTATCCCTTACGATCACCCAACGGGCAGTGACTGGTGATATGAAGATGGAAAGATTCTTTTTGGGTTTAAAATCAAGACCCAGACTGGTCAGCAAATAACCCGGTGCCATGAAGGCCGAGGAAAACGTTTTTACATTGTTGGGATAGGTATATCCTTTGAACAACTGAGAACGCAGGTTGGCCAGCACGGTCAGGTTCAGTTTCGGGTTCAGGGCCTGTCCGTATTTCGAAAGAAAATCAAACCGGTCATCGTTTTTGCGGCCACCCAGACTCGTCGTATTTACATAGCCGATATTGAAATCAAAAGTATTATCCCAGCTGTGTTTATCTTTTTTGTAAAAGGCATAGAGACTGAGCAGGGAGTTGACGGAAAGTGAAAAATCATCACCACCCGCTGCCCAGTTGCTCAGCGAGCCCTGTGATACATTGATGCCATAGACCCCGCCTCTTCTCCAGACTTTCTTGCTTGTATCCGGATCTTTCTTAATGCTTCTTTCTGTTTCAGTGCGAAGTTTTTTTAAGGTAGCGTCTTGCGCATTGGAAAATAAAGGAAGCATCCCGATAGCGAGGGGGATAAGGATAAGGCGGGCTAGTTGACTCATATAAGGACTAAACTGGTTAAGACAGCAAAGGTAATAAGTGGAGAGTAATAATTCCGGCGTCCCCTTCGGGAGACCCGGGGACATAAAAAAAACCGCTGTGAAAGGAACACAGCGGCTTTCAAAGTCGCACGAGAAAAGCTGTAGGGGGAGGGATCGAACCTCCACGGAGCAGTTAGTTGTAGCACAAAGTTCAGTGGTCGACCCTGGTCGCTCAGGTATTGCTACCCTTGCGGCTCTATGCTATATTTATCCTGTAACCTCCACCCCCGAGACAAGAGGGCATGTCTGCCATGCTTACGCAATTTCATCACCCCA
>DAORKK010000141.1:0-1573 GCA_035439525.1 Chitinophagaceae bacterium
CTGTTGATTGATGGAAACCGTTTTTGTCCCTATAAAAAAATACCGCATCAATGCTTTGTAAAAGGCGATGGACGGTTTGCCTCCATTGCTGCTGCAAGCATCCTGGCCAAGACGCACAGGGATGAATATATGATAAAGCTTCACGAGCAGTTTCCGCAGTATGGCTGGGATAAGAATAAAGGTTATGGAACGGCGGTACACCGGAAAGCCATTGAACAATTTGGGTTGTGTGATCATCACCGGAAAAGTTTCAATCTGATACCGGCGCAGAAGGAGTTGTTTTGAAGCCTCACCCATAGATAAAATCTGTATGAAAGCTGTTGTCATGCTGAGCTTACCGAAGCAAACGCAAGAAAAAGTACTTACTCCTTAATCACCCTTCGGCACGCTCAGGGTGACAACGGGATGCCCCTGCATTTACAAGCTCTACCTGCCTGTGAGCAATCTTCCTCCGTAAACACTTCGTACCTCGTACTTCGTACTTCTAACTTGCCCACTCCCCTAACCCCTGCCTCACCAACTCCGGCTCATCACCCGTGCAATCAATAATCGTTGAAGGGATCATGCCCCCGATACCCCCGTCAATGATATAATCCACTTCATGCGGGAAGTTCTGGTACATCACTTCAGGATCGGTATAATCTTCTACCATCGTACCCGGCAGGGAGGCGCTTAAAATAGGACGACCCAGTTCCTTGATGATGGCCTGGGCAATTATATTATCCGGTATACGTAATCCGATGGTGTCTTTTTTACTCTGGAGAATTTTGGGCACCAATTTACTGGCGGGGAGGATAAAAGTATAGGGTCCGGGCAGATATTCTTTTAATAGCCTGTAAGTGGGATTGGGAATCGGCTTGGCATATTCGCTCAGGTGCGAAAGATCATTGCAGATAAAAGAAAGCTGTGCCTTCTTGGGATCGACCTGCTTGATCTTGCAGATCCGCTCAATCGCTTTTTGCTGTAAAATATCACAGCCCAATCCATACACTGTATCAGTTGGATAAATAATGATTCCCCCCTTCTGCAGGCTTTCCACCACCTGTTTGATCAGGCGTGGCTGAGGATCCTTTGGATGAATGTGAAGCAGCATGGCAATTGTAGTCCTTAAAGTTAGCGTTTTTAAGCTAAGAGACTAATAATTAGACAGGTAGAAAGATATTTACGCTGCATTTTGGAGGGAAATATTCCATTTTCATTGGCACCCTGTGCTTCGATTTACGATTCTTTTCTGCAGGATAGAAGGGGTTTACTATAAATGCCATGTAACGAGATTTACGGAAAATTTGGATCCTGGTACTTTCTCGGAAATCACAATACACCCCTAACGGGGTGATCCGGAGGGTTCATAAATGTGGTGTTATTTCTACCAACAATGCACCCCTAACGGGGTGAAAAACGCAATTTTTGTTATATACCGTGCTTAATGCCAACCGTTAATTCCTAATGGGTTATTTGGAATAAATCAAATCGGGAATACACATATTTATGACAATGCTCAACTTGTGTCAATGAAATTCTCACCCCGTTAGGGGTGCATTGTTGGTAGCACCAAGATGAAAGAAGATGCCCG
>DAORKK010000141.1:1673-8815 GCA_035439525.1 Chitinophagaceae bacterium
ATTTTAAGCCTGGAAAGTCCCGGAGAAGAATACCTGCCTGTTGGCTGATTGGGAACAACCTACGCAGTAAGCTATTGTAAAGGCCAGCAAAATTGCTTTAGCCATACTATTTGTTTTTATATAATAACTGGGCAGGTTTCTATTCTAACAAAAAAGGACCGCACATTCCGTACGGTCCCACTTGATTAAACTTGTTATTATTCTCCTCTACCCACTTTCCACTTTCTACTTTCCACTCTCCACTTAATTAATCGTCCACACTTCATTCCCTCGCAGCAGCTTATCCAGATCAGCCGGTTTGCGTGATTTGGCTTCATCGATCTGGGCGGCCATCACATCTTCGTAGCAGGGACGGTCATTCTGGTAGAACACACCGAACGGACGGGGCAGGTGACCTTCGCTTTTCGGATCATCGAAGATGCGTGTCAGGATTTGAGCTTTGTAAATATCGGCTTCATCATGGATCCAGAGATCATTCACACTATGGCCTGCATTCAGGTCTACAACGACCGGTTTGAACCCATCCAGTTTGATACCCTTGTCATTGTTGGCGCCGAATACCAGCGGTTTGCCTTGTTCCAGGAACAGGGTCTCTTCCGCTTTGCTGGCTTTTTCGGTAAAAATTTCGAAGGCCCCATCATTGAAGATGTTACAGTTCTGGTAGATCTCCAGGAAAGAAGTGCCTTTATGTCCATGAGCTCTGAGCAACATGGCCTGCATATGTTTGGGATCACGGTCCATGGTACGGGCCACAAAAGATCCGTCAGCACCCAGTGCCAGGGCAGCGGGATTGAAGGGGTGGTCCACACTTCCCATCGGGGAAGACTTGGTGATCTTATTCTGTTCAGAGGTCGGGGAATATTGTCCCTTGGTCAGACCGTAGATCTGGTTGTTGAACATCAGTACATTGATGTCCAGGTTACGACGGAGCAGGTGAATGGTATGGTTACCCCCGATACTCAGGCTGTCACCGTCACCGGTAACCACCCAAACGCTCAGTTCAGGGCGGGAGGCTTTCAGTCCGGAAGCAATGGCTGTGGCCCTTCCGTGAATGGAGTGCATCCCGAAGGTATTCATGTAATAAGGGAAACGGCTGCTGCAGCCGATACCGGAGATAAACACGATGTTTTCCTTAGGGATTCCCAGGCCGGGCATCACTTTCTGCACCTGGGCCAGGATGGAGTAATCTCCGCATCCGGGACACCAGCGTACTTCCTGGTCGGTGGCAAAATCTTTGGCAGTCAGGGCAGGGGCCGTCGTTACGTCGCTCATAGTATTATTGATTCTGGCAAATTTAATGAATCTGGTGGAGGGGAAGAAAGGAAAATAGGGTGATTTTTGTCATTTCGGGGGCTGGGCTTAGGCGCTGAGTTTCCGATTATTAAACCGTTGTTTGATCCGAAGCGACCCTGAACTTTGAAAATTGAACACCTGCCTGCCGGCAGGCAGGTTGAATATTGAGCATTTCCTTTAATAATGCTCAATATTCAACGCTCAATGCTCAATTTTCATTTAGAACCTCCCAGTACTCCGCCGCCCTTCTGGTATGCGGAATAACAATCGTTCCTCCCACAATATTGGCCACGGCAAAAACCTCATACATTTCTTCCGTACTCACCCCCAGTTCATGAGCCTTGCCCAGGTGGTATTTGATACAATCATCACAACGAAGGACCATACTGGCCACCAGGCCGAGCAGTTCCTTGGTCTTCACATCCAGGGCACCGGCGGCATAGGTATTGGTGTCGAGGTTCCAGAGGCGTTTGATCACCAGGTTGTCTTTACCCAGGATCACTTCATTCATTCTTGTACGGTAGTCATTGAATTCCTGTACCAGGTTTCCCATAATTTCAGTTTTAAGTCTCAAAATTAGAGAAGTCTGCCTTTTATCATTTACTAAGTCAGGAAAGACCCTGAATTCGTATTTTCATTCATCTAAAACCAACATATGCGGAAATTTCTGCTTGTATTCCTCCTCCTTTCTTTCACCCTTTTTGTAGCAGCACAAAATGGTACCGAGCCTGTAAAAGTGACCGACCTGCTGAAAGTAAAGACTCTGGGAACGCTTAATCTGAATAATGATGGCAGCCTGGCCGTTTTTACTGTACTCTCGATAGAGCCTGAAGCGGAAAGCAAACTGGACTATAAATACAGCACCCAGATCTGGATCGTGCCCACCGATGGCAGTGCAGCACCCCGCCAACTGACTACCGCTAAAGAGTCCGCTTCACAGGCGGTATTCAGTCCTGATGGTAAACAGATCGTATTTGTAAGAGCGGTCGATGGTAAATCCCAACTCTTCTTACTCGGACTCGAAGGTGGCGAGGCTATTCAACTGACTAAATCCAAATACGGCGCCAGCAGTCCCAAATGGAGCCCCGATGGCAAACAACTTCTTTTTTCAGGAGGGGTGTCGTTTAAAGATCTGTTGAATGATTCATTGTTGAACCCGGGCAAAGCCGTTCCGCTCTGGTCGCTGGAAAAACCCGGACTGGACAATACGGCCGTTTTAAAAAATGAGGCAAAAGGAAATCCGGATGGTACGATCGAAGAAGTGCGGGCCTATCTCGAAAAAAATGCGGAAGACCGTAAAGCCAAAGTCATTACCAAACTCAATCACCTCGATGAAATGGATGTGAATGGCGATATGAGCTTCACCCATTTTTTTATCATGGAAGCCCGTCCGGGTGCCAAAGCGGTAAATATCAGCACCGGATTCTGTCGGTTCAACAGTGTGGATTTTACCCCGGATGGAAAGCAGCTGATCATCAATGGCAATGCGGAAAGTAAGGAACACCCGGACCGTGTATTGGAAAACTGCATATACTTAGCCAATACCGATGGCAGTGGCTTAAAGAAAATACTCGGCGAAAAGGATAAAAGTTTTTCCAGTCCAAGAGTATCTCCCTCCGGTAAATGGCTGGCCTTTCAGTACAGCGGAACTTCTTTTGTCAGTATCCCCACCCTGGCCCTGATCCCTATGGGTGGTTCCTTTAAAGAAAAGATCGATCTGCCTTTTGACCGCAATAAGTCCTTTCTGAACTGGAGCAAGGATGAGAAATACATTTATTTCACTTCACAGAGCAATGGCGGACAACCACTGTACCGGGTGAATTTATCAAAGGGCATCAATATTTATCCGCCCCTGAGTGCATTGAAGGACGAGGTAAAAGTTGAACAACTGACCGGGTATGAAAGTGGTATTGCGAATTATGATCTCGCTGGTGATAAGCTGGTCTATGTAAAAACGGAAGTGGCCAATCCGTTTGAACTTTATGTTGCGGATGCCACTACTAAAAATACAAAACGCCTCAGCAGTTTCAATGCCACCTGGATTGCCGGCAAACAACTGAGTTTCCCGGAAAAGCACAGTTTTAAAAACGAAAAGGGCATGACCATCGAATATTGGGTCATGAAACCCACCAATTACCAGCCGGGCAAGAAGTTTCCTTTACTACTCGAAATCCATGGTGGCCCCAGTGCCATGTGGGGTCCCGGCGAAAGCAGCATGTGGCATGAATACCAGTATTTCTGTGGCAAGGGTTACGGGGTGGTATATGCGAATCCCCGCGGGAGCGGCGGTTATGGACTTGATTTTTTAAGGGGCAATATCAATGACTGGGGAACCGGTCCAACCAAAGATGTGCTCACTGCCCTTGACAAAACAGTGGCTGAAGGCTGGGCCGATACTTCGAAGCTGATGGTCACGGGTGGCTCTTATGCCGGTTACCTGGTAGCCTGGATCATTGCTCATGACCAGCGTTTTGCGGCGGCCTGTTCACAAAGAGGCGTGTATGACCTGGCCACTTTCTTTGGGGAAGGCAATGCCTGGCGCCTGGTGCCGAATTATTTTGGGGGTTATCCCTGGGAAGCCACACCCAAAGCAACATTGGCCCGTGAATCCCCGATTAATTATGTACAAAATATCAAAACGCCCTATATCATTTTCCATGGGGACAATGACCGGCGTACCGGTTTTGTACAAAGTGAGATGCTCTATAAAAGCCTGAAAGTGCTTGGGCGTCCGGTGGAATACGTGCGCCATCCCGGCGGCACACATGAATTGACCCGGAGTGGCCATAACCGCCAGCGGATCGACCAGATGCTGCGGACCTGGGAATTTTTTGAGCGTTTTATCCATTAATTAATCAACCCGATGCCGCCATTCCGGCGGCCGGATCGTCAGAACTAAATCTATGCCAAACAAAAATAAAATCATCGTCACACTCTCCTTCCTGGCTTTTGTTACACTGGGAGTAGCGGCCGTCAAAGCTCCTCAGGAAAGAAACCTGAAAGTATTACCAAAGGATATTTCCGATGAAAAGCTGGACAGTATCATGCAGACCTACAATAAAGCCCTTGGGGTAAAATGCGAGTTCTGTCATGTGAAATCAAAAGTCTATCCCGGCACCGATATCGATTATCGTTCCGATGCCGAGCCCATGAAGGAAAATGCCCGGGACATGATGCGGATGACGATTGAGATCAATACCAATCATTTTTATTTTAATAAAAGTATCAAACCCGAATACCTGAATACGATCACCTGTAAAACCTGTCATCGGGGAGAGGCGTTTCCTCCGGAAGATTGAACATTGAGCGTTGAGTATTGAACATTTTGATTTCTTAGTAAAGAAATGTTCAGTATTCAACACTCAATTTTCATATATGGTTATCCTACGGAATAAACTACAAAACCTGAACAAGATGAAATACAGATACGGAATCATACTCATCTTCTTTTTCCTGCTGAACGAAGTGAATGCACAAAAACAATATGCGGGCAATCCGGTCCTGAAAGGCTGGTATGCTGATCCGGAAGCCGTTGTTTTTGGAAAGCAATACTGGATCTTTCCCACGTATTCTGACAAATACAATAAGCAGGTCTTCTTTGACGCGTTTTCCTCGACTGACCTTATTCATTGGGAAAAGCATGAGCATATACTGGACACCAGTGTGGTTCGCTGGGCCAAACGGGCTATGTGGGCACCGGCCGTGGTGAAGAAAGATGACAAATACTATTTCTTCTTTGCCGCAAACGATATCCAGAACAACCAGGAATATGGCGGCATCGGGGTGGCGGTAGCCGACAAACCTGAAGGTCCCTATACCGATCACTTAGGCAAACCCCTGATCAGTCAGTTTTATAACGGGGCACAACCCATCGATCAGTTTGTTTTTAAAGATCAGGACGGCAAGTACTATATTATTTACGGAGGCTGGGGACATTGTAATATCGCGCAGCTCAATGATACTTTCACCGGGTTTGTACCCGATTCAGCGGGCAATGTTTTCAAAGAAATAACTCCAGGTGGATATGTGGAAGGGCCTTTTATGTTTGTGCGTAACAACAAATACTACTTCATGTGGAGTGAAGGCGGTTGGACCGGTCCAGATTACAGTGTGGCTTACGCGATGGCGGACAATCCATTTGGACCCTATCAACGGATCGGCCGGATTCTGGAACAGGATTCATTAGTGGCCCGGGGCTCCGGTCATCATTCCATCATTCATAATCCTAAAAAATACAGCTGGTACATCGTTTATCATCGTCGGCCATTGAACGAAACAGCCGCGAATAACCGGGCCACTTGTATTGACCGGATGTATTTTGATAAAGAAGGTAAGATACTTCCGGTTAAACAAACTTTCCGTGGAGTGAGGAGACAGCGTTTGTGAGGGATTGTTTTTCCTGTTCAAAGCAGCTGTAGTAAATGGATATTGATCATTGAATAAAACTACTTTTTACGAATGGTTCTATTATTGATTTCTTCATCAATATCTTTTGTAAAGGTTTTATTGTTTTTTAATTTTTTCTCCAAATAACTTACCGTAAGCGTTGAGATTATACCAAATTGTGATTGGGGTTTACAATTTCCTGTCTTTTTTACAAGATTAACTAAACAGCCAAAGTCTTCGTGATTTGCTGAATCAATTATAAATACCTGGGGGTTCCCTGAGAGCCTTTCAGAAAAATTATAAACAGAATCTTTCTTCTCAACAGACCCTTTGGGTGCGCTTTCCAATCGAAGGTAAGGGATTGAAAGTTTCATGTTCCGGAATTCATTACTATTACTAATACCATTAAAGTCTTTATCCGCTTCTATTTCACTCCCGTAATGATGAAATTCAGAACCATCCAGTGAGATCAGACAAGACGCCTGAGGAATTCTGTTTGCCAGAATACTGCCCGCCAAACCACCCCAACTATATCCAACTATCCCAATTCTACCGAAATCAATATTATTACTTCCTTTTAAAACATGTAGTGCTGATATGGCATCATTGACTTGTTCCATCAGGTCTTCCTTTTTCATGGTCATATCCCCAGGGAATCTGCCTATAGAACTTATTGAAACAACAATAAATCCTTTCATTGCCAATTGCTCAAATAAAGTAAAATTTTCATAGCTCATACCATTAAACGAAGAAAGGTAAATTACCAATGGATATTTCCCCTTTGCAGGTAGTGCATTTTTATAGGTGTCCGTTTTAAAATTTAAGACCTTTGATGAATCCGAGCATTTTAAGGATTCACAAAAAAAATGAGCCATTTGTTTGGCAAAGCCATTCCCCACATTTGAAGCCGTATAATAATTGGCTCTTGTTTCTAATAGCCCCAAAAGGTTTCTAAAATAAAGGGTGGTATCTTTTGATGAAGCGACCGCTGGATACCATATATCAATGTCAAGTGGCCGGTAATGTAAATAATCCGAAGTATCAGAATTGGGTTTATAAATTCTTGACGAGTCTTTAGTCTGTATTGTCTTGAAACCTGCTATAAAAGTTCCGGAATCTGTATTTTTCTCATTTGAACAACTAAACAAAACAAAGAGAAATAGGGCATTAAAAAATTTCATGCAGAATGATTAAATGTTAGTGGCCAAAAATATACTTTAAGGACCCTCTCTCCTACCCTTGCATTTCAATGCCCGCTATTTTAATATTATTTTACAGAATAATAGAGTCGTATTTTCTCAAAAAAGTATTTCCAGAAATGGAAAAGATGCGGCACGCATAACTCACTGATAGACAAAGAAAAAGCCATCATTTCTGATGGCTTGTCTTTTTCAGCTCCCCCTGTTGGACTTGAACCAACGACCCTCTGATTAACAGTCAGATGCTCTAACCAACTGAGCTAA
>DAORKK010000142.1:0-8793 GCA_035439525.1 Chitinophagaceae bacterium
AAAAAGCGTAGCTTTTGATTTCCCAATACTGAATATCCCGCCGGGTCCCCCGCCGCTTCCGGCACCGCCACCCATTTTACGCATGAGGAGTATCCATATTCCTACAAATAACAATACGGGCAGGATAAACTGCAGGATGCCACCGAAAATATCTTTTTCCACCCCGGCTTTTCCCACATGGGGCACCGTTGGATGATCAGCATAGAACTTACGCATATCGTCCTGGAAAGAATCCCCGGATACGATTTTGAGCACCATATGGGGCCCCTCTTTCGGCGTTTTTCCGGTGAAGGATTTATCTTTTAATAAAGTCGAATACTTTTTCAGGCTATCCAGCTTGATACTGATCCTGACCAGGCTGCGGTTACTGATGACTTTATATTCCTGGATATCTCCTTTGGTGAGAATAGCTTCAAAAGTCTGCTGATCGATTTCAGTAGTACTTGAAGAAAACGGTCCATATAACTGGAGGCCGATCAATACGGCGAAAATGATCGCATATACCCAATAGATACTGAACCGGGGGCCTTTTCGGGGCGCCTGGTTAGGATCATCACCAACCGGGGGTCTGTTGGGATCAAATCGCGCTGGTCTTTTTTCGTTTCTGTTATTCTGATCTTGTGACATAATTCAAGTTGCAGTATTCCTGCTATTTAATAATATTTCCGGGAAAAAGTTGAGAGACCGGGGCCATTTAACATTACTCATCATGCTCCAGGCTGGTCGCATCACTCCACATCTCTTCCAGCCGGTAAAACTTCCGGCTTTCCGGATGCATCACGTGCACCACTACATTCACATAATCAATCAACACCCATTGGGCGGTATGTGAACCTTCATGATGAAAAGGCTTTTCTTCACATTTCTCCAATACCTGGTGCTGGATATTATCTGCAATGGCCCTGATCTGCGGCTGACTGCCCGCTTCGCAGATGATAAAAAAATCAGCCACTGCTTCATTGATTTTCCGGAGATCAAGGGACACGATATGCTCCCCTTTCTTCTCCTGAATCGCTGCAATAATGGTTTTGATGATTTTTGAACTCTTCGTTAACCTTTTTACGCCTGGCCGGCTTTCTGCGGGCGCTGTTTTTGTGCGGTTGGTCAGTAGTGCCAATTGTTCCAAATAGGTATTTTTTGTTAATGATTTGCTGCTTGTAGCAGTCTGATAAGGAAGACGATTCAGACCCGGCAAAATCAGGTTTAGCCCTGTCCTGATCCATATTCTTCCTTACTTTGTAAAAATAGCAATTAATTGTCACAACCACCTGCCACTCCCACCATCGGATTGCCATTTATTGAACTACAGTCGGTTGATAGTACCAACAACTATGCCCGTGCACTGATCCGGGGGCAGCATCTGCCGGAGCGGCAGGAGGTGGCCCGGCACGGATTGGCCGTTTTTGCCCATCAGCAACTGTCCGGAAAGGGTCAGCGGGGTAAATCCTGGGTAGCGGAAAAAGATACCAGTATAGCACTCAGTGTATTGATAAATCCCGATTTTCTGGGTATTGGCCAGCAATTTCAGCTCAGTGCCGCCGTAGCGGTGGCTGTCGAAGGTTTTTTCAGAATTTATGCCGGGGATGAAACAAAAGTTAAATGGCCAAACGACCTGTATTGGCAGGACAGAAAGGCAGGGGGAATCCTCATTGAAAATGTCATATCCGGCTCAGGCACATGGGAATGGGCGATTGTGGGGATCGGGATCAATATCAATCAGGTCCGCTTTCCGGCCGAACTGCCCAATCCGGTTTCCCTGAAACAGATCACGGGAAAGGACTTTGATCCCTGTCAATTGGCCCGTGAACTTTGCGGCCACCTGAATTCTGCCTATCATCAACTCGAAACGGAGGGATACCCCGGCATCTATGAAGCTTATAGTTCCCGACTCTATAAAAGCGGGCAGACCGTCAGACTGAAAAAAGAAACCAGGGTTTTTGAGGCCCTGGTGAAAAACGTGACTCCTGAGGGCCGGCTGCTGGTGCAGCATGGCACGGAAGAGGCGTATAATTTTGGAGAGGTGGAGTGGGTCTTTTAATGAAAATTGAGCATTGAGCGTTGAATATTGAAAATTGCGTTTCCTTAGAAGAACAATGTTCAATATTCAACGCACAACCTGCCTACCGGACAGGCAGGCTTGCCGAACCATGGCGTGAAAAAAGTACGTTGCTCTTCATCACCCTTCGGCAAGCTCAGGGTGACAACGGACAGCCCATTCCCCATTTCCCACTTCCCATTCCCCATTCCCCATTCACCATTCACCACTCACCTCCAAATAGTAAACGTCCTCGAAATCGTAAACCCCCACCTGAACTGCCCCTTACCCCAGGAAGTAATGGTCCGGGGAATGAAACGGTTCTCCAGGATCTCCGTGGCATTGGTAAAATTGAGGCGGAAAATATGACCGGAAGTAAGCACTTCAAATCCGACACCCAGCGGATTGAAGAATTTGAGGTTATTATTTACTGAAAAAGAATCCTTGCTGGCCTGATTGCGGAATACCTTAAAATAATCCACCACCAGGTTGAGGCGGTTGGCCACTAAGGGAAGTTTGACGGCCCCACCCAGTGCAAATAAATTTTTCTGATCATAGGAGATGGCATGACCGCGGGTGAGATAAGTAGGGTTCAGTTGCAGACTAACATTCCCGAATCGTTTGGCCAGTATCAGTTGCAATACATTGCTGGTCCGGTCACCCAGGTTTTCAAAACTATTATCCTGATCAGGGAAGTTGTTTTTCTTAACAGCAGAAATCGCGTTGTTGAAATAAACCGCAATAGACATCGGGCGGGACGGATCATTTTCCATTTGCTGCATCAGTTGTTGTTTGATGCCAATCTCATAGATCTGCTGTACCAGGCTGGCGCCTTTATCACGGGCAATGACGAGGTCCGTGTGTTTGCCCACCCCAATATGAAACCCGATGCGGATATCAGCGGCATTATCCAGTCCGAAGAATCGCTTGATACCACCATTGCTGCCGGCGAGGTCGCCGAAATTATGGGATACATTAAAATCCATCTTTCCTTTACCGGTTACTTCCGGGGTACGGGCATTGATGGTTTTGCCGGAGTTGAATACCCTGACCGGTTTTCCTTCTTTCTTTTTTGTTGAATTGTCCTGCGCAGTGGCAGAAATGAGCATAAAAATACCTGTAGCTAAGACGAAATACTTCTTCATGATGATGTTTTTGTACAGAAAAACCAATCGGGAAGAAGGGTTTGAGGGTTGCTTTTTCTGGTGAAACGACTCGGTCTTTTTTTGTTGTTGAAGAATTAGTTCAACCCCATTCGGGGTTGGGGGGACACCTAACAATTCGTACCCCCGGTTTCACCGGGGGCTATTAAAAATTCAACCCCGTTGGGGTTGGGAGAAAAACCCAATACCCCTGGCGTTTCTATTTTGCTTTGGTCACGCATTAATAGTTAAACCCAGAAATATAATCCTTTTCAGACAGGTCAAATAATTACCCGTATTGAATTGCATTAATACCTAAATGCAGATAATACATCCTTATTCTGCTGATCAATAGCCCGAAGGGCTTAAACTTTTCATAGCCCCCGGTGAAACCGGGGGTCACAAGATAGAATGACTCTCCAACCCCAACTTGTCCGCCGTAGTATAGCGAAGGTGGAATGGGGTTGAACTAACTAACAAGGAAATGACAAAATTATTTGTATCAGGAAATCGCCGCCAGGATCTCCTCCGCATGCATCTTACTTTTCGGCTTCGTGAAGATTTTTACAATCACCCCATTTTCATCAATCACAAATGTGGTGCGCAACACCCCCATATATTTATGTCCGAATAATTGTTTCTGATCCCAAACTCCGTATTTCTCCAAAATCACATGTTCTGTATCGGCGATCAGGGGAAACGGTAATTTGTTACGCTCTTCAAAACGTTTGTGTTTGGCGGCATCATCCGGACTCACGCCCACTACCTCAATTCCCTTCTTCTTCAACAACCCGAAATTATCGCGTAGGTTGCAGGCCTGCACCGTACAGGTGGGGGTCATATCCTGCGGATAGAAATAGAGGACCAGTTTCTTCCCTTTAAAATCTTTCTGCGCAATTTTCTTTCCGTTTGCATCCTTGCCGGTAAAAGCCGGGGCTTTGTCGCCTTCTTTCAGTGTGATCATATAATAATTGAAACAAAAATAAACCAATAAGTGTATTCTTCAGAACAAACTCCGGCAATTAAATACTTAAATACAGCAGGAAAAATGAAAAAGTAACTCTTATTAAAAATGCTGGTTATTCAATCCAGTTTTTTGTACGTCGCTCTTTTACCCTTTCTTTTTATCATTGAAACCAAATCCCTGTTCTTTGTTTTTACCTGGTTTATAAATAACCAATCTGAACAAACAATCAAATCTCGTTTGTTATTAAAGACGAAGAAGTATAAATTAATTTTCGGATCGGGTTTCAAAAGTATCTTCTTTGAAAATAACAAATATGGTCCAAAAACACTAATACTGTCATAGGCGAAATCGGTCGGCAAAACAACAAACCCGTTTTCCAAGTACAACGATTTGCCATTTGAAAACTGAATTTCAAGACTATCTTCAAACGGATTGCCTTGATAACTAACATAAAGTCTTTTTTCTTTTAAATGGGCATCATAACTCTGTATAACATAATCCTCTTTGTACATCAAATCCGCCCTGTTGTCTTCTGGTGTAAACCAGATAAATCTACCCTCCTTCCTAAATGTTCCATAAAAATATTTCTTACACCCTTCGAAATTCCTTATCTGAACAAATGTACCATCGCCGTTCAGTGTGATTTTTGAATAAGATAAATTACCCGAAAACTCATAGTCACCTGACATACTTTTAACTGACCTGCAAGAGGTAAAAAATATTAAAGCCGTCAACAGACAGAAGAAACCCTGCTTCATATATGTCGGTTTGTCAATAAAACTTTACTTACGTTTCTTTTTTACCGGAACCTTCCCTTTTACAGGAGCTTTCTTCTTTGAACTCCCCTTCTTCACCGCTTTCTTCTTCACCGGTGGCGTATAAGGCCCCCGTTTAAACCACCAGGTTTTAGTCGTCCGGTTCCCCACCAGGTCTTCCACACTTACTTTCAGTTCATACACCCCGTACGGACAACGCTCATCAAAGGTATAGATCCAGTTACGGCTCTTATCATTGGTAAAACGGAGCCACTGACCATTTAGTTCAGCCCGGAAATTTCGTAATACCCCGAAATTATCGGAAGGAGAAAAAACAATCCGTGTAGCTGCACTCAGGTTAATTGTATCACCTTTTCCCAATTCATCCAGTTCCGGAGGTATCGTATCAAAAAAAGCCTGGAAATATCCGAAATCATCAAACTCCGCTTTCAACCAGTCATTGTCCCAGGTGGCTTTCTTCACCGTACGGCCACTCCGATAAGTGCGTTGAATTATTAATTTTCCCTCCGTACCTGCAGGAGCGGTCCGATAGGGTTTTATTCGTACGGAAAATGGCGCATGCACCGGTACATCCGCATCGTTGACCTGGTGTACAGGCGATAATGCATTAGCCGGAATAACATTCGTACCACGGGAATAATAAGCTTTTACGGTATCGTACAACCCTCGCTCCGATATATTCAGTTGAAAATCGGGTTTACTCAATTGTGTTTGACCACGAGGTACAAAGTACAATGCATCCGGTTGCCGGTATATTGGCCGGGCCAGACTGTCATTATATTTCAATTGAAAATTCAGCGAAGATTGATTGCCATAAGCATCACTAACGACAACCCGCACGGCATGCAGGCTGGTATCCTCCAGCTGAAGCACTCCATCCCCGTTAATTTTTTTATATACCGAACCGGCATCACCCGGCATGGCTGATAAATGCTGCAGCCATCCACCACCATTGGCCCGGAGCTTGTAGTCCACATGGGCATTCATATAAGCCGTTTCATCATAATCCACACTGTCCAGTATAAAAGATACCTGCGGTTGTTCATCCACATACAACATAGCCGAATAGATTCCATTGGGATTGGTGGAGCCGGACAACCGGTCATAGGCCTGCAGGGCAAAACTGATCCTGGATAATCCTGTTTCTATAACAGGTAGTTTCGGAATAATATAACCGCTGTCGGTATTTTTTAAAGGATAGAACCGGGGTGACTGATCGTAGACTGAACGGCTGCGATCATAAACCGCCAGTTTTATCAATGCAGGAGGTACATTATCCGCAATCGGAAATCCGAACAGGAGCGGGTTCAGCCGCTTACTGCTTTTGGTATCGATGATTTCAAAATGCACATGCGGTCCCTGTGATCCGCCGGTATTCCCGCTGTAAGCAATAAAGGTTCCTTTGCTGACCGGGAATTTCTCTTTGGGAATATCGAGCTCTACGGCCCATGATTCCTGCTCATATTGCTGCGAAGTGACCCAGGCTTCCAGTTCAGGATAAAAATTATTGAGATGCCCGTATAAAGTCGAGAGACCATTGGGATGGTTGATAATGATAAAGCGCCCGAAGCTCTGGGACCGGATTCCGACCTTGGCAATATATCCCTGCGCCGATGCATACACGGGCAGGTTTTCCTTGGCCTGTGTACGAACATCGAGCCCCATATGCCAGTGATTGGGTCGCAACTCTCCAAAGTTGGCAGACAATTCCAGGGGTATCCCGACAGGATTCCGGAAATAACCTTTTGGATAGAACGGTCCGGATTGTGCGGTTACAAACAGATGACTGATCAGGAAAAAAAACAGGATATACGGTTTGACCATCAGGCTGAATACTTTTTATTAAATTTAAAAACAAATCTACCCCCAAAATCACGAGGAATCATATAAAATAAACCATATCCCACATGAAATTGATAATCGTATTCGTCTTCACTGCAATTTATTTTACCCCGGTGCTTGCCTGCTACAATGAATCACATGTAAACAAAAGCGGCAAACAAACCAACCGGGTAGAACCTATGGCGCTTTTTTATAATGAGCCGGATAAGGCGGAAGCCAAATCCTTCCTGGCTAAATATGACCTGGCTGAATTAAAAACCTACGACAAGGATATTCAGTCAGACATTGCCGTAAACCTCGGTTATCTCGGCCGCTATCAGGAAGCACTTGATATTTTAAAAAAACTGCAGGCCGCCTATCCTGAAGATTACACTATCGCCGCCAACCTCGGCACCACGTATGAATTGCTGGGAAAAAATGAACTGGCTTTACAATTTATTAAAAAGGGATTACAACTCAACCCCGAATCCCATGAAGGCTCTGAATGGGTGCATGTGAAAATTCTGGAAGCCAAAATCAAAATGGCCGCTGCTCCGGACTGGATCTATAAAAACCGTGTACTGGGAACCGGGGTAAAGTTTGATTCGAAAGAAGCGGAAACACTCAATGATATGGCCTGGGATGTGGAATACCAGTTGCAGGAGCGGGTTCCCTTTACGCCCTTTCCGGATGCACTGCTGGCTAATGTATTTGATGAACTCGGGGATCTCTATGCCACCCAGCAATCAGTTGAACTGGCCTATATCGCCTATGATTTTGCCTTACGGAATGATTCGTCCGATCATTTTGGCGTAAAAGCAAAAATGGAAGCATTGAAACCGGTTCTGAAAAAGAACAAGATTCCTGTCCCATCCTGGAAGGAACATTATTATAACCGAAAGCTCAGTAAGATTCAATCAGAAATAACAGAAGAAGTAATTGAGCGGCTCACGAATCCGGAAAAATTGAAAGAAACCACCGAGACGATAAATGAGCTGGTGGATGGATTCAGCGGACGCAATAAAGAAAAGGAAGCCCGGAACCGTCGAAACAACCTTATTCTGGCCGGCTCCATAATAATGGCCGGATTTGCCGCCATCTTTATTTATACCCGGCTGAAAAAGTCAAAAACAAGGTAACCCCTCATTTTACCGGACATTTTGTATCTTTTTCGCCTGTTATGACCAAACTACTGTGGCTCCTGCCCCTGTCCTTTTTATTGACGGCTTGTCCTTTTGAGTCAAATATGCCCCTGGAGAAGGCCCCGGTAGAACCGGTCGACTCAAGCCTCCTTGGTTTCTGGTATGGCATTGTAAAGGATGGCAGCGACTATTTCGGCATTGAAGCCCTGGAAATCAGCCGGCAATCGGATTCCCTTTATTCGGTTATCCGCTATGGCAAGGCGGTCAAGGGCGATATGATCCTGCCCGACACTTCCTTTTTTACCGCCTACAGCTCCCGGATCAGGGATCAATCCTTTATGAACCTGGCCGCCCTTGGCCCGGATGGTAAGCCCAATAAAGTCTGGTATCTTTCTGCTTACAGCCTGAGCCAGGATACATTACAGGTCCGGACGGTCACCGAAACCTTTACCACCCGCAAATCCTTTCCCCGCCCGGAAGATTTTAAAAAGCTGGTACTTGATATGAGTCAAAACCGGAATATTTTTGATGAACTCTTTACGCTTTCCTACCGGAAAATACCCAAACCAGCTTCCTTTGAGCCCTGATAATTTCAAGGGGATAAATTTTCCTGAAAACTAACCGTCAATCCCCTTCGATTCCCCTACTTTTGCGCAATTTGTTTTTTCAGCAACGATTACTGCCAGCTCACCAATTTAAAAACAAAAAATGCCTAAAGACAATTCGATCAAATCGGTGCTTATTATCGGCTCCGGCCCCATTATTATCGGACAAGCCTGTGAATTTGACTATTCCGGTACACAAGCCGCCAGAAGTCTGAGAGAAGAAGGAATTAAAGTCATTCTTATTAATAGTAACCCGGCCACCATTATGACAGACCCCATGATGGCAGACCGGGTTTATCTTTTGC
>DAORKK010000143.1:0-8728 GCA_035439525.1 Chitinophagaceae bacterium
GGTGACCGTGATACGTACCACCTGTTTGGTATGGAACCCAATATTCCCACATTTGCGTATGAACTGGACAAGGCAGTGGAAGATCAATACCTCGTTGAGCCTTTACATGTTTCAGTACCGGTTAAATTTCACCGGGAAGGAATTAAATACCATGAGCTGAGTCTGGCCGAGCGAACCCGCTATGAAGAAATGTTTGCCGATCCGGTCACCGGTGAGTTCCCCGATGAGATAGACAGTTCCGCCCTCAATACCTGGTTGTTTAATGAGAATACGGTGGATCAGGTACTCGCTTACCTGATGGAAAACGGAATCAAGGTGGCTGGAGGTGACCGTCTCGGAAAAACCATTGTCTTTGCCCGGAGTCATAAACATGCGTTGTTTATCAAGGAGCGATTTGATAAGCAATACCCGCAACTGGGTGGTCATTTTTGTAAAGTGATCGACAACTATGAGGAATATGCCCATGATATTCTTAAGGCGTTTTCAGAAAAAGATAAAGCCCCGCATATTGCGGTATCAGTAGATATGCTGGACACCGGTATTGATGTACCAGAGTGTGTGAACCTCGTATTCTATAAACCGATCCGGTCAAGCTCCAAGTTCTGGCAGATGATCGGCCGGGGCACCCGGCTTTGCAAGGACCTGTTTGGTCCGGGGCAGGACAAGGAGAACTTTATCATCTTCGACTTTTGCGAAAACTTTGAATTCTTTGGCAATAAGCCAAAGGGGCTGGAAACAAAGAAAGGCCGGTCCCTGACCGAACGCCTTTTTGAACAACGCCTCAAACTTATTCACCTGCTGCAGAAGAAAGGGGGTATCCCCTACCTGACTTATGCAGAAGACCTGAAACGCTTCCTGCACGAACAGGTTAACCGGTTGAATGAAGAGAGTTTTTTGGTTCGTCAGCATTGGAGAATAGTCGAGAAATACAGGGATATACACCGCTGGAATGCACTCAGTGAACTGGAAGTAAAAGAAATCCTGGATCATCTTGCATCGCTCGTTTTTGAGGCAGGGGATGATGAAGCCGCCAAACGTTTTGATCAGCTTTGTTATAACCTGCAGCTGGACTGTCTGCAAAAAGCAACCGTTTCAAATCAATGGATGAATGAGACCATTGTTTTAGCCGGGGTACTCAGCAAAAGAGGAGCCATTCCCCTGGTAGCCGCTAAAATGGACCTGATAAAACTGGTGCAGACGGCGGCCTGGTGGCAGGAACAGTCGGTGGAGAAATTTGAATCTCTGCGAATAGAAATCAGGAGTCTGGTCCGGTTTATAGAGAAAACTTCCGGGATGCTGTATTTCTCCGACTTTGATGATATGATTTTACCGGGAGCCACAGAATTTAAGCCGGTGCTGGGCAGTAATAACCTGGAAGCCTACCGGAAACGGGTCACCGAATATATCCAGCAAAACCGTCATCATATTACAATTCACAAGCTGCGCACCAACCAGCCCATCACCCGAAAAGAATTCACCGACCTTGAGCGGATGCTATTTGAACAAGGGGAACTGGGTACGCATGAGCAGTTTGTAAAAGCCTACGGCGAACAGCCTCTGGGGGTATTCATCCGTTCAATTGTTGGTCTGGACCTGGAAGCCGCCAACACGGCATTCAGCAAGTTCATCAACAATCCTTCCCTGAATGCTTCCCAGATCCGGTTTGTGAATATGATCATCCAGTATTTAACCACGAATGGGATGATTGAGGCGGATAATCTGTTTGAGCCGCCGTTTACGGAGATTTCGAATCAGGGGATTTTGGGGGTGTTTAGTCAGCAACAGGCTACGGAAGTCATCAGCCTGATTGAACATATCAATGGGAAGGCAAAAGCGAAATAAATGCCTCGTAAGCAGTATCCATACCAAAATGACTCCTTAAAAAATATACGGGGAGAAAAATGGGAAGATATTCCCGGACTGGATGGCTATTTCTGTCTGTCTAATTTTGGCCGAATCAGGCGGTTGGAGTATGAGACACAATTTAAGGATGGGCGGATAATAACCAGGAAGGAGCAAATCATCAAGCCACGTTTGATGTATCTAAAAAACCGGTTTAAGAAAGAAAAAATTCCTTTTCTTGTCGGGGCAGCAACGGTCGAGGGGTACAGATATACATTCACCCTACAACGAATGGTGTATTACCTTTTTGTAGCTCCATTTGACCTGGAAGATCCCCGGATTGTTATACTATGTAAGGATACAGACAACCTGAATATCCGTCCTTCCAATCTCTGTAAAGCAGATATCCACCAGAAACAACAAAGAGTAGTAAAAAGGGAAAGAATGCGCAGTCCGCTATTGGATTTGAGCGAAGCAATCAAAAAACGGCTGATAAAAAAAACGATTGAGAGAAACAGTATCCGGGTGTCAATGTATGATAATCAAGGGAAGAAACTCGGTACGTTTTCCAGTATGACGGAGGCAGAGAGAAAAACAGGGGTATTTGCCAGTTCTATCGCTGACGTTGCCAAAAAAAAATACTTAAGAGCCGGGGGCTATTTCTGGCAATTCGGCAATGCCCCTACACTGAATGTAAGTCAGTTAATAAAAGATCAACGAAAAAAATACATCGATAAAAGGGGACAAAAACTAACGCAATATGATACTTCTGGCAATAAAATAGCCACATACTCAGGTGTCAGAGAAGCCAGTGAAGCTTCAGGAGCACCCATCAATTCCATCAATAGGGTACTTAGGGGTGAACTGAAAAGCGCCGGTGGATTTATCTGGAAAAAAGGAATTGGACAGGACCGGATTGATCTCATTGGTTATACGTGGGGAAAGGTATCGATGGCAATAAACAATTCCAAGCCGGTGCTCCAGTATGATCTGAAAGGCAAACTGATTCAACGATTCAATAGTGTAAAAGAAGCAGCGGCTTCATTTAATAAAAGACCATCCACTCTTTCTTATGTTTTAAAAGGGAATCAAAAAACCTGCGGAGGCTATATCTGGAAATATGCGAATAACGTGACAACATAAGCCACGTGTAAAGGATAAATCATAAACGGAAAGTTAGTACATCAGTAAAGTATAACAAAGAAATGAACAATATGCTGACTGCCGACTGCTGACTGCCGACTCCCGGTTCCCGGCTCCCGACTCCTTATCCGTCCGCTTCACGCCCCCTTTTGCCCTCCCCGTCCCCATTAACATTTCATTTCCTTTTCTGCGTTGCAGATTGCAGTCTCAAACAAAATAACCCTTTTAAAAATTGTGTATGAGACTGAAGACTACATTGCGATTCCTGAATACGAAGATTTCAACACCAGTATTACTGAGCAGTATGTTGCTGATCGGAATAACCTCCTGCGAAAAAGATACATCCAGTGATGACGACCTTGTCGGCAACTGGGTCAGACGATCTGAGTTTGAAGGGGTAGGTCGTACGGAGGCCGTGAATTTTATCATTGGTTCAAAAGTATATGTCGGTGGCGGCTTCGATGGAACAGACCGGCTGAACGATTTCTGGTCATTCGATCAGGCGACCGGCACCTGGCTGCGAATGGCTGACTTCCCTGGCGCGGCGCGTAACTCTGCCGTGGCTTTTGCGGCAAACGGGAAAGGATATGTGGGCACCGGCTATGATGAAAATGATAATAAACTGAAAGACTTCTGGGAATTTAATCCCGCTACTAACACCTGGACCCGTATCGCTGATTTTGGCGGGACCGCCCGATATAATGCCGTGGCATTTTCGATCGATAATAAAGGGTATGTGGGTACCGGTTATGACGGCAATTACCTGAAAGATATGTGGAAGTATGACCCGGTATCAAATACCTGGACCCAGGCGGCCAGTCTTACCGGCTCCAAACGAAGCGAAGCGGTGGCCTTTGTTCACAATAACAAAGCCTATATCGTTACGGGACTCAACAATGGCACTTACCTGAATGATTTCTGGTCATACGATGCCGGCACTAACAGCTGGACAGAACTCAGAAAGATCAATGATGTTACGGATGACAGTTTCGATGATGATTATGATGACTATATCAAACGCAGCAATGCCACCATCTTTGTGATGGGCGACAAAGCTTATCTCAGCAGCGGCAGCCGCAGCGGTATTATCGCCAGCACCTGGGAATATGATATCTCCAATGATACCTGGCTGGAAAAAACCGGTTTTGAAGGTACTGCCCGGGAGGGATTACTCTCCTTTACGGTGGACAACCGGGGCTTTATCGTTACGGGCAATAACAGCAGTTACCGCTTTGATGACCTATGGGAATTCTACCCGTCAGCAGAACAGGATGATGACGATAACTGATAATTAATACAGGCAAAGGAGGGCCTGATCCCGTACCGGTAAAAAGATGTGTATATGATCTTTATTGGTCAGGGTTAACCAGCCGGTACAACCAGGCTGAACCGGACGCAGAAAGCACTGTGCCCGATGCAATTCTTTTCATGGCAATCAAATCAGGTCAGGTTTTACTGCTGTACCGGTTCAGTCCTCTTTAAACTTTCAATCCATGCGTTTCCTACATTACTTCATACTCCCCTTTTTCCTGGCTGTTTGTACAGCAGGGTGTACTAAAACGGATATCTCATTTGAAGATGAGGATGATGGTACAGATCCGTCCATCACGTATTACGATAATTACCCGGTAACCTTGTCTACCTATAAAACCGATTCCTTTATTACATCCGGACACAGCAGCTGGACGATCGGTTATCATCGTGATAGCTGGTATGGTAACACCGAAGCAGCCGGATATACAGAGATCCTGTTGCCAGACGATAATCCGTTGAAAAGCCAGTCAGTTCTGTTCGACTCGCTCGTACTGGTGATCAAACCCAACGGAAGTTATTATGGTGATACCACCCTGCCGATTCACTTTGTAGTCCACGAACTTGCTGAAAACATCAGTAATGAAGATGATGACACCCGTTATTATTACCCACGGACTTTCGCTTACAATCCGGTGCCGGCCGGCAGCCGTACTGTCGCCATCCGGCCAGGCAAGGATTCCCTGATCACGATCCGGCTGAATGATGCAATGGGCCTGGATCTTTTCCAGAAACTGAAATCAAATGCCACACAGATCCAAAGTCAGTCTGAATTTATAAAATACATCAAAGGATTCCGGATCGGGGTGGATACCAGTCTGACGAATACACTCGCTTATTTCAGCATTCCTTCCGACAGCATGATCCTCCGGATGGACTACCGGATCAATGGCACCCCATTCCAGGAAAAGAACCTGAACTTCAGGGTAAACACCAACCGACAGTTTAGCTACCTGCATACTGACCGTCAATTCAGTCCGTTGGCGGTTTTCACTGAATTCAAAAAACAGCTGAAAAGTACAACACTCACTCAAAACAAAGCCTTCCTGCACAGCAACCTGGGGGCCATGATTAAGATTAATATTCCTGATCTGCTCACCCTGAAAGAACTACATCCCTTTGTACAGATCCTGAAAGCAGAACTGATTCTGCGGCCAGCTCCTGGCACTTATTCTTACCCGTATGTTTTGCCACCTGCACTCAGCCTGTACAGTACCGATGAAAGTAATGCCCTCCTGTATCAACTAACGGATGCTACCGGTCAGTATACCTTGAACGGGAACCTGGTGATCGACCAGCTTTACGGGGAACAAACTTTTTACAGTTTTGACATCACCACGTTCATAAAATCGGTGATCAGTGAAGGTCAGTTTTCAACTTCCGCCCTGATGTTGACTGCATCCGCTGGTACAACTGAAACAAGCCTGGAACGGCTGGTGATCAATGACCAGCGCCTGGCAAAAGGAATTCAACTGAAACTTCATGTACTGGGTTTATAAAACAACCAAATGAAAAACAAGCTCCTTATTTTGTTCCTGCTGATCTCTGGTATCACCCTGGCTCAGAATACGACTTCCCCATACTCAATACTGGGAATCGGAGATGTGGAAACCAAAGATTTTGGCCGCTATTTTATTACCGGCAATACCGCCGGCTCCAGAAGAGATGCCGGCAGCTATAACAATGTAAATCCCGCCGCTTTGACCGCCTTGCCGTATAAGACCATGCACTTTGACCTGGCATTCAGGGGCCGAAGCAGCTATTATACATTGCCGGTCAGCGGCGACCGGACGGATATCAGCAAAGACTTTACGATTAAACGGGGGACGCTGGCTTTTAAAGTCGCCCAAAAAACCGGCTTTGCTTTTGGCATCCAGCCTTACAGCACGGTGAATTATCAGTACAATGAAACGGCAAAAATCACAGATGGTAACGATGCTTACCTCAAATACACAGAAGGTACCGGCGGGATCAATCAGTTTTTTGTTTCAATCGGGCATAGTGTTGGAAAAAATTTCTCTGCCGGACTGACTGGCTCCTGGTTATTCGGATCACTTCAGCGCAACACCAGCTACTACAGCAGCAGCCTGGCACTGGATGTGTTAAAAGAAGACCGGGATTTTTATACTGGCGGGAATTTTAAAGGAGGAATTCAGTACTATACCGATGCAAACAGTAACCGGAAATGGAAACACAGCATCGGGCTGACAGGTACGATCAGCACCGGACTGAACGGTCAGTTGACAAGTACCTATAGTGAAAACAGTGTTGTACTGGTAAAAAACCTGACCGACAACCGCAGATTTGAATTACCGGTGCAGGCCGGACTGAGTTATACGGCCACCCGAAAAAACAAACTCAGCTTCTCTACGGAAGCAAACTATTATTACTGGAAAAACCAGGACCTCGATTATAAGAACTCCTATACCGCCCCGGGATTCCGGTTATCGGCTGGTATGGAATATTCATTCAAACAAACAACTTACCAGGGGTTGCTGGAAAAAACATTTCTGGGTTGGGGTGTCCATGCAGAAGAATCGTATATGCGTATTAACGGGAAGCCGGTGCGTGATTATTCAGTATCCTTCGGAGGCGGGTTTAGTCCGGCGCGAACGATCTCTTTATACGGAGGGGTTGAGCTGGGCATTAAAGGTGACCGCGCCGGACAATACCGGGAAAATTATACACAGTTCATATTTGGCCTTACGGTCAAAGACATCTGGCTGGGCACTAAAAAGTTTGGACGATATAATTAATCAGCGGTTCTGGCCGGTTCAGTTTGCGATCTGTCCATTTAATGTAAATCCGGATAACCGTAAACGACAACCACTGTCAAACCCGATAAAAAGTATGACAAAAATTACAGGTGCTATTTTGTTCTTCCTGTTCATGATGCCCCGGGCAAAAGCGCAGGAAACAATGATTACCGGGAATTGGTATTCTAAAGATGGAAGCAGACAGTACCATATCCGTCAAAAGGATAACGAATGGGAAGCCCTGCTGATCCGTTCGGATCGGGAAAAAGATACGGCTGGAAAAATCATCCTCAGCCGTGTGCAAAAAAGAAAAAACCGTTACAAGGGGGTTATTTACTCGGTAACGGATGGTGCCCATACATCCGTTACCATCCGGGCCAGCCGCAAAAACAGGGAAGTGCTGATTTTGAAATTAAAACGGATGTTACTACTGGATGTCACGATAAGATGGTACCGGGATCCGACATAAGTGTCATTTTAACATTTATTTCAGTTAAGCAAATGTAAACCTGCGGAACCAGCCTTTCCTTCACCGTTACATTTGCGCTTTCTATCCCTACTTATGATATGATTAACACAACGCTGAATACTTTTATAGCATGAAAGCGGACATCCCTTATTACCGGTTCTTAAAACTGGCGCTGATGACAGCCCCGCTTTTTGGAATGCTGGGAGCCGTTCCCGCATTTGCAATGGATCGTCCGGAGTATGGCCGCATACTCAGTGGCTTTGCCATGGTGGTGGGATTATCACTTTTATACTGGGCGCTGAACATACTGCTCCTTCGGATCGTTGCCGGTTACAGTTTCAGGGGACTTAACAGTTTGCGCTACCTGATCAGTATTGTAATAAGCACATTGGCCGGAGTACTTATTTTCCATTGGTTCTTTACCAATATGAAACCACCGGATCCGGCAAATTTTCCACCTGGTATACGGATCCGCTTTCCGCGGCCGGATAGCGGACCCCGTTTATCCATGCCGGCCATTCAGGCTTTATCAATCAACATTATTATCCTGGTATTGATTGAATTGATCATGCTGAAAGTCCGAAAGCAGCAGATTGAACATGAAAATGACCGGTTAAGACTGACCAATCTCGAAGCCCGGCATAATCAGCTTAAACAACAACTCCATCCCCATTTCCTGTTCAATTCACTCAATACACTGAAAAGTCTTATTAAAAAGAAGCCTGACCTTGCCCAAGATTACCTCATCCGGCTCTCTGACCTATTACGGTTTTCGATTTATGCAAATACAGAAGAAGTGGTACCCGTAGCAAAAGAACTGGAACTCTGTATCAACTATCTCCACATGCAGCAGGTTCGGTTTGGAGAAGCACTAACATTCAGTATAGAGGTAGCGGACACTGAACAATCAGGCGGCAAGCTTCCCGTGTATTCCATACAACTCCTGGCAGAAAATGCCATTAAACATAATACCCTGACACGGGAACAGCCCCTCCATATTCGGATCAGCGGAGAAAAAGGAACCGGGAAAATTACAGTTAGCAATAATATGCAGCCCAAACTCAGTATTGAAGACGGGAACGGAGTGGGCTTGTCTAACCTGGCTGAGCGATATCGCTTACTAGGGAAACCGGGGCTCGAGATCAGCCGTGGACAAGGAGAATTTTCAGTCACCATAAAAGTATTGGCAGATGAACATCCTGATAAT
>DAORKK010000144.1:0-8711 GCA_035439525.1 Chitinophagaceae bacterium
GCCAGGAATTCGTCGATGGAGTTGAAATCGACTTGCTGCATTTTTCCGGCTTTAGCCATTACACTTTTTTATCGGTTTAGGGCTGTTTGTTTATGAGTATTGTATTATAATAGTTAAATATCTCCTCTGTCCGCTGAATGATCATCGACGAATAATTACCCGTGGCAATATTCGTTTGTATCGTTCCGCCCCCGGAATACTCTTCTTTCATCATCATGGTGATCATTTCTCCCTCCGCATCCCGGAAGGCTAACCAGGCTTTCTGTGCTTTGATCAGGATTTTCTTGTCCTCCGATGATAAAAGTTTCAGCAGTTTGTTGTAATAGAGATTCATCAGCTTATCATATCCGTCTGCATGTTCTCCCGCCGCTTTATTCATTCCGTAAGTTGTATAATCAATAGCCACTTTTTTTTCCATGATCAGGAATAAACGATGTTTGGCCACTTCAAACGCGATGGCTTCAGTCGTCTTATCTTCTGTTTTCATCGTCTTCCTGTATTCCGCCACCTCTTTGTCTGCTTCGGCTTCTATTTTTTTCAGGATATCCGGGGTGACTTCCTTGGGATCGTTTTGCGAAAAGCCGGTGAGTGAACTAAACAAAAACAGGGTGATAAATATATGTTTCATACTTTATTATTGGAGTTCGTTAAAAACTGATCCCCGCCCCCACCGATCCTCCTGCATAAACCTTCCCGTCCATTTTCCAGAAATTATCGGAAGGGGGATCAAGAAAGATGACCGGAGCCACAATAGCTTTAAAGAAAAAACCACCGGCGGGTGGCTGGTAACGGTAGCCAGCCCCGGGAATCAGGTAGAGTTGTTTATCTGCAATATTTCCGGGCTGAAAGAGTTTTTGGTATTTATCAATATAAGGAACAACGGTCAGCCCGAATTCAAAATGATGAAAACCATCGCCTTTCAGAAAGTTAAGTCCAACAGGCAGGGCAATGGCATTATGTAAGAGTGAAAAACCGACCCGGTAGGTATTGGTGAAACGAGCCCCCAGCCTGAAGATCCGGTCATAATTAATACTGTAATACGCTCCGTGACTGGTGCCTTCCACGTATACGGTGTTGCGGGCAATGGCGACGTCCTGGGAATTGGCTAAGAGGACAAAAGAGAAAAGGAGGATAAGAGAAATACAATGGGATTTTGTTTTTTGAGAACCAGTTTTTTTCATAGTTGACATTTAGTGTGTTGGTTTTGTTGTTTATAGGAAATTATAAGCTAAGAGGTCAAAAGAGAAAAGGAGGATAAGAGAAATGCAAAGCGTTTTTTATTCAGTCTGTCTCAAAAGAATAAGAACTTTTCTGCTTTAAACCACCCTCTTTTTATCTCATTCTCTCTTTTGACCTCTTAGCTCCTACTTGGGTTTCACTATCACCACCTTAAACCGCATTACCCGTTGAAAATCGAAAAGAATATCCAGGTAATAGAGCGAGTTCTCCGGAATCACATAATCAAATTCGTACAGGTTACCTGTTTTCACAAAAGGAGTATAGCGTTGTCTTTTCAGGGCGAAGGTATCCTGCACCCAGACTTTTTTACGTTTATTAATCTGTTCCCAACCCCAGACTTCCGCGTTGCGGTAAAGATTGGTATTTACCTGCAGCTTTTCAATGGTGCCTGTATATTCAAATTTGAAATGAATGGTATCGCCTTTTTTTCCGTTGATCATACCGGTCGTGGGTGAATGTAATTTGATCTTGCTCAGAATATCCGGATCAAAATAGGGATTGGCGGCAAACTTGTCCTTGGTATAGCCCGGCTTGAGTACCCAGCGGGTGTATTGTGGAAAGTGATTCCGCGAGAATTCAGCAAAGGGGGTCAGGAAATAATAGTCGTTGTATTGTTTGACAAAGCCGTTGAGTTTGCCGGTGTTTTCATCTTCGGTGGTATACCCGGCTGACCAGGTGGCATCGAGTAAGTGCCAGGTGGTATCGAGCCAGATTACATTCCAGCTGTGGTTCACAGGACCGGCATTGCCGATCTGGTAGAGTTTAGTCTTGGTATGTCCGTTGATGGTAGCCGCTTCCAGTCCGGCAATATCACACATGCGGGTAAAGAGCCGGGCATAGCCATCGCTGATCGCTTTTCCTTTCCGGAGAATATTCGACAGGTATTTTTTTTCCCAATTGGCGAGTACTTCATCACAATCTTGTCCGGATTTACATTCGGGGATCTCTATTTCTTCATCCTTATTAAAGAATTTCCAGTCGTAGCGGATATGTTCCGTGATCCAGATAAAAATGGAGCGGACTTTAGAAAGCTTATCCGGGTATGGACTGGTGAGTGTGGTAGTGAGTTTTATCAGGTCGCCATCAAAACGGATGCTGCGAGCCTGTTTGTCTATCCGGGTAAAATCAGGCAATGCCTGCTGGGCTGCAGCACCTGTACATAAACAGGTCAGGATCAGGAATATCGGGATCAGGCGGCGGGGCATGGGTTGGTTACGGGCTCAGGAGGTAAGGTACGTATTTAAAGCGGGAAGTGCAAGAAAGCCAGAAGCCAGAAGCTAGAAGCGAGAAGGACTTTTCTGCCAGGGTGTTTGTATTTCTCTGCGCTCTCTGCGTCCTCCGCGGTTTTGTGAGGGAGGCGAGAAGCGAGAGGCAAGAATGGGGTGAGGGCTTAACCTGCCTGGTTAAAAGAACTGAACCCTTGAATGCTATTCAACTGTTCATTCAATTTTACGGAAGCAGTGGGGGATCCGGATTGTTTTGTGGTATTAAATGCCGGTTCTTTTTTTTCTTTGGCTAATGAGGTTGCTGTTTTGTTGAGCTGTATATTAAAAGTCGTGCCTTCTCCCGGTTTGGAAGAAATGGCGAAAACAGCATTCATTTTATCCAGCATTTCCTTACAGATATAAAGACCGAGTCCGGTGCCGGTGGCGCTTGAAGTACCACGATAAAACATTTCGAATACCCGGTGCTGGCTTTCCAGGGGAATACCCTCTCCGTTATCTGTTATACTGAATGAACAGTGCAGGTTGTTGTTTTCAAAACGCAGGAGAACAAAGGGATTGTCAATATCCTTTTTTTTATATTTAACAGAGTTACTGATGATATTACGAAGCACGGTACTGAGCCGGTTTTTATCCGCATAGATTTTGGTTTCACCGGAATATTCTTCAAGGAATGAAAAGCCCGATCCTGCCGAAAAGCGGAGTCCGTCAAAGACTTCTTTCACTACATCCTTCAATTCAAATTCCTCTTCCTTTAATTCCGTACGGGCATTTCTTGAGTAAGTGAGAATTTCATGTATAATATGGTCCAGGTTATTAATGCTTTGTCCTGCCAGACTGAGGTATTTCAATACCTGTTCCCGTTCGTCGATTTTTATTTTTGCAAGGTCAATCAACCCCTTGGTGGACAGCAGCGGGGAACGCAGATCATGAGATACGATATAGATAAAATTATCCAGTTCGTGATTGGTTTTGACGAGACTGCTGTTGAGCCGGTCATTCAGCGCCAGGATGTAAGCGACTTCTGCGAATGTGGCCACGGCGGCCCCGAGGATATTAAACAGCATATCATAGTTCGAACCTGTATAGTTTTGCAGCACCGGGTGTTCGGGGTAATGAATATCTGTAAGAATCAAAAATGATATAACGAATATCACGATGACGGCGAGCACCAGTCCGTAAACTTTTTGCTTGCCCTGGAAGGCGATCAGCGTGCCGATTAATACCGGAACATAAAAGGCCAGTACACTGTCGTTGATATGTTCGCCATAGGGTGAGGAAGGAAAGTAAAACATCAGGGCAATAAAGGCAATCAGCTGGGTGAAGTTGACCAGCTTTGAAAGAAGTGTATAGCCACGGCGGTGTATCAGCCAGGAAAAAAATGCGAAAACCCCGCAGGAGAAACTGAGGAAAGCCTGGTAATGATATTGCTGGATCAGGCTAATGACGGTATAGACTACCCCAAAAAAGATTACAATGGACAGCAGTGTAGTATGTACCCGGTCGCCTTTACTGACCAGGATATTATCGGTAGAATAATAACCTTTGGAGAAGTGGATATCCACATCGAGCAGATTTCTCAGATGTATATTTGAAAGCATCAGGGTACTTATTATTGGTGCTACTTAACCGGTATAAAGATATTTCGTAAATACGGAAAATACCAGTTTTGAGGTCATGAACCCGCTGCAAAAGCACCTGATTATCAGGAATTAATGATGAATGATTAGCCGGAGATAGTAGTTGTTACTTATAAATAGTTATGCGGGAACCACCGGGGTTGCCTGCTCCAGTGTGAAAGTAAAGCTGGTACCCTGGCCTTCAGTGGAATCCAGGTAAAATTCAGCTCCCATTTTTTCCAGCATTTCTTTGCATATGTATAAACCCAGTCCGGTTCCGGGGGCGGCTGAAGTAGCCCGGTAAAACATATCAAATACTTTATCCATACTTTCCCTGGCAATCCCCTGCCCGTTGTCCGAAACCGTAATGGTAAACCGGTTACCTGTTTTGCCGAATACAATTTTTACATATGTGTCGTTCAATTCTTTTTTCCGGTATTTCACCGCATTGGTGATCAGGTTCCGGAGAATCGTATGAAGTCTGCCTTTATCGGAATAAATCCGGCTATCCCCGTTGTATTCTTCGAGGAAGGAGAAGGACGGGCCGTCCTTTATTTCCAATCCATCTTTTATTTCCTTTATGATGGTTTTGAGGTCAAACGATTCATACTGCAGTCCTGTTCTTGAATTGCGGGAATAGGCCAGAATTTCTTTGATAATGTCATCCAGGTTATTGATGCTTTTGCCCGCGAGATCAAGGTACTTCAGGACTTCTTCCTTCTCCCCGACTTTAAGTTTTGAAATATCCAGCAATCCTTTGGTCAGCAGCAACGGGGAACGCAGATCGTGGCTCACGATATATACAAAATTATCCAGCTCATGATTAGCCTTGGTGAGGCTTTCATTCAACCGGTTGTTCAACGCCAGTATGTAGGCTACTTCGGTGAAAGTGGCGATAGCGGCACCGATAATATTATAGAGAAGGTCATAACTGATTCCGGTCAGTGTGGCAACAGGTTGATCGGTCAGGTAGTGTGGATCGAAAACAATCAGGGTCAGCGAAACAAGCAAAATCAGACCTGAAAAAATATAACCATACTTGTTTTCTTTTCCCTGGAAAGCAATCAGTGTGCCTACGCTTACCGGTATATAGAAGGCCAAAACACTGTCATTGGCGTGTATTCCATAAGGGGAAGCCGGAAAGTAAAACATCAGGGCGAGAATAATGATCAGCTGGCTGAGGTTAAAGATTTTCGAATAAAAAGCATATCCTTTGTATTGGATAATATAAGCCAGGCATGAAAAAACAAAAAGCGCTGCATTCAATACTGATTGATAATAATAGCCCTGTATCAGGGTCACGAACAGGAAGAAAAATCCGTAAAAGGCTTCAATATAGATCAGGGCTTTATGAACCTGGTTTCCTTCCCTGACCAGGAAATTATCCCGGCTGTTAGGCGCTTCGGCAGGAAGGCCATCCACATTCAGCAGATTTTTAAAAGGAGTAAATGGTCGCATTGTTTCCCGATCGTTTTTCAAAAAGCCAGGGTATTAAAGGTATCAATTCGGGGTTTAAAAAACGTTGATCTGAAAACAATCCGGTACTTATTTTTAACTAAGTATCAGATCAGTTGCCGGGTGTTGGTGCCAGGAGTTGGGGATATCCTTAGACGGATGAATATCGTTTTATGGCGACAGTACGTCGGGATACTTTGGTATTCGTATCTCGTACTTCGTACTTAGTTAAGGTGTTTGAACAGGTGCATCTGTTGTTCCACTTCTTTATAATGCGGCAGACTCAGCCACTTCAACTCCTTTATTTTAAGGATGGGTGAATAATCTTTGTCTTTTACTCTGACCATTTTCAGGCAGAGCCGTTTCAGCCAGGGAATAGATTCAAGGAATTTCAGGTCAGAAAGTACTACCGGTTTCATGGAGGAGAACCCATCTCCTTCAATATCGAGATCCTGCAGGGCGGTCAGGGAAGAGAGGAAACGGTAGTCTTGCACATTTACCAATCCGTCGGATTCCAGCGTTTTCAGTTGATGCAAACTGCCCACCGGGGAGAGGTCCGTGATACTTTTTCCATTACCAAGGTGCAGGTGTTCGAGGTTGGTCAGTTGGCGGATGGCCGACAGGTCAGGGTATACCCCCCATTTGATCCAGAGGGAAGTAAGACTTTTCTGTTTGCAGATCGCATCGAAGATTTTCTGCGAGATCCTTGTTTCCATCCAGATGCTTTTCAATGGCAGGGTATCATTCGTCAGGTGATCACACCATTCATCCACGATCCTGGACTGTTCTTTTGCGGTCTTTTTATCCAGTTGTGTACACATCAGTTCAATATCCGCTTCACCGTTGTACTCGCTGAAGCTGATCAGTTTGGGCCCCTGGTTAATAGTCTGTCCGGGAAATTCACCGAAGTTGTAGCTGAAAGGCATTGGATAAAGGTAGGGAGAAAAGGAAGTCGGTAGTTAGAAGTTAGTAGTCGGAAGTAAACAACCCCTCCTAAGCGAATAAAACCTGACAGGCATTTGTTTTTCAATGAAAATCAACCCACGTCCCTGTGCGAAGTTTCCACCTTCGTCGGAAGGACAAGCTGTGTGGGAGAGAAAAAAGTATCCAAGTGCCGGTAAACTTCTACTTGTGATCATAGCTCAGTACTTCGCGGAGCAACCAGCGGCCATTATCGAGCAGCCAGACATGGGTGAATTTTGCCCGGCTGGTATGGCGGTCGGGTTTTCCGCTTTCACGGATATAGAAATCGTGGATACCGGTCTGGATCACTCCGTATAAACGGCCATTGGAATAGAGGGGAAATACTTCGAGACTTTGAGCGTCTGGTTTGCGTATGGGTTTCTGAGCGCTGTTGCCGCAGATATTGTTTTTTACTGCGGCCATGAATTCTGCCTTGTGCTGTATACCTCCCTGGTCATGAAAGAAGACCAGTTCCGGGTGTGTGGCTTTATCAAGATAATCCAGGTCACACAAATTGAATGAGCGATCAAAGAAGATACTGTCCTGTTGTTTCAGGGCCAGGTAGAGGGAGTCGGTTTTGGGCAGTTGGGCTTTTGCACTCAACGCGACTCCGAGTAATGATATAAAAAGCCAGCAAGATTTCAGCATAAACAGGATTGAGTATCAAAGATGCCCCGGGAATGCTGAATAGCCATGCCGCTGGTAATGGGTATTTGCCGGTACTGAAATATACAGGGGTGATCAGTTGTCAGTTGTCGGGTGTCGGGTGTCAGGTGTCAGGAAACAGCCCCTACTGAGAAGATTTTATCAAAAGCAGTGTACAGCTTCTGGCTTTTTATTTCCTGTGAACAAAATACAGGGTCCATCGCTTCGCTCGGGATGACGGGCTGTTAGGGGGAAGAAAAGGGAATACAAGGTCTTTATGTCTCGAATAAATACAAGGTCCCTCCTTCGTCGGGATGACGGGCGATTAGAGGAGGAGAAAGGAAATACAGGATTTCTCGCTCCGCTCGAAATATCAGTACCGGACATTTTTTTCACCTGATTTTCTGGTGAAAAACACATGGATTTTTTATATAGTGTGATGACTTTTGGAGCAACAAATCAGTAAGGCTATGGCTGTAACAGGGACGGAGTTTTATGTATATATACTAACTAATCCGGCAAAAACGACATTATATATTGGTGTTACAAATAATTTAGCTGCAAGGCTTAAAGAGCATTGGGAGAACCGGGGTAATCCGGACACATTCGCCGGTAAATACTTTTGTTATAATCTCATTTATTATGAAGTTAACCCGTCAATAAGTGCAGCGATTGCCAGGGAGAAAGAGCTGAAGAAGTGGAACCGGAATAAAAAAGAAACACTAATTAAAATGCGGAATCCTGACTGGTTATTTCTGAACAGAGAGATTTGTGGTGATTGGCCACCACCAATCAACTGTACCCGACTGTGAGCATTTTAATTTCGAGCGCAGCGAGAAATCTTGTATTTCATCTCTCTCCCCCCACACACATCACGTCATCCCGACGAAGGAGGGACCTTGTATTTCTCACAACAAGTTGATTGACCGTTCATTTCCAGATCGAAGTAGGGGCCCTGCAATTTCCAATGAAAAATGATTTTGTGTTTATATGAAGAAGTTGGGTTCCCTGAATTTTTATCGTCTGAGAGTTGCCTTTTATTTCAAATGTAACACCTGAATAAATACAAGGTCTCTCACTGCGTTCGGAATGACGGGCTTTTAATGATAAAAATGGGCAGGATTTCTCGCTACGCTCGAAATACGAGCCACCCTTACTCTCTCACCAACTCCACATCATCCACCAGCCAAACCGCGCCGGCGGCACCCGCTGCGTCAAACCCGATCTCCAATTTTCCCTTTCTTACTTTGATATGGGAGAGACTGATCTTTTTCCATTCATTGTTTTCACCGGTGAACGTATAGCGGAATGTCTTGCCCTTGCTTTTGGCATACATCATCATCGTATCAAAAGAACCGCTGTTGCGGATCATCGCGCTGAGGCGGTAGTAACCGTCTTGCAGTTTTACATAAGGAGTGGATATAATAGTTTGCGAGACCTTACGATTGAATTTTATCTTATCGGTAATGGCTAGACTTTTTTCACCAATTACGGTTTTGCGATCGGATTCGGTGTTGAAATAGTTGAGTACCGGACTCGTGAGTGAATCCTGGCTGATGGCATTGCC
>DAORKK010000145.1:0-8667 GCA_035439525.1 Chitinophagaceae bacterium
CTACGGGCATTCTGGAAACAACGACGCAGGGCGGCATTCGAATTCGGATCGGCACCACCGGCTTTTACGGCAATAATGATCTCTTTACCGATACGGGTAAAGTTCTTGGCCATTTTGTCCCAACGGGCAAACATCGAGGCTTTACGTACTTCAAATATGCGTCCCATAGTGTGTTTATTTTAGGAGTCCGGCGGAGGGGCCGGAGGGGCTGCAAATTTAGGGAAAAATCAGTCGGCAGCCAGCAGTTGCCAGTAGGCAGGGGGCAGTTGGCAGTCAGCAGATCTTTCTTAGTACTATTGCCTACTGGCGACTGCCGACTGCTGACTGCCTGCCGCCGTCTGCAGACTAACAAAAAAGCCCTGAGGTACTGTTAACCTCAGGGCTTTCGCATATCATTCTAAGAAAACTACTTCTTCTCAAAATCATCCGCCGTCGGCAATATATCCGCGAAGTTCCTCAGCTTACTCCTTTTACGGCTATAAGCGAAGTACACTACCAGGCCAATGCCCATCCAGATAAAGGCCACTTTCAGGGTTTGAGCATCCAGTCCAACGATCATCAGTAAACAGATCAGGGCACCCAGGGTGCTTACGATCGGTACCAACGGCGTACGGAAAGGACGTTCCAGGTTCGGATTCTTGACCCGCAGGATCCAGACACCGATGCTTACCAGTACGAAGGCAAACAGGGTACCGAAGCTGGTCAGGTCACCGGCCACGTGTCCGGGTACAAAGGCGGCAAATGCTCCTACGAATACAAACAGAATCCAGTTGGCTTTATACGGTGTTTTGTATTTCGGATGCAGTTCGCCAAAGGCTTTGGGGATCAGTCCGTCATTACTCATGGTATAGAAGATACGGCTCTGTCCCATCAGCATCACCAGGATCACCGAAGAGAAACCAGCCAGGATGGCAATGGTCACTGCTTTGGACAACCAGGCATAACCGGTCATATAGGTACTGATCGCATAAGCTACGGATGCTTCCCTTCCTTTTTCAGGATCTACAAAATCCTTCCAGGGGGCGACACCCGTGAGTACGTGACCAAACAATATATAAAGGATGGTACAAACTACCAGTGAACCAAGGATACCGATCGGCATATCTCTTTTCGGATTTTTGGCTTCCTGGGCAGCGGTACTTACCGCATCAAAACCGATAAAGGCAAAGAATACGATGGCTGCACCACCGAGTACACCGCCCCATCCGTGCTTGTTCCAGCCACTGTAATCGGCGATCACTTTACCGGCCTGGTCGGCCACGGCCTGTGTTCCTTCCGGAATCATATACGGCGTGTGGTTTTCCGGCTTGATAAACTGCCAGCCAATGGCGATGAATAAAATAACGATGGCTACTTTAATGAATACGATGATCATATTTACAAAGGCCGACTCCTGGGTGCCTTTGATCAGCAGCAGGGTCAGTGCCAGCAGAATTACCAGGGCGGGGGCGTTCATGATACCGGAGTGGTGTATACCGGCGGTATCCGTGAAACTTTCCATCGGCGAGTGGCACCATTCATACGGAATGGCCCCTCCTAACAGCTTATTTAAATACTCACTCCAGGCAATCGATACCGTGGCGGCACCGAGGGCATATTCCATGATCAGGGCCCAGCCAATAATCCAGGCAATCAGTTCACCCATGGTTACATAAGAATAGGCATACGCACTACCCGCGATGGGGATCATAGAAGCAAATTCCGCATAACACAAACCGGCAAAAGCACAACCAATGGCCGCTACCACAAAGGAAAGGGTAACTGCGGGACCCGCTGCTTGTCCGGCCGCTGCCGCTGTACGCACAAAAAGACCTGCACCAATAATCGCTCCGATGCCCAGCGCGATCAGGTTGCCTGCCCCTAGGGTTCTTTTCAACCCCTTTTCAGAATCGGCCGCCTGCGCCAGAATCTGATCCAAGGGCTTCTTGACAAATAAACTCATGAGTTGGTTTTTAGTGAGTGACTAAGATAAGTATTGATTAAATACGAAACAGAGACTTTTTTTAACCGGTTTAAGCCTTTTTCTGCGTGGAAATGGCCAGATAATACAGTGGCACTCCGATCAGTACAATGATAAAGCCCGGCCAGGTAAATTCCGGTTTGAAAATGATGAGCAGAATACAGAAGGCGGCTCCCATTAATATGTATAAAAATGGTAATACGGGATAGCCGAATGCCTTGTAAGGCCGTTCTGCTTCGGGTCTTTTTTTCCGTAAAATAAAGATGCCAATGATCGTGAGCATATAAAATAAGACCACCACAAAGGAGATCATATCCAGCAACTGGCCATATTTCCCACTCAGGCTCCAGATCGAAGCGGCGATACACTGGATCCATAAAGCCACCTGCGGTACTGCATTTTTATTCAGGGTGCCGACCTCTTTAAAAAACAGTCCGTCCTTGGCCATCGTATGATACACCCGGGCACCGGCCAGGATCAATCCGTTATTACAACCAAACGTAGAGACCATGATCAGGATAGCGATCAGGATCGTACCAAACGAAGGGAATATTTTATTGGCGGCGGCCACGGCCACCCGGTCATCGGCCGGGAAAGCCAGTTCATTCAGGGGCAGCACATTTAAATACATGAGGTTCGCGGATACATAAATCACCGTCACGATAAGGGTGCCGAGGAATAAACTCAACCCGATATTCCGCTTGGGGTTCTTCATCTCCCCGGCAATAAAGGTCACATTGTTCCAGGCATCACTGCTGAAAATAGAACCGACCATGGAAGCGGCAATGGCCCCTAATAAGGCGGAACCGGAAATGCCCATCCAGGTAGTCGCGTGTAACTGTCCGGTGGCATCTTTCTGTCCAAAATCCTGTACCGCATTAAATCCGGTCTTCCAGTTTTCTGCCCAGTAACTTTCTTTTACCAGCAGAAAACCGAAGGCGATCAGTCCGAACAAGGCAATTAATTTAGCCGAGGTAAAAACCGTTTGGATGAATTTACCTTCCTTCACCCCCCTGGAATTAATATAGGTGAGCAGACAGATAATGGCGATGGCCACGAGCTGTCCGGAATACACTTTAATAATACCCGCATCAAACAGAAAATAGTTATTGCCCAGTTCGGGTACCAGGTAAGCCAGGAATTTGGAGAAAGCCACACCCACTGCCGCAATGGTAGCGGTCTGGATCACGGCGAAAAAACTCCAGCCATAGAGGAATCCCATCAAGGGATTATAGGCTTCTTTGAGATAGACATATTGTCCCCCGGCCTTGGGAAACATACCACTCAGTTCCCCATAACTCAGGGCGGCGGTCAGGGTCATGAAGCCGGTGATCAGCCATACGGCAATCAGCCAGCCGGCACTCCCCACATTCCGGGTGATATCGGCACTGACAATAAAAATACCGGACCCGATCATGGAGCCGGCAACGATCATGGTACCATCAAAAAGACCCAATGTGGGCTTAAAGGAACTTGCGTGTTCAGCCATAAGATCAGTTTTAACGTTGGTTGAAAAGGAAAAATACGGCTTTCCGGTTAATCCATTAAAAAAGAGTTGATTCCGGGGATTTTTTAATTCCTGAACTGAGTATTTTTACCGATTTTCGGACATATTTAATAAGACAGCTATGTCGAAAACTAACAAACTGACCCTCTATATATTCCTGGCAATGTTGATCGGTGTCGGAGTAGGGTATTGGGTGCATGAGTCCTATCCGAAGTCCACCATCAATGTTTTTTCGGATAATATAAAATTACTGACCACGATCTTCCTGCGCCTGGTGCAGATGATCATCGCCCCCATTGTTTTCTGTACCCTCGTGGTGGGGATCGCCAAACTGGGTGATCTGAAAACAGTTGGACGGGTAGGCGGTAAGGCCATGCTCTGGTTTATTACGGCTTCGCTGATCTCACTCGGACTCGGACTGATTCTCGTGACCATTTTCGAACCGGGTGTTGGCGTTGATGTGAGCAATGTAGATAAGGCAGCGGTAAATGAACTGATGGATAAATCAAAAGGATTTTCCTTAGCCAAGTTTGTGGAACATGTGGTCCCCAAGAGTGTGGTGGAAGCGATGGCTACCAATGAAATTCTGCAATTGGTGGTATTCTCCATTTTCTTTGGGATTGCCCTGACTGCCTTGGGCGAAAAAGGCAAGGGAATCATTCATACACTGGATACACTCGGACATGTGATGTTGAAAATGGTGGGCTATGTGATGCTCGTGGCCCCATTGGGCGTGTTTGGCGCGATGGCTTCGGCGATTGCCAAGAACGGACTGGATATCCTGAAAACATTTGGCATGTACGTTGGGGAGTTCTACCTCGGTTTACTGATTCTCTGGATGATCATGCTGATCGTTGGTTATATCATATTAAAAAGAAGACTGCCCCATTTGCTGCGTCGTATCGCCAGTCCGATGGCGATTGCTTTCAATACAGCCAGCAGTGAAGCCGTATATCCCAAAATGGTGGAAGAGATGGAGCGCTTTGGTTGTAAGGATAAAATTGTTTCGTTCGTATTGCCACTCGGCTATTCGTTTAACCTCGATGGCAGTATGATGTATATGACCTTCGCGAGTATGTTTATCGCCCAGGCTTATGGAATTACTTCTATTACCGGTGATGTCGGACAACAGATCATTATGCTGCTCGTCTTCCTGGTTACCAGTAAAGGGATTGCCGGTGTGCCCCGCGCCTCACTGGTAGTGGTACTGGCGACAGGACAGATGTTTGGCTTGCCGGCCGAAGGGGTGGGACTGATTTTAGCCATCGATGTATTCTGCGATATGGGCCGTACCATGACCAATGTGCTGGGGAATGCCCTGGCTACGGCGGCCGTCAGTAAATGGGAAGGCGCGCTGGAGCATACGGATCATCACCAGCACCCTCATCATTAATTCACTCATGTTTTTAAAATAAAGGAAGATTATGTTTTTACTGGATGCGTTTCATTGGTCACAGCTGGTACAGCCGCAATGGTATGTGGAGAATGGCGGTCTCTGGCTTTTGCTTTTTGTGGTGTTTGCCGAAACGGGATTATTTGTCGGATTTTTTCTGCCGGGAGATTCCCTGCTCTTTGTGGCGGGTATTTATGCCCATGAAATTACCAAAGCAGGCGAAGTGTCTAAACCCGGCCTGGGTTACCAGATCCTGAAATACCTGGAGATCTCTTATCCTTATACGTACTGGCTCGATTTAATTGTATTGATCGGACTTATATCCCTGATGGGAATTTTGGGGAACACCGTTGGCTACTGGACGGGTCGTAAAGTAGGTCCGGCGATGTATCATTGGCGGGACCGCTTCCTGTTCAAGAAAAAATACCTGCACCAGGCGCATGATTTTTATGAGAAGCATGGCGGACTGGCTGTGATCGGCGCCCGTTTCCTGCCCTTCATCCGGACCTTTGCCCCGATCGTGGCCGGTATTGTTGAAATGGATCGTAAGAAATTCCATTTCTATAATGTGGCCGGTTGTATTTTATGGGTTGCCACCATGATCCTGGGTGGATTCTTCCTGCAAAAATGGGTACTGCAATTGTTCAATTTTGATTTAAAAGAACACCTCGAATTTATTGTACTGGGTATCGTATTGGTCACCACCGCACCGGTGCTGATTAAAATGTTTTCCAAGCATACCCCCAAGACCCCGACTCAAACCAACTAACGATACTTATGAACCAGGGCAAACCGGCGAGCATTTTCAACATTGCGGTGATCGTGGCCGCTCTCGGCTACTTTGTCGATATCTATGACCTGCAGCTTTTCGGAATTATCCGCGTGGCCAGTCTCCGCGACCTGGGACTGACCGAAGACGCGATCCGCATCGAAGGCGAATCCATTCTGCAATGGCAGATGGTGGGTCTGATGATCGGCGGAATTGTGGCGGGAATAATGGGTGATAAAAAAGGAAGGCTCAGTGTGCTGTTTGGTTCAATCGTCCTTTATTCCCTGGCCAATATTGCCAATGGATTTGTAGAAACCGTAGAGCAATATAAATGGATTCGTTTTGTAGCCGGTCTCGGACTGGCCGGCGAACTGGGTGTAGGTATTACCCTGGTATCGGAGATCACGAAGAAGGAAAGCCGCGGACTGGCCACTTCGCTGGTGGCGGGTATCGGACTCACCGGGGCCGTCGTGGCTTTTATCATGAAAGAAAATTTCGACTGGCGCACCTGTTATTTTATCGGGGGCGGGTTAGGCATGTTGCTGCTCGTACTCCGTATCTCCGTGTATGAATCCGGTATGTTCAATGCGGTGAAGAAAACAGAAGTACAGCGGGGCAATTTTTTCATGCTGTTTACCAACTGGGACCGCTTCAAACGCTATTTATTCGGTATCCTGATCGGTCTGCCTACCTGGTATGTGATCGGGGTGCTGGTGTATTTCTCCTCCGATTTTGCCCGGGAGTTCGGGATTACCGAAAAAGTGGATCCGGGTAAAGCGATCATGTATGCGTATGCAGCCATCTCATTGGGCGATATCCTGATCGGTTTAGTCAGTCAGCGTCTGCGGAGCCGGAAGAAAGCCTTGTTTATATTTTATGGGATTACCATCATTTTCATGTTGCTCTTCTTTACCATTCAGTGGAATGGCTCGGCACAGAAAATGTACTGGATCTGTGCCGGATTGGGTTTTGGTACCGGGTTCTGGGCCATATTTGTGACTATGGCGGCCGAGCAGTTTGGCACCAATCTCCGTGCCACCGCCGCTACCACCATTCCCAATATGGTACGCGGAATGCTGGCTATCTTTATACTGCCTTTGTTCAAAACACTAAGAGGAATGGACGGAATGGGATATGTGAAAGGAGGTATTTATGCGGGTATTATAGTGATGACCATTACAGTCATCGCTGCCTTACTGAGTAAGGAAACCTTTCATAAAGACCTGGATTATGTGGAACAATAATTAATTCATTTACACAGCGCAAACTGGCCATGGAAGATGCTGCACAACCATCTGTAAAAACAGGTAAGAAGTTCCTGATCGTCCGGTTCTCTTCAATCGGGGATATCGTCCTCACCACCCCGGTGATCCGTTGCCTGAAACAACAGGTGCCGGATGCGGAAGTGCATTTTCTGACCCGTGACCGGTTTCATTCCGTGGTAGAACATAATCCCTATATTGATAAAGTCCACCAGCTGGCCCATAGCTGGGAACTGATGATCGAAGAACTGAAGACGGAAGACTATGATTACATTATCGATCTGCACCATAACAGCAAAACCCTCCGGTTAAAGAATGCGCTGAAGAAAAAATCATTTTCGTTTTACAAACTCAATATTCAGAAATATATCCTGACGGCCTTCAAGATTAATCTGCTCCCCAAGTTGCATATTGTGGATCGTTATATGAAGACCGTGGAATCCTTCGGGGTTAAGAATGACGGGAAGGGCTTGGATTATTTTATCAGCAAGGAAGAAGAGACACAGATGCATGATATTCCGGTTTCGCACACGGCGGGGTATATCGCCTGTGTGATTGGCGCGGCCCATGGCACAAAGCGCTGGCCGGTGCATAAGTGGAAGGAATTCTGTGCGCAGCTGAATCATCCGATCATCCTGCTCGGCGGTCCGGAGGATGCGGCAAACGGGAATGAGATCGCTTCGGTAGACGATATCAAGATTTACAATGCCTGTGGTAAATTCAAATTAAATGAAAGTGCCGACCTGGTACGCAAGGCCAAGCTGGTGATCAGCAATGATACCGGGCTGATGCATATCGCGGCCGCCTATCAGAAAATAATCATCTCCCTTTGGGGGAATACCGTACCCGCTTTTGGTATGACGCCTTATTACGGAGATTTCTCCATGACCTCTTTGCAACTGCAAACAAAGGTCTGGTGCCGTCCCTGTTCCAAAATAGGTTACGACAAATGCCCGTTGGGACATTTCAAATGCATGGAAAAAATTGAAGTGGGGGAACTCCTGGAAAGAGTCAGGCAAAAGATATGACTACTCCTCAGGATGAGAAGACTTTTGCCTGGCTCTTACAATACATTACAAGAGTCTGCAGCAGTTTAACTGTTCAGAAAGAATAATGCGAGCAGGGTGAAAGTAACGATGAAACCACCGATTACTAAACGGGCTTGCACATCTTCATTCTTCATTAAGAGTTTAATTTTCTTCATAACCTGATTTTTAAAGTTTTCAAATAGAAATACTACCAGGTTTTCAGGGGACTGGACAAAGTCAATCGTTTAGGATAACGAATTAAGTGGAGTACTACAAAAGTAGACTACCTTTTGCTATCCTGCAAGAATGAGACCGTTTTTTTTGCATAGGAAATCTACGATTTGAATCAGACTCAGCTAATTCGCTATCTTTAATCAGCTATGCGACTGATAATTATCAGACTATGCCTTGTCTTATTGGTTTATCCACAGTTTGTTAAAAGTCAGGTAATTGACTCTTTTCGGATGAGCCCGGGCGTGAAAATCACCCTCGACAGGCCCAAACGGCTTCACCTTACCGGCCCGGTGGAACTGATTCTGTATGCCCTTCCAAACGGAAACAGCACCGAATGGACGATGGGTAAGCAGCCCGCTCCTGGGGATGACTGGCATTATGATATCCAGCATATCCGGGCGCAAACGGCCTTTATCCGGAAACAAAGCCGGGGGAAAAACTATGTGGTGGCTTACCTTGAAAATGACCTGAAAAGCTGGCCGGCCTGGAAACGGGCAAATCCGGATTACAGCAC
>DAORKK010000146.1:0-8532 GCA_035439525.1 Chitinophagaceae bacterium
CTGAACGACCCCAATCATTTTGGTGGTAAAGAAGTTTCCGGTACTTCCCTGTTTATCTATGGTTTTGCCTGGGGCATCAATCACGGATTGCTGGATAAAAAAACCTACAAGCCCGCGATAGTGAAAGCCTGGAAAGCCATGGCGAAAGAAGCCGTGCATCCGGATGGCAAACTGGGATTTGTACAAGGTACGGGTAAAGAACCCAAGGATGGACAGCCGGTGGGTTATGATAAAACACCGGACTTTGAAGATTATGGACTGGGTTGCTTTCTGCTGGCCGGAACAGAGATTTATAAAATGAAGTAAGGCATGAAAAAAATTCTGCTTTGTTTATTGGTCCTTACGTTACAACACCCTGTTGTAATGGCCCAGGCCAAAAGACCCAATATTATATTCATCTTTGCCGATGACCTGGGTTATGGGGAGATTGGTTGTTACGGACAACAAAAGATCGAAACCCCGCAGATTGATAAAATGGCAGCAGCGGGTATCCGCTTTACCCGTTTCTATTCCGGTTCCACTGTCTGTGCACCGGCCCGCACTTCCCTGCTGACGGGTATGCATACGGGACATACGCTGATCCGGGGCAATCTTCCTTTTGCACCAGAAGGACAAATTCCATTACCTGAAAAGGCTAAAACCTTTGCGAACTACCTGCAGGAAAACGGATATGCCACGGCGGCTTTTGGGAAATGGGGACTGGGGTTCAATCAAAACAGTGGTGATCCCAACAAACATGGCTTTGATCGTTTTTACGGATACAATTGCCAGAGCCTGGCGCATGATTATTATCCGCCCTACCTGTGGGATAATCATCAGAAAGTGGAATTACCCAATAACGGGGCTGATTCCATTTACTCTGCCGCATTGATTCACCAGCAGGCCATCAGCTATATCAAAGCAGCAGGCACACAACCCTTCTTTATGTACCTGCCTTATACCTTGCCGCATGGGGATGTAATCGGTCCGCATGATGAATGGTATTCACACTATGCAAAGAAATTCAATGAGACGCCTTTGACGGGCAATAAACTGAAAACAAGGGCCCATAATGCGGTGCCCGAGCCCCTGCCCCATGCACAGTTTGCGGCCATGATCTCAAGACTGGATCAATACGTGGGAGAAATAATAAAAGCCATTGCGGATAAAGGACTTGCTGAAAACACCCTGATTATTTTTACCAGTGATAACGGGCCACACCGGGAGAACGGCGGTGATCCGGAATTTTTCAATAGCAGCGGGGAGTTCCGCGGCATCAAACGAGACCTGTATGAAGGCGGGATCCGTGTGCCTTATGTGGCCTACTGGCCCGGCAAAATCAAACCGGCTGTAAATGAAGATCCCGCTGCTTTATGGGATATGTATCCGACCATACTTGAACTGGCGGGCGTAAAGAAGAAAGTCAAAACAGATGGTCTGTCATTGGTTCCTGTTTTCTTTCAAAAAGGCAAACGAAAAACACATGAATACTTCTATTGGGAGTTTCATGAAAACAACGGGCGACAGGCTATCAGCTGGAAGAACTGGAAAGCGATCCGTCTGAATGTTTCCACCGCCAATCCGTCCCCGGTTGAATTGTATGATTTGTCCAAAGACCCGGAAGAGAAGAATAACCTGGCGGATCAATATCCTTCCATTGTAAATAAACTTTACGGCTGGATGATGAAGGCGCATCAGTATAATCCGAAGTGGCCGCTACTCTTTACTGAGAAGTCTTTGTCACATTAGTTTTTTGCATACCGAGGTTGGTCAGTTCAACCGCATCGAACTTAAAAGGCATTGCGGAAATCAGTTCAGCTTTTGTAAATGAACCTGAAGGAAAGTACAAGGCCGTCATAGCCGTAAGGCCCTTATCGGCGAATACTTCAACGGAGGATTGATCCACTACCACAGATAGCTTAATGGTATCGGTTAAACTGATACGTGGAGCCACAGTCCTTAATGGGAAGTCGGCATGAAAGGCTGTATTGCCCGACTTGCTGCGGTCGATATAATATTGATTCAATGTATCGTCATAACCGATCAGCAGTTCTTCCCCGGCTTCATTTGAAAAGCGTAAAGAGAAAGCATGTTTAGTCGCCGAGAGATTGACCTGGCAAGGAATGCCGGATTTGTTTGACATACGAAAAACGTCATACGGGCTTTTCCCCATGCCTTTTGAAATAACCGTACCACTTAACATAGGAAGGAGTGATTTTACGGGCCAGGAAGCAATACGTAATTCATTTCCGGCTTTCTCCAACCGTAGTTCACGTGGCAGGGTCATCGCACTCCGCCAGGTAGTAGTGGGCACCACCTGCGCATAAGACCAGTTACTCATCCACCCCATAAAGAAGGTTTTGTCACGGGTATTACTCCAGGTCACCCCGGCATAATTATCTGGCCCATAATCAATCCATTTTGTTTCGGTACTGTATGGATGAAAAACCTTCCCGTCAAAATCGCCCAGGAAGTATTGAGTGGCCGAGCCTTTATTCGGACCACCGGGATTCAGGCTGACCAGTAATACCCAAATCTCTTTCCCTTCATGTTTCATTGGGAACAAGTCCGGACATTCCCATACACCGCCATGGGCGCCGGCTTTGTCACCAAACTCACTTTCTTTTGTCCAGTTCTTTAAATCAGGAGATGAATAAAAATGAATCCGGTCGGCCACCGCCAGGGTCATGATCCACTTACTGGCGGCTGTATTCCAGGCTACTTTCGGATCACGGAAATCAACCAATTCCGGACTACGCAGTACCGGATTGTTTTTGTATTTGGTCCAGGTCTTGCCTTCATCCAGACTATACGCGATGCCTTGGTTTTGAAAACTTTTACTTCCCTTCTTCATCGCGGCTTCATCGTGTTGAGTAAAGATGGCTACCAATGGCACCTGCCCGTTCTTCCCAAAGCCAGAGGTATTGTTCTTATCCACCACGGCACTGCCGGAGAAGATCATACCAAGACTATCAGGATACAAAGCGATAGGCTGATGTACCCAGTTCATCAGGTTGGTACTGGTGGCATGTCCCCAATGCATCGGTCCCCATGTATTGCCATCCGGGTAATACTGATAGAATAAATGATAAGTGCCTTTGTAGTAAACCATCCCGTTGGGGTCATTCATCCAGTTGGCCTTGGGGGTGAAATGCAGCAGTGGTCGGAAGCGGGCGTCGCTGGTGTCCGGTTGTTGTGCCTGAAGTATGCTTGCATAAATAAACAGCATATAGCAAATAAGAGTTCCTGATCTTTTCATAGCAGCAATTGATGACTGAAATTCGGGAATTTATGTGAATTGAGTGTTGACAAGTTAACAGGTTTACAAGTTGACAGGGTGGTGTTCTAAGAGGCCTCCCTTGTCAACTTGTAAACCTGTCAACTCTTCAACCCTTTAAAGATTATTGATCAAGTAATCCGCCTCCAGCAACCCATTCGCCTTCATATCATCCCATAGAGAGACAGGTACTTCGCAGGTGGCCATGGCGATATTGGGTTTTACTTTTTCGGGATGGGAAGTGCTTAAGGCCACCGAATTCACGCCGGGAATACGGAAGCCGAAATTGAAACAGGCTTCGGCGGGGGTGACATTGTGCTTGGCGCAGAGTTCAAAAAATTTGGCCCGCCAGGCATATTTGGCTTTTCCATCCTCCGTTTCGGGATCCACTTTTTTGTAATTATAAAAATCACGTCCCACCAGGAACCCACCATTAAACACTGCGGAATTAATGATCACCACTCCTTTACTGTGGAGTTGCGCCATAAACTCAAGCAAGGGTTTAGGATGAGAATGTACAGTAATGCTGTTGGCGATCATCACCCAATCCAGGTCCACCTGTTGTGCAATACGCTCAATGCTTCTCCAGTTCTTAGCGCCCACCCCTACTGAATTGATCTTGCCGGCGGCTTTCAGTTCTTGCAGGGCTTTATAGGCATCCAGTATATCCTGGAATCTTTTTTTATCATCGTCTTCATCCACGGCTGCAGCGAGGTATTCATCCGGATCGTGTACGGAAGCTGTTTGTGTGCTGTATTTACCCAACAATTCATTTCCCTGCTCGTAACATTCGAGTATTCCCTGGTAACTTATCTTTTGTACCGCATCATGTTTGAGGTTATGCCATACGCCCGGTTCAAAAGTAGATTCCGGACCTGTTAAAGGTACCCGGTACCAGGCGAGCTTATTACTGATGATCACATTTTCCGGTGCTACGCCCAGTTCATCGAGACATTGTCCGAGTACTTCAAGGGCCAGTCCGGCTCCGTATTTTCCGGCCGAGTCAAACATCAGTAATCCACCAGGTGCATTTTGCACACACTCTTTCATAATGGCCAGTTTAGTGGCATAGGGAATTTCTTCATATATATTTCCCAGGGCGGTGGTACCAAAGATGACGGGGGGAAAATGAACTCTTGCTGACATGGGATAAAATTATAAGTGATAGAACCGGATCGCATTCCCGGAGAAGACCGAGGCCTGCTCCTCCGGTGTAAAGGAACTGAAATAATTTTTAACAATCGTAAGTACCTGAGTATAGCTACCCGCCACGAGACAAACAGGCCAGTCACTGCCGAACATAATGCGTTTGGTTCCAAATGCTTTCACCACCACATCGAGGTATGGAGTAAAATCTTCCGGCCGCCATTTTGTATAATCTGCTTCGGTGACCATCCCGCTGATTTTGCAGTACAGATTCGGGAAAGCCGCCAGTTCTTTCAGGTCTTTCGCCCAATCGCTGATCTGACCCTTTTTAATATAGGGTTTGGCGATATGGTCCAGCACAAAGGGCTGTCCGGGAAACTGACGAACCAGTTCCTTTACGGCAGCGAGGTGATGAGGAAAAACGAGGATATCATAGGTAAATCCATATTTGTTCAGGAGACCGATGCCACGCAGAAAAGCCGGTTGCAACATAAAGGAAGGATCTTCTCCCTGCAGTACATGACGGAATCCTTTGATGATGGGAATTGTCTGATAAAATTCGAGATTACCCGGTAATTCTTCAGACCGTAAATCGGTCCAGCCCACCACGCCTTTGATGATTTCATATTGCTGACTGAGTTCTACCAGGAAAGCGGTTTCGATTTCTTTTTGATCGGCCTGTACGGCTACCGATCCAGCCACGCCGTTTTCTTTGTACACGGCCGCCAGCTCATCCGGAAGGAAATCACGACGGATCGATTTCATATCATCGTCGATCCAGCTGTGTTTTTCGGGTTCGTAGCGCCAGAAATGCTGGTGGCTGTCGATAATTTTCATCTGTTCGAAATTAATTTTATTATGGACATATATTTCGCCCTTACAGGGCTCTGTGAACCCCACGTTACATTTGGGCTAATGATATGTCGCCCCTATGGGGGCTATTGACATTTCGCCCCGCTGGGGCTTTGTGAACCCACGTTACATTCGGGCTACTGATATGTCGCCCCTATGGGGCTGTGTTAACCTGTGAAACATTCTAATGATATGTCACCCCTATGGGGCTGTGTTAACCTGTGAAATATTCTAATGAAATGTCGTCCCTGCAGGGCGATGAAATGTTTCAATAGTAACAACTTCAAACAGGCCAATGAGTATCTCTGCTTTAGGACTCCCCATTCACCACTCACCACTCACCACTCCCCACTCCCCATTCCCCATTCCCCATTCCCCATTCCCCATTCCCCATTCACCATTCCCCACTCACTACTCACTTCCTGTAATCCACGCACACCTGCCTACTCGTTCCCAATCCATCAATACCCAGTTCCACCAAATCTCCTTCTTTCAGGAAGATATTGGGATTGAAGCCGAGGCCCACACCTGCGGGGGTGCCGGTGGATACGATATCGCCGGGGAGCAGGGTCATGAACTGACTGATATAGGAAACGAGGAAGGGAATATTAAAGATCAGGTCATTGGTATTGCTGTCCTGCATCATCTTTCCGTTGAGCGTTAACCAGAGCCGGAGATTGTGGGGATCAGGAATTTCATCTTTGGTGACGAGCCAGGGACCGATGGGTGCGAATGTATCGCAACCCTTTCCTTTGTCCCAAGTACCGCCGCGTTCCAGCTGGAATTCACGTTCACTCACATCATTGTGCAGGGCATAGCCGGCCACATAGTCCATGGCTTCATTTACTTCCACATACGATGCTTTTTTTCCCATGATAAAAGCGAGCTCTACTTCCCAATCCGTCTTCACTGATTTTTTTGGGATCGTGATCGGGTCGTTGGGACCGTTATAAGAAGTAGTCGATTTGAAAAAGATGATCGGCTCTTTGGGAATCGGCGCATTGGTTTCCTTTGCGTGTTTGGAATAGTTCAATCCGATACATACGATCTTGGAAGGACGGGCCACCGGGGGACCTAACCGGGTTCCTTCGGGCACCACCGGCAGTTTACCTGTTTCTGAATTCACGATAGCAGTGAGACGGGCAATGCCGTCTTCTGCCAGGAATTGTTCATTATAATCACTCACAAAAGCACTGCAATCATAATTGACGCCATCGATATGTACACCGGGCTTTTCGCTACCGGGTGCTCCAAACCTGATTAGTTTCATTGGTATAATTAATTATTAAGGTGTATAAATCCGCCGTCAATGGGATAATCATTGCCGGTAATAAACGAGGCTTCCTCACTGCAGAGATAGAGCGCCAGGGCAGCTATTTCATCCACATGGCCCATGCGGCCGATGGGCTGACTCTTTGATAATTTATCAAACATCTCCGCTTCTTTACCCGGATAGTTCTTGGAAATAAAACCATCCACAAACGGGGTATGGACACGGGCCGGGGAGATACAGTTACACCGGATACCTGCTGCCATAAAATCACGGGCGGTGGACAGGGTCATTCCTACTACGGCTCCTTTACTCATACTATAAGCAAAGCGATCGGTAATACCCACCGAAGAAGCGATGGAAGCCATATTGAGAATAACCCCTCCGGTTTGCTTCATTACCGGGATCACTTCATGCAGGCAGTTATAAATTCCTTTTACATTGATTTCAAAAATGCGGGTAAAATCTTCCACCGCTGTATTTTCTGCATTACCTATATGGGCCACCCCGGCATTATTCACCAGGATATGAATGGAGGGTAATTGAGCCACCGCTGCTTTAACGGCCGGCTGATCGGATACATTGCAAATGATGAATCCGGCCTGACCTCCGGCCGCTTTAATTTCTTCCACGGTTTGTGTGGCACCTTTTTCATCCAGGTCCAGGATATAGACCGAAGCCCCTTGTTTCGCGAATAGCGTTGAGATAGCGCGGCCGATACCACTTCCTCCACCGGTCACGAGGGCTGTCTTATTGGATAGGGAAAACATGATTGATAATTATAGTCAGGTTAATTGAAAGATCTGATTCATCAGCACCCATTTTTCTCCTTTTGCAGCCCAGGGTAAGGGTTGCTGGAATTTCCACATCAACTGCTCCCATTCCTGTACAGCAGGATTCGCTGCATCGGCAGTTGCTTTTGCAGAAGGATCAAAGGCATCACTCGTTTCCATGATCATAAAGAGCCGGTTGCCCGTTCGGTAAATTTCCATTTGCAGAATACCGGCTTCCTTGATGCTTTCCGGTATTCCGGGTAACTGGGCACCGGGCTGATGCCATTGTTCATATTCAGCGATCAGTGCCGGATCATCCACGAGGTCAAGTGCCAGGCAATAACGTTTCATCGGATTATGTTTATGGTTGACTTTTTCGGGGCATCAGTCAGGTTCTTCACTTTGTACCCTTTCAATCCGAATAAAAGTATTACTGCAAAACATAACAAAGGTACAATATAGGCCAGCTGTATGTTCCCTGTACTGTCTGCAATCCATCCGAAAACCGGAGGAAGGATAGCGCCGCCTACAATGGACATAATGATAAGACTGCTGCCATACTCGGTATCCGTACCCAGATCTTTAATACCCAGGGAGAAAATCGTCGGGAACATGATGGACATAAAAAAGGCGATGCCAATCACCGCAATCAATGCGGGTATACCGGAGGCAAACATGGCCACGGCACATAATCCAATATTGATCATCGCATAGATTGACAGAAGACGGGCTGGTTTTATCTTTTCCACCATCAGGTAAGTACCTACAAAACGACCGATCATAAAGGCGAGTCCGCAACCCCAGCCTAGATAATTCCCGGCCACTTTATCACTCACCCCTGCCGCCTTCGGTGCATATAACAGGAAAAAGCTGAATACACAGACCTGTGCCCCCACATAAAAAAATTGTGCAACGACGGCCCAGGTCAGGTGGGTATGACGAAATGCATGAAGAATGGATTTACTTTTCCCCTTACCGGATTCTTCAGATTGCTTTACCTCTGGCAAATGCGTAAACCAGAAAATCACCGCCACCAGTAAAATACACAGCCCCAGGATCAGGTAAGGCATTTTCACTGTTGATGCTTCTGCAGCAAGCGCCAGCTTACGGGCTTCTTCGGTCATTCCGGCCAGTTCCACTTCTGAATAATCCTTTGTAAGAATCAGATTCACGCCAATAATCGGTGCCATGGTAGCCGCAAGTCCGTTAAAGGACTGCGAGAGGTTCAGTCGCTG
>DAORKK010000147.1:0-7028 GCA_035439525.1 Chitinophagaceae bacterium
GCCTTCACGACGGTAATGGATGGCCGCATTAATGGCATCGTCAATATTGGTATGCTTCTCGTCGAGGTAGCGGGTTTCGAGCCGCTTATCAATCCGCCACTCTTCCACTTCAGCTACCAGGGCCACGCCTTCGTTCATGGTAATGGCCAGGGGCTGGGCGCCGCCCATGCCACCAAGACCAGCGGTAACATTCAGGGTGCCTTTGAGGGTACCACCAAAATGTTTATCGGCTGCGGCAGCATAGGTCTCGTAGGTACCTTGTACGATGCCTTGCGAACCGATATAGATCCAGGAACCGGCCGTCATTTGTCCGTACATCATCAGGCCTTTCTGTTCCAGTTCAGTAAAATGTTTCCAGTTGGCCCAGTTGGGTACCAGCTGCGAATTGCTGATCAATACCCGGGGCGCGTCTTTATGGGTTTTGAGAATTCCTACGGGTTTGCCAGACTGGATCAATAAGGACTCATCATTCTCCAGCACTTTCAGCGAAGCAATAATCTGGTCCAGGGCTTCAAAACTACGGGCGGCCTTGCCCCTGCCACCATAGACAATTAAATCATCGGGCCGTTCCGCCACTTCCGGATCCAGGTTATTCAACAGCATCCGCAAAGCCGCTTCCTGCACCCAGCCTTTACAGCTAAGCGTGGTGCCGGTGGGGGTCTTGTATTTGATGGCGTCGTAGAGTCTTGCGGTTGTTGACATGGAAATGCAGTTTATGAGTCAAATTTAAGCTAGAGTTGCGAGTTTCGAGTGGCGAGTGGCGAGTTATATTATCTAAAAGTGATTCACCGGATTTCTATGATTTATATGTAGGACACCCTACCAAGTGAGAGGAAAGCTTCAAACAGTAAAGTTTCTTGTACTTTGAGTCTCGCAGCTCGCAACTCGCAGCTCGCAACTGAAACCTCGTTTCTTAGTATTTATTATTTAATATCTTATCTTGTATTCCCAACCATTTCTTTATGAGTATTCACATCAATGCCTCCGTAGGCGCCATCGCCAAAACCGTTCTCATGCCTGGCGATCCGTTAAGGGCGAAGTATATTGCCGATCATTTTTTAGAGCAGCCGGTATTGGTGAACCAGACCCGGAATATGTTTATGTACACGGGTACTTACCAGGGCAAACCCATCACCGTTGGAGCCAGTGGGATGGGTTGTCCTTCCATCGGGATCTATTCCTACGAACTTTATACTGAATACGAAGTGGAGACGATCATCCGCATCGGAACCTGTGGTGCCTATACCACGGAGCTGCAGTTATTCGATCTTATTAATGTGAACAATGCCTGCAGTGAATCCACGTTTGCACAATATGCATGGGGCATCGAAGGACAGTCCATTCCCCACCAGGGAAAGGCTTTTGATACCATCAATGCCACCGCGGCTGAACAGGGTAAAAAACTCAACGTCTGTAATATACATTCCAGCGATATTTTTTACCGCAAGACCTGGGACATTCCTGAAGTGGCTGTCCAACACCATTGTCTCGCTGTGGAAATGGAAGCCTTCGCTTTATTTGCCAATGCCAAACACCTGGGCAAAACAGCCGGCACCCTGCTCACCGTTTCCGATGTAATTCCAACTCACGAAAAAATATCTGCAGATCAAAGAGAGAAGGCTTTGTTGCCAATGATGGAACTTGCGTTAGGGACGGCCATAAAATTATGAAAATGCCTGCGGCATTATTTTAGCCACGGATCACACAGATCCACACGGATTATTTGCCTTCGGCAAATGAGTTGGCCACGAAAACACACGAATGAACACGAAAAATACAGCCATTCTCTTTGTATTTCATTCGTGTGAATTGGTGTGTTTTAGTGGCTAAAAGAAACCACGCAGTGGCTTTAAAATCCGTGTTTATCCGTGCAATCCGTGGCCCTGTATTTTTTCGTGCACTTTCGTGCTTTTTAGTGGCCAAAATCATTTGCCGCAGGCAAATAAATGTCCCGCTAAGCTTAAAAGACATTTCGAAAGATAAAAGAGTCTACAATCATCGTAAACTCTTTTATTCTTTGCGGGAAATTTTTACGCAAGACTTCAAGAAAGGAATGTATAAAGCATTTGATTATTCGAATTGTCCCTTAGGAGATCGGAATTTTTAGTGCTTTTTTGTGTTTTTCGTGGCCAACCTATTTGCCGGAGGCAAATCCTTCGAAGCCTTCGTTGAGCTTTATTCCCTGGCTTGCTGCAAACGCATCCAACTTCTGCACAAAGGAGAAGTCCTTGATCAATCCCGCCACTCTATTTATATCATCAGCAAATATGCGGTCCTCCGAGGCAAAGCCCACAAACTCCCGCACATAATCATGCGCATACTCCAGCAACGCTGAACTCTTATGCGGCCTTCGGAATTCTATCGCCTGGCAGGCCGATAATAATTCAATGGCCAATATGTATTCGAGGTTATCGAGCACCCTGTTCAACTTGCGTCCACTGATACTGCCCATACTCACATGATCCTCCTGTCCGAGCGAAGTAGGAATACTATCTGCACTGGCCGGGAAGCATAAGGTTTTATTTTCGGTGACCAACGCGGCCGTGGTATACTGCGGAATCATAAATCCACTGTTCAGTCCCACATCTTTCATCAGCAACATCGGCAATCCCCATTTCCCTTCCAGCAATAAATAACAACGCCGGTCGGCGATATTGCCGATCTCCGCGGCTGCAAAACAGGCATAGTCCAGCGGTAAAGCCAATGGTTGTCCATGGAAATTTCCCCCGCTGATCGTATCGTGTGCACCTAATATAATCGGATTATCGGTGACGGCATTCAGTTCAATACTGGTCAGCTCTTTCAGGTGCAGCCAGGCATTCCTGGAAGCCCCATGTACCTGGGGCATACAACGAAGACTGTACGGATCCTGTACCCGCCCACAATCCACATGACTCTCCATAATCTCAGAACCTTGGAGCAGTAACCGTAAACGTTGAGCCACCAACAGATTTCCTTTATAAGGACGCAGGGCATGCAGGCGTTCATCGAAGGGCGCCTTGGTACCGGTCAGTGCTTCCAGGCTCATGGCCCCTATGATATCGGCGGCTTCCAGGCAATTATGCATCCGTTGAACGGCTTTCACCGCAAAGGATAAAATAAACTGGGTGCCATTGATCAGGGCCAGTCCTTCTTTGGGACCAAGTGTGATGGGCGACATGCCCGTTTCAGCAAATACAGCAGCTGTGGGCCGCCGCTCTCCTTTGTAAAAGCATTCCCCCAATCCGATCAGGGGCAAGAATAAATGGGACAATGGGGCCAGGTCACCGGAAGCACCTACACTCCCCTTTTCCGGCACTATGGGTATGATATCATTATTAATATGCCAGATGATCCGTTCCAGGGTAGACAATTGTACCCCGCTGAAACCCTGGGCCAGGGCCTGCACTTTGGTGATAAGCATGATCTTCGCCACTTCGACGGGGATCGGGTCGCCTACCCCCACGCTATGGCTCTGGAGTATCTTATACTGGAGTGTGGCGGTGTCTTCAGGAGATATGGCTGTATTGGCCAGAATACCGAATCCGGTATTTACCCCATACACGGTTTTTTGTTCGGCTACGATCTGTTTCACCGCATCATGACTGGCATTGACCCTCCGGGTGGCGGTCTCGCCCAGGACGGCCCTTGTTTTTCCGGCCGCAATGGACAAGGTGATCCCGGTGGTTAATGTATCAGTACCGTATTGAAAAGAAGTAGACATAGCAGGCAATTAATGCCGCAATTTAGCGGTTTTAACGGGAGACTGTATTTTTCATCCCGGCCTGGGTGCAACCTTTGGGTACTGTGCTTTATCTTTATACAAATTAGTGATCCTCATGCGCCGTATCAGTTTGCTTCTCGCTTGTTTGTTTGTTACCGGACTCCTTTCCGCGCAATCCCTTAAAAAATATACCCTGGCGGGTTCCGGTTGTTCCTATTATAATTTTTGTGAGATCAATTTCGAATTAACCAAAAGTGAAGATTCCTCCGCCATCTGGACCGGCGAATGTCTGAAAGAGGAGATTAACTACGGAATTATTTGTGTGAAACTCAAGGAGCCGGTTACCGACCTGACCATGGCGGAAGACCTGATGATTAATTATGCCGATTACCTCAAAACCAGTTTTAAAATCACCAAAGTGGCCGGGTATGGCAAGGGGCATCGTTTACAGAATAAAGAAACCACCCGGGGCATCATCGATTACTGGGGCGACCTTGATAAGAACAACTGGAAGATCAAAGCCTGGACCGACGGAAAATTTATCGGTTTCTTATTTGTGTATAGTCTGAAAGAACTACCTGAAACGAAAATCAATCTGTTTCTCGATGGATTCCGGCTGCCTGGTTAGATAGTAGATAGTAGTTAGCAGATAGTAGTCGCTCACCTTGTCTTCCGTAGCTTCAGCGAAGGAAGACCACTCACCACTCACTACTCACTACTCACTACTCTCCCCTACAAGTTAACCCCTGTTTTAAAAAAATACCACTCTCTATCCTCTCCGGAATTTAGGTAATTGAGTAAATACGTTGTTAGTTTTGTAGCGTAACGATTACAAGCTCGTTCATCCACCCTAAATTCCGTACTATGAAAAGAACTTCCACCCTTTTCACATTAAGCATATTTACCTGCTTATGTATTCCGTCCACGATTTATGCCCAATGCAATGTCAATGAAAAATATGACAAGGTCGTCAGTGGCTATCACCAGTCTATTGCTTTAAAAAATGACGGCACTTTTGCAGTGTGGGGCCAGGACCTGAATAATGCAGGAACCGGGGACCTGCTTTCTCCTGTGAATATCACTGTTGCTAACTTCCCGGCACTGACCGGAACACCACTAAAAGCAACCATTGGCGGTCAAGGTGGTAGCGGTAAAGAACAAGCCATTCTGCTGACCAGTACCGGACTCTTTGCCTGGGGCACGGAAGGCTATGTGGTAGCCAATAGTCTGACCAGCAGTGCCGCATTTCAAAAAATCGGCACACCAACCGGTGGTGATGCCACCACTAAATTACCAAGCGGTGTGACACCTGCGGATGTCTTACAAATGACGGCTTCCTATCAGACACTGATCTTACTGACTACAGGAGGATATGTATGGATACTTACTCAATCCAGTGCTAATATTCAGGGTAATGGGGCTGCTGCCGCCACCACTACCTGGCACCAGGTAAAGAAAGATGCCAGTACCGTATTATCCGGTGTTACAGCCGTCCGCGGACAGGTCAGCAGCGGAAGCTATGGTGCAGTAATGGCGCTTACGTCCACAGGACAGGTTTACACCTGGGGCAATTCTGTTTATCTGGGAGATGCCAATAACTCTTCTTCTAAGAATTATGCCACACTCATGACCCTTCCCGCTGAATTTTCATCTTCCAATATTCCGAAAATGATCGGGGTAACCGGTGGAATAAAAGGTACCAGCACGGTAAAAAATACTTATTATCTCGTCAGCAATCTGGGTAGTCTTTATGCAATGGGAGATAATTCCAAAAAACAATGTGGCACTTTTAATACCACAGAACAGAAAAGCTGGGTTAAAGCCAAAGTAAACAGCACCACGGATTTTTCCAATGTGAGTTATATCTCTGTACAGGAGCATGACGCTTCCTTCCCGGCTGTAGCGGCGATCACCACACAGGGTAATCTTTATACCTGGGGTGAAAATGGAGGTCTTATGATTGGAAGAGCCTCGGACGGAACAACCTATGATCCTGGTTTCCCGGGTGGATTTACCTCGGGTACCGATAAAGCTGTGTCCGCAGAAATGGGTGGACATACCCTGGTATACCTGCGTGAAGGCAGTGCCCAGTTCTGTTATGTAGGTCATAAAGTGGGTGGAAGCATGGGTGACAATACCAGTACCGATACCAATGTGAATACTTTTAATTGTTCCGGTACACCCAATATCAGTATTTGCGGTTACGTACCAATAGCGGCCAGTTCCATTACTTCAACCATCAGCGTGGCACAGTCGCTAATCACGGCAAACGGTATCAGTACAACCACCATTACGATCCGGTTAAAAGATGCCAGTGGAACTAATTTAACCACCAGTGGGGGAACAATCACCCTGACCAGCTCGGCCGGAACACTGGGAACAGTAGTCGATAACAATGATGGAACCTATACTGTTATTTTAACCAGTACTTCCAGCCCGGCCACTGCGCTGATTGGTTTCGCGATCAATGGCACAACGGCCAGCAGCACCACTAACGTCGTTTTTGCCAACACCCTTCCATTGAAATGGGGCGATGCAAAAGTCTTCCGAAAATACAAAACCCAACAGCTGGAATGGATCACCGAACAGGAAACCATGGTCAGCCATTTTGAAGTGGAAAGAAGTATCAACGGCCGCGATTGGCTGGTCATATTGTCAAATATGAAGGCTACGAATAGTGATCTTCAGCAGACATATGCGCATACTGATAAAGAGTACATTCCAACAGTGGTTTATTACCGGATCAAAGAAGTAGACAAAGATGGTAAATCGTTCTACTCTGAAGTATTAAAATTGGATGCTGATGCCGGATTTAACCGGATCATTGCCTATCCTAATCCGGCAGATAAGCTCTTATATGTCGGCAATGTTGAAAAAACAAAACTCAGTACTATTCAATTGTATTCCATCAACGGAGAAAAGGTCAAAGAATGGAACCAGCCGCAGGTTTCCTATGATGTCAGTAATCTCCCGACCGGTATTTATCTCTTAAAAGTAAATACCACTGATGGAGCCCAGCAAACGATAAGAATAAAAAAATTGTAACCAACTGATTTGCCAGGACGTTGATGTCTGAATGGCAATAAGACAGGATGGAACCCCTTCTGGCTGCTTTAGAAAGACCACTTATGATTAGGTGGTTTTTCTATTTTAGTGCTGCACCTGTCGGGAGGCGGGAGTCTGCCTTTCTGTATTTCTTTCGTGGCCCCTTTGTATGTTTTAGTGGCCAACCCAATTTGCCGCGGCAAATAATTTATCCCGCAAAGCTTTTAAGACTTTCCGAAAGTAGAAGACGCATCCATATCCGGAAACTCTTTTATTCTTA
>DAORKK010000147.1:7128-8527 GCA_035439525.1 Chitinophagaceae bacterium
GATATTATACTTGCCTTTCTGTATTATTCGTGCCTTTTCGTGTATTTCGTGGCCACCCTCCTTTTGCCGAAGGCAAATAATTTATCCCGCAAAGCTTATAAGACTTTCCGAAAGTAGAAGACGCATCCATATCCGGAAACTCTTTTATTCTTAGCGGGATATTATACTTGCCTTTCTGTATTATTCGTGCCTTTTCGTGTATTTCGTGGCCAACTCATTTGCCGCAGGCAAAAAAAAGCCTGCCCGTTGGAGGCAGACTTCCTGTGATCCGGATTGGATTCAAACCAATGACCTACTGCTTAGAAGGCAGTTGCTCTATTCAACTGAGCTACCGGACCAAATTTCAAAAGAACGAGCGGCGAAGGTAATTTTTTTTTAGCTTGCAGCCAAAGGAAAAACACATGGATGTAAAGATCGAAGCCTCCTGGAAATCAGCACTTAAAGCTGAGTTCAGCCAGCCCTATTTCGAACAGGCGGCCCTCCATGTACGTACGGAAAAGGGACAGGGCAAGACCATCTACCCGCCCGGCAGCATGATTTTTAACGCTTTTAACCACACCCCATTTGACAAAGTAAAAGTGGTGATCCTGGGACAGGATCCTTACCATGGACCCGGACAGGCCCATGGACTTTGCTTTTCCGTACAACCGGGTATTGCCCCGCCCCCATCCCTGGTGAATATTTATAAAGAAATGCAGGCGGACCTGGGTGTTCCCATTCCCACCCATGGCACACTGACCCATTGGGCAGAACAGGGCGTTTTTTTACTCAATGCCTCCCTGACCGTACGGGCCGGAGAACCGATGAGTCACGCTAAAATCGGATGGGCGCCGTTTACCGATGCCGTGATCAAGACCATTTCCGATAAAAAAGAACATATAGTATTCCTTTTATGGGGGAAATTTGCCCAGGAAAAATCGGTCCTGATCAACCAGGCCAGGCACCTGATCCTGCGGGCGGCTCATCCCTCCCCCTTATCGGCACACGCTGGATTCATGGGCTGTAAACATTTTTCAAAAACAAATGAATACCTGGTCAAACATGGCATTGATCCGGTTGACTGGCGACTGGATTAACCTGGCAAAAACCAACAACGTATGAATTTTATCAAAAATATCGCCGGTAAGCTGATGGCTTTCTGGGCCATCCTGAGTTTCATGATCACTTTCCTGATCATCTTTATTCCCTCGCAACTTACCTGGCTGATTCCTGATCCCAAAGGACAGGCTCTTTTCATCCGTATCTCCAGGGCATGGATGAAGGTATGGCTGCTCATGGTGGGTTGCCGCTACCAGATCCGGGGTAAGGAAAATTTCAAAAAAGGGGAAGCCTATATTGTCACCTGCAATCATAATTCCTTACTGGATGTCCCGCTCTCCTCTCCGTTTATTGTGGGGCC
>DAORKK010000148.1:0-8408 GCA_035439525.1 Chitinophagaceae bacterium
GTTTATAGCGGCAACCCGGTTGTGATCAATACGGTAATTCCTCCGCAAGTAGTTACCCAACCGGCAAACCGTATCATTTGCCAGAATGGTAACACCACATTTACTTTCACTGATAATGCGCCGGTACCTGCACCGACTTACCAATGGCAGATCAGTACCAATGGTGGTGCTACCTGGACCAACCTGAGCAATGTGCCTCCTTTCTCTGGTGTAACCACCACCACACTTACACTCACCAGTACAGGTATTATTTATAATGGCAACCTGTTCCGTGGTAGTGTGACCAACGTGTGCGGTACTACTTTCACCAATAATGCTACGCTTACGGTGAACCCGATTCCTGTGGTGAACTCAGGTCCCAGCGGCTTCTGCGCCCCTGTTACCCTGACCGCTAACGGAAATGCAGATACATGGTCATGGTTTCCTGCTACCGGTCTGAACACCACAACAGGTACTACCGTAGTAGCCAGCCCGACTGTCTCAACGGTATATACTGTTACTGGTACGATTACCGCGACAGGTTGTACGAATACAGCTTCCGTAAGCGTATTGGGTACACCGGTAACACCTGTGATCACACCGGCTGCTCCGGTTATTTGTGCCGGAACCATCCAGTCGCTGACCGTTGCACCGACCACTTTTGGCGGAGCTTATTCAGGAGCACCGATGACTGTTACAACAACAGCAGGCCCTGCTTCAGTTTATCCGGCTACTATCAGTATAACTGGTCTTCCGGCTACTGGGGTGAGGGTAAAATCAATAACCCTGAATGGTGTTTCACACACATGGCCTTCCGATCTGGACGCACTGGTTCAGTCTCCAACCGGTACCAATGTAGTTGTCATGTCTGATGTGGGCGGTACATCTGCAATCACCGGAAGAGTTTACACCTTCGATGATGCGGCTGCTTTAAGTATGCCGACTGCCACTGCTGCTTCCGGTACATACAAGCCGACGAACAGTGGTGCAACTGATACCTGGATTGCCCCAGGACCTGGTTCAGTTACACAGGCTACTCCTTTGTTGTCTTCTTTCACAGGAAACTTCAATGGTGACTGGAAACTGTTCCTTGTAGATGATGCGGGCGGTGATGCGGGTAGTATTAACAGCTGGTCAATTGAATTTGAAGTGCCGACTGCAGTCTGGACGCCCATTACCGGATTATTCTCCAATGCAGCCGCCACAGTGCCTTATGTTGCCGGAACAGCCGCTTCAACGGTTTACTTCCTGCAATCACCAACTACGCAAACACAATACACCTATTCAGTAACCAATACACTTGGCACCTGTAGCTCAGGTTCTGCCTCTGTAACGGTTACCGTGAACCCGCTGCCGACTGTGGCTGTAAGCCCGACTGGTCAGTGTGGTCCTGTGGTATTAAATGCCACCGGCACATCCACTGCCTATACATGGAGTCCGGCCACGGGTCTGAGCAGCACCACCGGTGCTTCAGTAACAGCTAATCCGGCATTGAATACCACGTATACGGTTACCGGCACTATTACTGCAACAGGTTGTACCGCTTCGGCAACAACGGTGGTAAATGCTACTCCGCCTACGCCAGTGGTTACCCCAACTGCAGTTAATATCTGTCTGGGTAGTACGACGATGATTTCAGTTGCACCTTACACGGCAACGACCGCAACAGCAGGTCCGATTGCGATTCCGCTGGGTGCACCAGCAGTCACTTCAGGAACAGCCGGTCCTTATCCGTCTGCCATTAACGTAGGTGGATTGCCGACCTCCGGAGTACGTGTGAAATCAGTTAATATCAATGGTATCTCCCATACCTTCCCGGGTGATATCGATATGTTGCTGCAGGCACCTAACGGTTCTAACGTGATTCTCATGTCAGACCGTGGTGGCGGTGGCGATATTGTTAACGGAAACCTTGTATTTGATGATGCAGCACTTTCATTGGTGCCAACAGCTAATATCACCAGTGGAACCTATCGTCCGACCAACGTTGCCGGACCGGATAACTTCCCGGCTCCCGGACCTGGTTCAGTTAACCAGCTGAATCCAAGCCTGGCTAATTTCACCGGCAACTTTAATGGTGACTGGAGATTGTTTATCAACGACCAGGTGGGTGGAGATGCAGGATCTATTACCAGCTGGAGTATCACATTCGAAGTGAATGGCGCAGTATGGACACCGGTGACCGGTCTCTTCACAGATGCGAATACACTGGTGCCTTATGTTGGAGGAACAATGGCCAGTACCTTATATGCCAAACCAACAACGACAACGGCATATAACGCTGTACGTTCAACAGCCACCTGTACTTCAGGTACAGGTACTTCAACGGTAACTGTATTCCAGCCGGCATCCATCACTACTCAACCAGCTAACCAGACCGTATGTGCGGGTGCCGATGCAACATTCAGTGTAACAGCGGCCGGATCAAGCCTGGCTTATCAATGGCAGCTGAGTACAGATAATGGTACCACCTGGACGAATATCTCAGGTGCCAATGCTGCCACTTATACTGTGGCCAGTACCACTACCACACTCTCTGGCAGAAGATACAGGGTGATTATCACCAATACTTGTAATACGGTGACTTCAAACGCAGCTACCCTGACAGTGAATGCGCTTACGCCGGTGACCGCCACCGACCTCTGGAACCGCAGAATCTGTATCAGTGACACACTCGTGCCGCTGGTGGGTACACCAGTAGGTGGTAACTGGAGTGGTATCGGTGTATCCGGTTTCAACTTTATACCGGGTGCCACAGCTGTTGGTACATACACACTGACCTATTCTTACATGAATGCGGCCGGTTGTACTTCTACTGATACTACTAAAGCAGTCGTAAGCGATTGTCCGGAAAGGATCCGCCTGCTGCGTGATGACGCGCTGATCCTTTACCCGAACCCGAACAGTGGTCAGTTCTTCATCCGGATGAACAGTGTACTTTACAACTATCTGTCAATGAGGGTTTATACCAGCACAGGTCAGTTGGTCAGCACACAGGATTGGAAAGGTCTCGTATATGGTCGCGTAGTACCGATCAACCTGACTCATCTTCCTGCAGCCGTTTACATGGTACGCTTCATCTACGATGATGGAATACGGACTTCTGAGAAGACCTTCAGGGTGGTAATTGGAGGACAATAACACGAGTTATTATAATATCATAACCAAGGCGTTCCGGAAACGGAACGCCTTTTTCTTTTTTACCATGCTATCTTTATAACATGAGCCATGCGTTGATTGAACAATTACAGAAGAACCAGCCACTTTTTCATCCGGTTGTTCCGTTTGAATCCTGGCGGGAGAAGCTGGTTATCCTGGACCTGTCGGTAACCAATACAGAGCTGACCGACACGATACTGGAAGATGTTCGTCTGTTCAGTGAATGGGTAACGGGGAAAATTCAGCAAGGCAATGCCCGTTATGCCATTGGCGGTTACGATGAACACCGGACTGTCTATAGTAAAAGCCATGTATTTGATGCAATCAACGATCGGGAACCCCGCCGTTTACACCTGGGTGTGGATATATGGGGACAGGAGGGCACTGCCGTAATGGCTCCGCTGGAGGGGACCGTTCATAGTTTTGCTTACAATAACCAGGCAGGTGATTATGGTGCTACGATTATTCTGAGTCATCGACTGGAACGCCAGTCTTTTTTTTCACTTTACGGCCACCTGAACCTGCAATCACTGAAAGAACTCCGGGAAGGCAAGCAGATAAAAAAGGGGGAAACATTTGCCGCATTGGGCTCGCCGGCAGAAAACGGAAACTGGCCGCCTCATCTGCATTTCCAGTTAATTGAAACAATGGATGGCTGGAAGGGAGACTACCCGGGTGTATGTCCTTTTTCAGAAAAGGAGAACTGGCTGGCTAATTCACCGGACCCGGAACTGATCCTGCAATTGAAACAATACCTGTAATAGCCGGAGCCGGTTTTGCAGATAATAATTAGCTTTACACTTATTACAAAAATCAGTTGATGGCGAATTCCAATCTCAATTCAGAAAAAGCAGGGTTAAGTTCGGCCGATGCAGCCTTTGAGAATACCATTCGCCCTTCACAGATCAGCGACTTTTCCGGCCAGGACCAGATCATCGAAAACCTGCGCATTTTTATCAAAGCCGCCAAAATACGGGGGGAAGCCCTGGATCATGTCTTGTTTCATGGTCCTCCCGGACTGGGAAAAACAACCCTGTCACGGATTGTCGCCAATGAACTCGGTGTGAATATCAAGGAAACCTCCGGACCGGTTATTGAAAAACCGGGTGATCTCGCCGGATTACTGACCAGCCTGGAAGCGAATGATGTGCTGTTTATAGATGAGATTCATCGATTAAGTACCGTGGTGGAAGAATACCTCTATGCTGCCATGGAAGATTACCGGATCGATATTATGATCGATTCAGGTCCCAATGCACGGAGTATACAGATCAATCTCAATCCATTTACCCTGATCGGTGCCACCACCCGCAGCGGATTGCTTACCGCACCTTTATTATCCCGGTTTGCTATTAAATCAAGACTCGAGTATTATAAGTCAGATGTGTTAAACAGAATCATTGAACGTTCAGCCGGTATTCTCCAGGCTAAGATTTCATCTGCTGCCGTGGAAGAAATCGGTCGCCGCAGCCGGGGCACCCCCCGTATTGCCAACGGACTACTTCGCCGGGTTCGGGATTTTGCCCAGGTACTCAACGACGGCAACCTCGATTTAGGCATCACCCAGCACGCTTTAAAGGCGTTAAATGTGGACGAGCATGGCCTGGACGATATGGACAACCGCATTCTTGGCACAATTATCGATAAATTCAAGGGAGGACCTGTAGGCATCACCACCATTGCCACCGCTGTAGGCGAAGAAGCCGGCACCCTGGAAGAAGTGTATGAGCCTTTCCTGATTCAGGAAGGCTTCTTACAACGAACTCCAAGAGGCAGGGAAGTAACCGCCAAAGCTTATGAACACCTGGGTAAGAAACCAGGGAGCCTGCCCGGTCAGGTACCGCTTTGGTAAGCAACAGCAGACCATTTTTAGTTGTCAATTTAAAAAAACCTTTTATGAAATTCACCTACGCCATTTTATTGGTAATGACACTTGCATCCTTCTCCTGTAACAAGAAAGACAATAACGGTACAATCAATTATTTTAAAGCGGAAGTAGTCAATACAAATGATATCAGTTGCAGCCGGCCGTTAATTTCAATTGATCCCTCCGATACCGCTGCGGTCAGTGTGATTACCGGTATTTCCTCGCAGCTATATGTCGCTGATCAGCTCCCGGCCGCCCTGAATACGGTCGGTCAGAAACTGAATATCACCGTTGCAAAGTTGGGGCCAGGGGAGGATTTTGCCTGTAACGGCATCGGGGTTTCCTATTTTCACATTAAAGTGGTGACCGCTATAAGCCGGAATTAAAAAAAGGATCACAGGTTCCCCTGCAATCCTTCAATAAACAAAACATATCGTATTACTGAACCACGAGACGGAAACCGTTGCCGTGAATATTCACGATCTCGATCTTGGGGTCGTCTTTCAGGTATTTACGCAATTTGGCAATATACACGTCCATACTGCGGCCGTTGAAATAGGTATCACTGCCCCAGATCTTTTTCAGGGCCTGTTCCCTGGGCAACAGGTCATTCAGGTGCTCAGCCAGCATTTTCAGCAACTCATTCTCCTTGGGAGATAAGGTCTGTGTTACGCCGTTATGAATCAGCTGACGCAGCTTGGGGTTAAAGTGGTAACTGGACAGGTCGAATTCCTTGTTTTCACTTTCCTTATTCTGCTCCTCGTTACGCTTCAGGATCGCCTTGATTTTCAGCATCAGCACTTCACTATCGAAGGGCTTGGTGATATAATCATCCGCACCCAGTTTATAGCCCTGGATCACGTCTTCCTTCATGGTTTTGGCACTCAGGAAAAACAAGGGGATATCCGGGTCCACATCGCGTATTTCTTCCGCCAGGGTGAATCCGTCCATATTGGGCATCATCACGTCCAGCAGGCAGAGCTCAAATTTTTCACGCTGGAAGGCGGCCAGTCCGAGACGGCCATCCCTTTCCAGGGTAACATCATAGTCATTTAACTCAAGATAATTCTTCAGCACAGTTCCCAGGTTGGGATCATCTTCGCACAATAAAATTTTAGGTTTCTTCGCTTCCATGATCTGGTGGTTTTATATTGGTGACAAATAAAGTTAAAGCATTTCAGGGGTTCAAGTATCGGGGCCGAATTTTTTGTTAAAACAGGGTTTCCCGTACTTCGTACCTCGTATTTCGCACTTTTCTCAGTTTTTTGTTTTACGGAATCTCCATGTCACCCTGAGTAGTCCCGCCAAAGTATTTTTTCTGGGCCGATGAAATTATTCATGCGGGATGTATCGAAGGGTCGTACTTCGTACCTCGTACTTACTTCTTTAATACTTTTGCTACTATAAGCATAAAAACTGTGCCATGCATATCACTCCCGACAACCGGTTGAAGAAATTAATCATAATAGGTGACCGTCTCCTCATAAAACCCACCCGCCCGGATGAAAAGACCGCCAGCGGGCTCTACCTGCCTCCCGGTGTACAGGAAAGGGAGAAAGTCCAGCAGGGTTATGTGATCAAAGCGGGTCCCGGTTATGCCATTCCCATGCCGGTGGAAGATGAACCCTGGAAATCCGACGAGGAAAAAGTGAAATACCTGCCTCTCCAGGCCAAAGAAGGCGACCTGGCCATCTTCCTGCTCAGCGGCGCCACCGAGATCATGTACGAAAACGAGAAATACTTTATAGTACCCCAGGGGGCGATATTGATGCTGGAGAGGGAAGAGGAGCTGTAAAGCTAGTCGGGAGATAGTAGTCGGGAGTTAGTAGTCGATATTCTGTGATGACTTTTGCTGCTGGCTTTTAATAAACAATTAACCTCCCATCAATTTCTTATAATCTTTCTCATTCATATATTCAAGGATATCACCTGGCTGACATTCCAGCACCCGGCATATTTCTTCCAGCGAGGAGAAACGAATAGCCCTGGCTTTGCCAGTTTTGAGAATACTCAGGTTGGCCATGGCAATACCCACCTTCTCACTCAGTTCGGTGAGTGACATTTTGCGTTTCGCGAGCATTACATCCAGATTGACTACAATTGGCATAGTTAAACAGTAAAATCCTCCTCCTGTTGCAATTTATAGCCTTTCTGAAATGCTTTAGATATGAGAAATACGGCCAGACCTGCAATGAGTAAAGGTAATGAAGAGTATAATGACTCGAATATTGAGGGGGTCTTAAATACAGGCGGTGTAAAAAATGAAAGAAACCAGTATATAAGAAGAGGAAAAATAACTTTCAGCAGTGTTATAATAAACAGAAAAATATAAATGATTTTCAACTGCCGGATATTTGTTAATGTGAATACCTGCCCGATGGAAACTGAGCCCAGGATAGAAACAGGCAGTCCTATTATTATATAAAAACCTGCAATGATAAACCCCAGCCAAAGAATAGAAAATGTGATTTGCAGAAATTTATACAGTATCCTGTTGGTAGGGATCAACAGCATTTTTTTATCAGCATTATACCGGAATTTAAGGGGGATTCTGGTATAATGCCCGCTCTTGAATGTGAATTCGTCTTCTTTTTTTGTTATGTCCCATACCGGATGAGCCAGGTAATAATTCCCATTCTGAACAAAAAAATGGTTATTCTCCTTAATCTGGATATCTGGGAAAGTGATAAAGTATTCCAGTTTTTTATTATCAGTTACATGATTCCCGGAAAGCCCTTTGTTAATAATATCCCTGATCCCGGATGCCTTGTTTTTCATTGACAGAAGACTATCCTGATCCTTTATGCCTGACATTCGTTTTTCAAGAGAATCCAGTTGTGATTGCAAAAGACCAAGGTTACTTCGTGAATCAGAAAAAGATTTGGGCTGATAAGCTTTTAATTGGGAGAATCCAATAAACCCCAAAAAAATACTACGAGCACTTCTGCCCTTGTTTTCTATATCAATCTCCGCTTTGATTCTTGCAATGCTGTCTTTTATTTTCCGGTATTCATAGTAGGGGAGTGAATCATTTATATCAGGGGAAAAAAAAGCATTGCGGAAAGCTGTATCATCTGTCGGAATAGTTATACTTTCTGATCCCAGAAATGAATCATCATTATTATTCGATGTGTATATATTGCCTAAATAGGCTATTATGATGAGTGAAATAAAAAGGGTGGCCCAGTTGAATTTTCTTTTTAGCATGTGTAGGTTTTGATAAAAATATAATAATTAATGATAAACGATAAATAAATATCAATAAAATATTCTGTCAATAAAGGGCTTAATGCTTTAATTCCCTGATTTCCACTAACTTTCACCCCAAATATTCTACCATGCCTGATAGCGCGAAATTCCTCGAAACGGTAAAAACCGGTTATACTTTCAAGGGAGAATCTTT
>DAORKK010000149.1:0-8332 GCA_035439525.1 Chitinophagaceae bacterium
GTAGGCTTTGGGAGCCTGGTAAGAGCCATTGCTGTTTGCGGATGTATTTAACAAATTCGTAAAAACACTATTTCCAGACAACTGTGTTGTAATTACTGAGGCCTCGCCTTTTATCAAATTTCCGGCTGTATTGGTATTGCCAAAACTGCTTGCCAGACTGCTAATAAAACTGGTAAGGGGAGTAGCGCCTGAATTATTCGTGTTTGTGGCAGTGTAGTAATAATCCAAGCTTGCATGTATTTTATCACCTGCCATTACTTTTAAAAACTTGGTTGCCCCAATTGACCCTGTTGACTTTCTGATTAATCGAACATAATCCCCATTTGACCCACTGGATCCAAAGCCACCCGGACGTCCCGTCCTGACACCCGTAACATTAATTGTCTGTCCATTGACATTCTCCCATTGTTGATCTTGTTTCGTTACCATCGGGGAGCCACTCGAACCTTCAAAACTCAGAGCCTCGTATTGTACATTTTGCATTTCTTCTGTTAATACCATTCTGACGCTACCCAAATGATCTTTTAAGAAGTAGTCATACTCAAATTTCGCGGCATTAACGCCATCTGTAGGTACAAAGCGGATTCTGCCCTCCTCCTGACCAATAAACTGTAGCGTGTCGTCCTGATACACCGCGCCACCCATGTATAGCGTAATCTTCGTTGGCTGACCGGTCTCATTTACTTGTTTCCATTGCTTATTACCAGCCGCGTCGTATCCGTACAGGATGGTACCCTTTACTGTACCGTTAGCATTCCGGAAAGTGATGGATTGTGGCAGATTCAGCACATTATACACGATATCCTCCGCCGCTGCTGTACCAATGTCCTTATTCAGGTCCTTTTTCAGGTTACCGTTATTATCATACGTATAATCTGTTGCTGCACTTGTTTTTGTACCCCCAAGGGAGGTCATATAGGCTGTTGAACTTCTAAAATCTCCCAACTTTGTTTGTGGATCATTCTGGGCATCAATTACATTTTTCAACCGGTTACTGTTTGGATAATAATTATAAGCCAGATCATCCATAAAACTGCTTTGAGACACTTTCCAGGCCTTTTGTTTCATAGTCAAAATATTACCATTGGCATCATAAGTCAGGTTACTCACACTAAAGTCAAGCCCGTCATTGACATTAAACGAACCACCCGTGTACTGGCTGAATCCAGCTCCGGTAAGCCTGTTCACCGCATCGTAGCTATAATCAAATTTCCGGGTCTCATCATCCCCGTTTGTTTTCCAGACTGAACCGCAAATATTCCCATTATACTGTGCTGTACTGAAATTTCCAATGGCTGAACCGATATCAGGTTTAATACTGGTCTTATCATACCCAAGTTCATATCCAAACCAACTGGATGTACTTCCTGAGGTTTTTACATAATTCCGGTTCACTCCAAGCATCCAGCCCCGGATATTGTAATCAAAAGCCTGCGTCTCGAGTACACCTCCAGCAACCGGATTTGTTCCCAGTTTTTTTGTTTTAACCTGACCCAGTTTATTATATTCAACTTGTGATATAGTTTTATAAGAGCCCATATTTCCACTGTTTACCAGCGTATTACTAAGCTTTTTCTCTGACTTAACCACCCTCCCCAGATCATCATAACTTAGTCTTGTAACAACAACTGAAGTCTGAGCATTATTGCCCACCTTTTGGGTCTTATTAATAGACACAATAGGTTTACCCGACCAACTATACTGAGTGGTTAGAATATCAGTCCCAAGGCTGCTGTTGATCATTTTTACCTGGATCACCTGCCCCCTCGCATTATAAATATTTAAGGTATATGAATAATTGGCTGAATTCAGGTTCTTTACCCTTGTACCCGTCACCATCCCACGAATCTGAAGTGACTGACTGTTTGACTGTGCATATGGCCAGGTTGTATTTGAAACTGCTTCAAAGTAACTGTCATAACTGGCATCATAGGTTGTTGAGAAAGGATTGCCGTTTTGGGCTACCCAGTCGTAGTTGTCATAAAATGTATGCGTCAGTTCACTAAACGTCTGATAAGATAGATCCGGGTAACTTGTAGCAAGATCAGCCTGTCCCTGGTGGTAAACCCGGCTACTGTTATTATTCCATAAACCAGTTGCCACCGGCCGATTCAGTTCATCATACTGTGTATATAGCCATTGCACCGGGCTTTGTGCCCGCATATTGGCATCCTGGGTGAGTACAAGCCTGTCGTACTTGTCATATACCATCCAGATTTCACCGGCACCAGGGATTTTCTTCATGATCATCCTGTTTCGGCTGTCATATTCATACCTGAAACACTGCTCAGAGAGAATATCACCACCCAAGGCTGTAATCACCCAGGAATTCTGGATCAGCAGTTCAACTCCCTTTGGCTGTACCACGCACCGGAGATTTCCAGCATCATCATATATGTACTGCGTAGTTAACCATCCCGTAAAATCTTTTCCCGTTCCATTGTCATTTGCCGCCGTCAGTTGAACTTTTTTAACGAGTACGTGCCCTTGCTTATCCTTAAATTCAATAACCTGCTTTCCTTGTTCGTCCGTTATCATACTCTTTATCAGTTCTCCCGTAGTATATGTACCAACTACCAGATAGCTACCCCAGTTATTTGTAACATTTGTAACTCTCCACTTCTTAATCCCATCAATACTGGTATTGGCCCAAACCTTAGACTCAATCCCTCTTCCTGCCCCTACCCAGCTATTGCCTGGATTCATCGCTTTTTCAATTGTACTAAGCGGAGATGCCTCAAAATTTGTCTGTCCGTAAAAATAAGTCTCTCCCTGTACACTAAACTGCTGGTTCATAAATGTAGCTTGTTGCTGAAAGGGGTCCAGCTTAAAACTGCCATCATTACCGATTGATACAAACGGAAGATATTTAAACTTCTCCCTCCCAAACTCGTCATAAACGTTTGCAGACACCAAATCCGAAGCCAGACCATTAGTTTCAAGTGTGCCTTGCTTCACCACTGTCTGAATAGGCCTGCCCAAACCATCAAAATATTGAGTTGCCTGACGCACATCCTTCATAGGTCGGATCAGTAAATTATTTCCATCTGACTCCGGTGCCAACGCATCCCAGGTACGGACAAAATTGACTTTCACCGAACCAGGATAGGCTGAAGGGGTTGAAACCTGACTAAAAACCTGCTGTCCAAATAAAATAAGCCCTGCCAGAAAAAATATTTTCTTGTAGTTTCTCATAATCAAAACTTAATTCATGGATAATACTTTATTAATTGATGTACTTGAAAATGGGATGTAGGCACCCAAAACAGCAACAAGCTGACCTTCTGAATTAATAAAGAATTTATCAAACGGGTTTTGTACATCCAGGTCAAAATTTCCATTTTGTTCACTCTTTGTCAGCCACTTAAACAAGGGATGCTGATTATCAAGGGAAGTCTTACGTGTATATGATCCGTCTGCAATGAACACACTGCTGTCCAAATGTCCCTGATACCAGCTTTTTAACTGTTCTTTGTTTAAAACAGTGAACCCGTCTTCAAAAGAAGGAACAGCCACAATCGACAAATCCGGTTTTCTGGCCTTAGCCAGGCTATCCAGTTTTAAAAGTTTTGTACTATTATCTTCATTGATAACCGTCGGAAGTGTAACTATAAGTAGCTTCTTCTGATTATATGTACTTAATTGTCTTGTTTCCCCCGATATACCGGCTATACTGAAATCATATACTGAGGAAAATACAGTCACTTTTAATAAAAGGACTAAAGCTGTTCCGAATGTTAAAAATACTCGCATATATATAAATTAAAAACCATTATCAATTGTTACGGCCCTGCAAAAAGTGCTATTGGCATTAACATTACTAAATGAAGCCGAAGTGCCCGATGTAGTAAGACATCCGCAACCAAATGTTAATAAGATATTATTTCCTGATTTGGTGATTGTTAATGAATATTTAGCGGGAGGAATATACCCTAATGTACCACTGCCTGTCGGTACCGGGAAGCTGAAAGTCTGACCGGTGGTTATATTGGTATAAAGTGCGGTAAACCCGGAAACCCCTGCTGTATTTGCATAAGAAATTGCAATATTTGTTGAAACAGGACAAGCAGTAGTATTTTGACCAGTCACTACCCATTGCAACTGATTATATGTAGCACTACATGGATTAACATCTTTTTGTTCCTGCTCCTGGTAGCCTGTATTTCCATTTGCTCCCTGCTGGCAACGAAGTGCAGTACTGGTGTTCTGCCATACTGCAGTTGTATTAATACAATTATAAGTGCAGTTCTCTGGTTGTCCGGCGTAATTGTAACAGATTTTCTTCAGGACATTTTTGTCCTGATCACGAACAATCACTAGCCTCCCCATTCCATCATACTCATAATAAGAAATGGAATTATTGGGATCGCATTGGTTCTTAATCCCGATTAATGGTATGAGGGAAAAGCTGGACATCAATGCACCTTTGGGATATAATCTCAGTTCGTCAATCAAACCAGTACCCGAAACAGTAACCTGCCCTCCGGTTGATGCAATATTATGCTCGTAATAGGTCCAGCCGTTCACAGATCTGCCGGCTACTCCAGAAGTAGAATTGACTGTCTTCGATCCATTATTACTCCAGTATGAAATCACATATGGCTTTGACCCATCAATGACACTATTAGTAACCGAACCGGTTGCCAGATTATATCCTTTATACCCTGATGGTACCGTATTATCCACTACTACAGAACCGGTATAGTTCCAGTTACCCTTTTCTGAGGTCTCAAAGGAACTGAATGCAATATTCCCTGCATTCGCATTTATCACAGTTGCCAGAATATCATCTCCATCCCATATCAGCGACTGAACCTTATCCTTTAATTTTATCTGAACCGGATTTTTGCTGACATTGTATAACTCAATTTCGCTTTCCAGTTTATACCTGGAATCATAATAAAACGATGTAGCGTTGTTGTACGACTGGGTAAAACCAGAAAACGGAATATCCTCTGTAAGCCTTAAGTTCTTCTTTAGCTTTCCGCTTTCGTAAAAATAAAGGTCCGCATCGGTCAGGATTTCCGCAGATCCGGGTGTTTGCAACGTTTTCACAATCTCTACCGGTGCTGCTAAAATATTATTTTCAATAAGGTAATGAATCTGCTGATTGACCGGATCGGTGGAACTGTTAAACTCGTAGTTAGACGCATATTTCAAATAAGTTCGAAGCGTGTCCCCGTTACTGGCAACCGTAGTCAGTTTTCGCAGGTTGCCATTCAATGTGTCAAACACCCGGTATACATTCTGGCGAATAACCTGATTATTGTCATCGTAGGTCTCACTTGTTGAAGCGGTATTTACAATATTATCCTGAAAGAGCTTATACCCATTCATATAAGGTATCTGCTGTAAAGGAGTCAGAATATAAGGGTCATGCCCTGGCCATTCTATCCAGGCATCCATACCAGCCTGTCCCCAGGCAGCCTGAATATTCCAGACATACTTTTTAAATCCATTAAGTACATCATATCCCTGAATATCCTTTTTAATAATTTTATACGGCCAATTAGGATGCCCCTCAGGTACCTTTTTAAATATTTCTGTGCTATATGGATGATATGAAAAACGCTGAAGATCCGCCATTTTATTATAGGGCAGGCCAATATTGGCATTCCGGTAAATAGCATCCGGCGAAATGCCTATTCCGGATAAATCACTGTAGAAATAGTGCCTTGATTTTAACTCCAGGCCTTCTCCGATTTCTACTTTTTCCACCCTGGTATAAGTAACCGGACTCCCCTGATTCCCGAATAATGGATAGATTGGGTCGCCACTAATCCGGCATAAAGATGTTCCATTTGTGCCGTTGTCATAGTAGTAATGAAACTCAGGTCTTGATGCAACAATTCCTGTTGAATGACTATTATCATCATTATACCTGTATTCTGTTATCAGGCTTTTCGAGGCAACACTGTCATAATTTACAATCCGTTTGATCCTGAGCCCTCCTACCAGACTGTCATTGCCATCTCGATTAAAATCAAACGTAAAGTTCAAACTCCCGCCCGTCGGATAAACAATCTGCTTAATAATTCCTGATCTTGTATAATTAGTATCCACATACCTGTTTGCATGAGGTGGTATGCCCATCATTGTAAGTAATGGCAGAGTAGGAATATTAGTAGTATTTGCCGTTTTCCCGTTATTATAACCCCAGATATCCTGCGCATAAGAAAAGCGGGGAGGCATGACTGCTGTGGTATCATAACTGATTGTATAGGGTCTGCTATCACTGGCTAAACCACTGATATAATTTATCTCCTGCACTGATTTTAAAAACAAACGGGCTGAATTAGCTATTCCACTCCAAGCATAAAAGTATTTTAGCTCAAACTGCTTCTTTAAAACATTATTCTTATCGTAAATTCTGATATAACGAAGGGCATTCACACCCCCGTCTAATCGAGCTGCTGCATCTTTGACAAATTCAACATACCCCTCAGGAAAATTTATACGCTTCACATTCAATTGATTTCCATAGCGCATGACATCTCTTGAACTACCTCCAGCATACGAAGCGGGATAACTGATATCCCAGTTTTCCGTATACACCCGCATATTTGACAGCCACCAGAATGGTGCATAATCATATTCAAATGAAACCCCACGTCCGTTAACCGGATCATCAATCCCTGATAAATACCAGGCCGAAGTAAAATATTCCTGAGGATTAAAAGGGGTACTTGGCGATGCATAATATGGACTTAATGCCTCTTCCCTTGCTGCAAAATAAAATCCTTTTCCATCCTTTTTTTGTATAAACCAGCTATTGCTATAAGGGTCAAATGAAACTTTCCAGCCATTTAATTCATTCGCCTCAAACTGAGTTGTTTTTTGATTGTAGAAAATGGCACCGGAACCCTCAGGTGTGCTAAAATTGTATTCGTCCGCCTCCCCATCGTACCTGTTTTTTATTATCCTCCCCACCAACCTGTAAAGCAAATCAGTATTCCCGGGAATAGTATTAAACCCGGACCCCATGGTATCGATGATTTGAGTAATAGAATTGATACCAAGATTCACTCCCCCTTCTGTATAATCCGGATTCATAAAAGTGGACCATGCCGGGAGACCACCGCTATAAGGATTCGGATATTGTGTCATTGAATAAAAATCATCCAGTCCGTTAACCTGCTTTGAAATTACTCCCCCGCAACTGAGGTCCCATCCGAAACCCACCCAACTGGCAGCATTGTTCACTTTATTACCTGCACTATGATAGGATAACGTTATAGGTATCGAGATACTCCCCGTCTTGATTACATATAAGGGGATTTGAATGGATGGCACACCGGTTGACATATTCACCGGTACCTCAAAGTATTTACCAAGACTGGCCGTATTGGGGGCACTCGGCGATTGCTCCACAATTTTTATTTGTTTGCTCTCTACTTCTTCCTGTGCGTTCACAGAAATAGAACATATGACTGCCAACAGTACAAATAATCTTAATCGCATAAATAATTATTTCAAATTGTATCCAATTCTAAAAATGAGTGCCTGTGTTCTGGGCACCTGCTGATAACTTAAAAAATCCCAGAGCAACATCAGTTTGGTATTTTTGAAAAACTTTGTCTTCACCGGTAGCTTACGGCTCAGCCCGATCATCCCGCTCCGCTGCCAGGCTGAATAGTCCTTCAATTCTGTGATATTTCTAATTTCAGACCGGTAATTCATCTCAAAGCCTCCACTAATCCAGAGTGCACCTTTTAGCTTCCAGTCTACAAAACTCCGGGTCCCGATTCCCTGGTGGCTGAACCGGATGTTTTGTAAATTTCTTCCCCAGCCCAGTTTGTAGCTGGCCCCAATACCAATAATACTCTTATCGTTTAGTTTATATCCTGCACTGATCGCCAAATCGGATGTGGTAGGTAATAGCCCATTAGACCGGACCGATTGAATATTGGTACCAATCTCAAGTCGCTGGAAGAAAGATTTTGTTTTTTGAGATTGCGGACGAAAACCTTCGGGCATCTCCTCATCACTGCTGCCCCCTCCCATTTTGATCACTTTATCTTTCAGCTGATTTAACTGCCCCTGTGCCGCCTGGATATTCTGCTGAAACTGCGCCTGGGCATTCGGGCCACCAGTTGCCAGTTGTTGCTGGATCAGGGCATTCACCTGGGCCCTTGTTTGCAGTCCTGAGAGATTAGCCAGAGAGCTGAGGTCACCGGGTTCGCCCGGCAGACGGAACAGGCTGGCCAGTTGGCTGTTTTTGCGCCAGAATTCGCGGAAAGATATATTGCCAGCCAGCAGCTCCAGTGCCTTTTTGGTGGCCTTTTTGGGATCTTTCAGGGCCGCTTTATACTCATTCAACTGTGCTGAGTAA
>DAORKK010000150.1:0-8262 GCA_035439525.1 Chitinophagaceae bacterium
TTTGTCCTTACTATACCAGCTGGGACGAATCCGTACGCGATACTACCCGTTTTTATCAATGGAAGCGGGAGTTCGATTCATTGTTAGCGGCCAATGCCGTGCCACGGTTTAATTCACTTCGTTTTATCAATGATCATACGGAAGGACAGCGTCTTGGCCGGCCCACTCCATTTGCCCATGTGGCGGATAATGACCTTGCCGTAGGTATGTTTATAGAGTACCTGTCCAAAAGCCCGATCTGGAAAGAAACTGCCATATTTATTGTAGAAGATGATGCGCAGAACGGCCCCGATCATGTGGATGCGCATCGTACCACCGCTTATGTGGCAGGTGGTTTTGTCAAAAGGAAATTCATCGATCATACCATGTATTCCACCTCTTCCATGCTACGCACGATCGAACTGATTCTCGGCCTGCCTCCGATGAGCCAGTATGATGCGGCCGCGGAACCCATGTGGCGCTGTTTCAGTAGTCAGTTTAATGGGGAACCTTTTTTAGCGGTTCCCGCACTGGTGGATCTGAATGAAAAGAACATAAAGAACACACCGAGTGCCCGTTTAAGTGAAACCTTTGATTTCAGCAAGGAAGATGCCATACCGGACCTGGTTTTCAGTGAAGTGATCTGGAAAGCGGTGAAGGGGGAGGGTAGTAAAATGCCGGCTCCCCGCAGAAGTGCCTTCCTGAAAAAAACGGAGAAAGAAGATTAATGGGTTAATCGTATGAAGAAATCAATATTTCTGTTGCTTTCAGGTATGTGGCTGATGCAACCTGCCAATGCCCAACAACCGGTTACCGGAGCTGATACCAGTGTCACCTCCATGGACGAAGTCGTGCTTACCGCCCTTCGCACAAAGCAGGAAAATTTGCGGGTACCCTATACCGTTAGTTCTGTTACCGGAAAATTACTGCAGGAATTCAGTCCACGGAGCACCCCGGAAGCCCTGATGGGTCTGCCGGGTGTGTTTGTACAGAAAACAAATCATGGGGGCGGCTCTACATTTGTAAGGGGATTGACCGGAAATCAGACGTTGTTACTGGTGGATGGCGTACGGATGAATAATTCTACTTTCCGTTATGGACCCAATCAATACCTGAACACCATTGATCTGTTTACCATCGGTCGGATCGAAGTGGCCAAGGGAACCGGCTCTGTACAATACGGCACAGATGCAATGGGAGGAGTCGTACAGATTTTTACCAGGGAACCTGAATTTTCCCTGAATGGAAAAAAACTTTCTGGCCGGTTGACCGGAAAATATATGACGGGGGACATGGAAAAAACCGGCCGGGGGGAAATAGCATTTTCAACTAAAAAACTGGCATTCCTGGCAGGGGTCAGTAAAAAAGATTTTGGCGATCTTATAGGCGGGGATACAACTGGTAAACAATCGCCTTCCGGATATGATGAATGGGGGATGGACCTGAATCTTAAGCTCAGCCTTAAAGAGGATATGACCCTTCAGTTTGTCAGCCAATTATTACAACAACAGCATGTTCCGGTTTTTCATAAAGTACAGCTTGAAAACTATCTGCTGAACGAAATGGATCCCCAACGACGATTATTCAGTTATGCCCGTATCCGGAAAGTCAATGGTTCCCGGATTTTCAGGGAAACTGAACTGACGGTTTCCTTCCAGGAAGGAAAAGAAGGGAGAAATAATCAAAAGAACGGCAGTCAGGTGCTAAGGGTGGAGCGGGACAGGGTGCGTACTGCCGGACTTACTCTTGATAATAACTCAGTGTTTTCAAGGCACTGGTCGGCTAATTCCGGAATCGAAATTTACCAGGATAAAGTTTTCAGTACAAGAGAAGATATTAATCGGTCTACCTCGGCAACTGAACAAAAAAGAGGGCTTTATCCCGACCAGGCAGGTTATGGCAATTATTCGGCCTATTCGCTGCATCATTTTAATTCCGGGCGCTGGATGATTGATGCCGGAATCCGTTTTAACCAGTTCTCTGCCAATATAATGGATACCAGTCTTGGAAAAGTACGGATCAATCCTTCGGCCTTTGTTTACAATGCGGCCCTTTTATATAAACTCAGCGAAACACAGTCCGTATATCTCTCTTACAGTAGTGGTTTTCGGGCGCCGAATATTGATGATATGGGTACGCTCGGTATTGTTGATTTCAGGTATGAGATTCCGGCTACCGGATTAGCACCGGAAAAATCCGCACAGACAGAACTGGGTTATAAAATCTGCGGAAAAAGAGTCAGTGCCGCTGCTGCTTTTTTTTATATGGATATCCGCAACCTGATTACACGGGTCAGGGAAGAAGGACAGGTGATCAGTGGTTACCCGGTTTACCGCAAAGAGAATACCGATGCGGCTTTTATACGTGGTACGGAGTTCTCTTTTTCGGCACAGATTACCGGTAAACTTGAGCTGAATGGGGGATTGGCCTATACTTTTGGTCAGAGCCTGACCCGGCAGGAACCCCTGCGCCGCATCCCTCCGTTTAATGGAAGAGTGCTCATTACGTACAGGAATACGGCCTGGTTTGCCGCTACTGAATGGCTGTTTGCTTCCGTCCAGCATCGACTTGCACAAGGCGATAAGGAAGATAATCGTATTCCTGCAGGTGGTACACCAGGCTGGAATCTGTTTAATCTTTACGGAGGTTATAAAATGAAACAAGTGTCCTTTTCATTGGGACTCCAGAACCTGTTCAATGAAGATTACCGTACTCATGGTTCTGGTATCAATGGCGTGGGTCGTTCCGCATGGCTTTCTGCTACTTTCGCATTCTGATGTAATCACACAGAATTAAAGGTTTGTTCATGCTGGCTTAACAGGGAAGCAGATACATCCCGCTAACTTCCGGCAAAATTTCATCATGGCAATCAGTCCTGCTGTTTTTTTCAAAACAGCCTTTGTCTATTATTCCGTATCAGTTTCGTTTACGGTTTTCGTACTGCTTTTTTCAACCCGTTTTCTGAACTAACTGCATAAAGGAGATAATGAATACAATTTCTCTGCAGTTTACAAAGAAGGAATGGAAGGTTTCCTTACTGGCTGCCCTCTCTGCTTTTTGTGTATACACCTGTATGTATGCATTCCGCAAACCGTTTACCTCCGCCAATTTTCAGGGAATATCCTTTGCCGGGGTTGATTATAAAATCTGGTTAGTGATTGCCCAGACAATCGGGTATACCGCCAGTAAGTTTTTTGGTATAGGTTTTATCGGATCCATGCAAACGGATAAGCGGGCGCCGGCCATACTTAAACTGATTTTTATTTCCTGGTTTGCATTGTTATTTTTTGCCTTATTCCCGGCACCGTTTAATATCCTGTTTCTTTTCTTAAATGGCTTTCCTCTTGGCGTGATCTATGGGCTGGTGTTCAGTTACCTGGAAGGAAGAAGAACAACTGAATTGCTGGGTGCTGTTTTGTCGGCCAGTTTCATCTTCGCTTCCGGGTTTGCACAAACGGCCGGAAAATATGTTTTAATGGAGTGGGCCGTATCTGAATACTGGATGCCCTGGGTAACCGGCCTGCTTTTCTTTCCGGTCCTTGTATTGTTTACCTGGTTATTGGATAAAACACCCCTGCCGGATCAGCGGGATGTTTATTACCGGACGGAACGGAAGCCTATGAGTAAAAAAAGACGCAAGGATTTTATCAAAACTTTTTTTCCGGGACTACTGTTGCTGATATTGTCCTATGTCATGCTGACTATCATCAGGGATTACCGGAGTAATTTTGCTTCTAATATATGGAGTGAACTGGGGTACATGAATAATGCGGCGGTTTTTACACAGAGTGAACTTCCGGCTTCGTTGCTGGTGTTAGTATTGATGAGTTTATTGATCCTGATCAGAAAGAACATTCATGCCCTGCTCATCAACCATGTCATAATTATAACCGGCTTTGTACTTTGTATTTTCTCCACCATTCTGTACCTGGAGGATAGCCTTTCCCCATTCTGGTGGATGACCCTCAGTGGCGTCGGGCTTTATATGGGATATGTGCCATTTAATTGTATGTTGTTTGAGCGGTTGATTGCCAGCTTCCGTTATATAGGGAATGCCGGATTTATTATTTATGTGGCCGATTCATTCGGGTACCTGGGAAGCACAGCCATTCTATTTGTAAAGAATTTCACCATGCTGGAACTATCCTGGACCGGTTTTTTTATTCGTCTTATACTGATTGGGTCAGTGGCCGGTATACTGCTGGTGATCTTTTCCGGGATTTATTTTAAAAGGAAATACGGAAAAAGCTCAGTTAAAAAAATGGATTAACTAAGCAAGGAATATCCTTGTCTTTCGGACTGAGTCGGGAACTTATAGAGGGACTTTAAACAATAATCTATGGATGAATCATTACAACAACTAAGACAGGAAGGCGATGTAAATTTTTCCGAAGGCCGGGAGCAATGGTACAGCGAACTTGATGCAGATATCCTTGAGTGGCTCTCCAGAGACGCTGCGGTATTCCTGCATCAGTCACTATCCACTCCCTGTCTGAATGTGATTGATTCCTGCGAGGGGATATACCTGACGGATATTCACGGGAAACGTTATATGGATTTCCACGGGAACAGCGTGCACCAGGTGGGTTACCGGAATCCGTATGTCACAGCCCGGCTGAAAGAACAGCTGGACATTCTTCCGTTCTCCCCCAGGCGCTATACCAATAAGGTTGCCATCCAGCTGGCCGAAAAACTGGTCAGTCTCCTGCCCGCCACCCTGAACCGGGTATTGTTTGCCCCGGGCGGTACCTCCGCTGTGGGAATGGCCCTTAAGCTGGCCCGCCGCGTAACCGGCAAGCAAAAAGTGATTTCCGTACAGGGCTCCTTTCATGGGGCCTCACTGGATGCAATTGCGGTTGGTGGGGAAGAACAGTTCCGGAAATATATGGGGCAATTCTTTCCGGAAACGCTGTTTATCCCTCAGGCGGATATGTACCGGAATGGACCTGAGCAGGAATTACAGTATGCAGCACTTCTTGATGAATTATTAACGCATAATAATGATGTAGGAGCCTTCATTGCGGAAACTATCCGGAATACTGATGTGCAGATTCCCTCTGTTGAATACTGGAAAAGGATCAGGGAAATATGTGACAGGCACCGGGTACTGCTGATACTTGATGAAATTCCCATTGCCTTTGGACGAACCGGATCACTGTTTGCATTTGACGATTACGGAATAGTGCCGGATATTCTTTGCCTGGGAAAAGGCCTGGGAGCCGGTGCTTTTCCGATTGCGGCAATGGTTACAAAAGATGCTTACAATATTGCAGGAGAGATTTCATTGGGACATTATACCCATGAGAAGAGTCCGCTTGGTGCCGCAGCCGCACTGGCAATGATAGAATACACCATCGGCCAGCAACTGATTAAGAAAGTAAATGAGGATGAATCGTTTTTCCGGAATGAACTGCTGCTGCTGAAAAATGAATTTTCATTGATCGGGGATATCAGGGGCAAGGGATTATTATGGGGGGTGGAACTGGTAAAGGATCCACTGACCAAAGAAAGGGCAGTAGAGGAAGCGGAAGCTGTATTGTATTATTGTTTAAAACATGGATTGAGTTTTAAAGTATCCCAGGGAAATGTATTACAACTTTGTCCGCCCTTGATCATAACCCGGGAACAGATGGCTGATGCATTATTGATTATCCGTGGGGCACTACAATCGGTAAAACCCTAACAATTCCATAATCTATACTTAATACTGAGGTTATATCGGCTTGCTTTCTTTGCAAAACCGTTACACATGAAAAGCATCTGGACTTGTTTTGTCCTTGGAATAGTGCTGACTCCTGTGATCGCCAAACAGGAATTTACATCTGTCGCTAAAACGCCTTTACCTGTAGCCCGTAACCTGTTTATTATAACAGTTGATGGCTTCCGCTGGCAGGAATTATTCAACGGCGCAGATTCCTCCATTCTCCATTCAGAAAAATTTACACCGGACCACTCCACCATCAGTCTGCAATACTGGGCCGCTTCTGCGAAAGAACGCCGGGAGAAATTAATGCCTTTTTTCTGGAAAGTGATTGCGGCAAAGGGCCAGGTATTCGGCAACCGGCTCTTACATAATAAAGTGGATGCGGCTAATCTTTATTCACTTTCTTATCCGGGTTACAATGAAATGTTTACCGGAAATACGGATATGCAGATTTCCTCCAACCGGAAGAAAAAAAATCCTAACATTAATGTATTTGAGTACCTGAACCAGCAGCCGGATTTCGCCGGTAAAGTAGCCGTATTCTCTTCCTGGGATGTGTTTCCTTACATTCTCAATTCGGAAAGAAATGGATTGCCGGTAAACAGCGGGTACCTGCCTACCGAAGGAGAAACCGATGCGCAGCAACTGATCAATACCGTTCAGCGGGAAAGCATCACGGATAAAAAATCCACCCGCTATGATCAGCTGACTTTCCTGGCTGCCCGGGAATACCTGCAACTCAACCAGCCCCGTGTTTTATGCCTTGGATTAGGAGAAACGGATGAGTATGCACACGACGGTCGTTATGATCTTTATTTACAACAGGCCAGCCAGGTGGACCGGATGATTGCCGATCTATGGCATTGGGTGCAGACCACCCCCAGGTATAAAAATAATACCACCTTCATCATCACTACGGATCATGGTCGTGGCAGTCGTACCGCTAACTGGACTTCACACGGAGAGTTCATCAGTGGTTCTTCGCAGGCCTGGTTCGCTGTTATAGGTCCAGGAATTGAACCAGCCGGTGAAATAAAATCCGAGGAACAGCATTATCTCCAGCAACTGGCCCAAACCATGGCCGGAGTGGTAGGGCAGGAGTTTAAACAAGCAGCAGCACCGGCTATTGCCTTGCATTAATCCGTAGAAAATCATTCAGCGTTCTAATCTGCATCAGTGTTGGTTTGCGGACCTGTTTATTAATTTGTTTAAATATTTGAAATGAAGGAAGAACTGGTCAGGTTAGCCAATGAACTGGAACGGATTGATGAATTTATGTTATTGGCCGAGAGGGATTTTAATTACCTGCTGGAGAAAGTACATCCTTCCAACCGGAAAAGTGCCGTGAATCTGCTTCACTATCTCGCCTTACGAAGCCTGGATATCCGGAATCTGCAGGATGCCCTGCATGAGTATGGTCTCTCTTCCATGGCCAGTTCTGAAAGTCATATCCGCGGACAGTTACTGGCCATCCTGAACCGGATCGGAAGTGATACCATTCATCCCGATCAGGTATTTGACTACCAGAAAAGCAAAGCATTTTTTGCAGAAAGGGCGACTGCTTTATTCGGAAAAAGGCAAACCGAATCCGTTCCCTGGATCATGGTCACTTTTGATACGGAATTTGCAGATGATTATTCAAAAGTTAAAAACCTGATTCAATCCGGAATGAATGTAGCCCGGATCAATTGTGCGCACGATGATGAAACAGTCTGGTTCCGGATGATTCAACAGGTAAAACGGGCTACCAAAATCACCGGACTCAGCTGCCGCATTTATATGGACCTCGCCGGTCCGAAAATCAGAACCATAACGAGAAATAATGAAAAAATAGCCATTAAAGAAGGGCAGCACCTTTACCTGGCCGATGAGCAGGGTATCGTAGAAGATGATCATACCATTGGTTGTACCATTCCGGGTATTGCGGAACAACTGAATACCGGGGAAACCGTATTGTTTGATGATGGATTAATTGAAGCAAGGGTTGAGAAGATAGAGCCAGGAAGAGCCAGGCTACAGGTGTTAAGGGTTTCAACCAAGAAGCCTTTTTTAAAGCCTGAGAAAGGGATCAATTTCCCGGAGTCACTGCTGTCCATGCCGGCCCTAACGGAGTACGATATTAAATGTCTTTCTTTTATCAACAAGCATGCGGATATGGTTGGGTATTCTTTTGTCCGGAATACAAAAGACCTGCTGCAATTGCAGGAAGCCATGGGCCGTAACAAAAAAGTGGCATTGATTATTAAAATAGAAACACCGGAAGCAGTTAAAAACCTGCCCGACCTGCTTTTTACCGGGATGCGGGAAGAACAAGTGGGCGTCATGATTGCCAGGGGTGACCTGGCCGTGGAGATCGGTTTCGAACGGATGAGTGAAATTCAGGAGGAGATACTCTGGATCTGTGAAGCGGGACATGTACCGGTCATCTGGGCCACACAGGTATTGGAGAATATGAATAAATCAGGCATGGCCACCCGATCAGAAATTACCGATGCAGCCCATGCCGCACTGGCGGATTGTGTGATGATCAATAAAGGAACCCATATTATCCGTACCATGGAAACGCTTCGGGATATCCT
>DAORKK010000151.1:0-8157 GCA_035439525.1 Chitinophagaceae bacterium
AACCTTGACCGGCGAAGGTTATCCATTCAGGCCCTCGTCTCAAAGAAAAAGTAAAACATGAAAAAATTATTGCTCCCCGTACTGGCCCTTACCCTTGTATTTGGTGCCAACGCCCAGGAAATCCCTGAAAGAAAAGCAGACCATCCTCCCATGATGCATCATAAACAGAAAGGAGGGCCGGAACGCCATAAAGCCATGAAAGAACTGAATCTGACTGATGCACAGAAAGAACAGTTCAAAACTGAAAAAGATGCTTTCCGTAAAAAAATGGAAGAGCTGAAAAAGAATGATAACATAACTGTGAAGGAATGGAAGGCGAAAAGAGAAAGCCTGGTGAAAGAACATAAGGCGAAGATGGAAAGCGTGTTCACTCCTGAACAAAAGGCCAAAATGGAACAGCGTAAAAAAGACGGACAGGCCAAACAGCAGGATATGATGAAGCAAAGAGCGGAGAAAATGAAAACTCAACTCGGACTTACTGAAGAGCAATCCGCTAAACTGGAAAAGAGCCGCAAAGAAATGGGTGATAAAATGAAAGCGATCCGTGAGAACAAGTCGCTGACTGAAGAACAGAAACGCGAGCAAATGCGAGAACTTGGCAAAAAACAGAAAGAGAACATGAAGTCTATCCTTACCGAGGAGCAACTGAAAAAAATGAAGGAAGGAAAAAAACAAGGAGCCGGCCATGGTGAAGGTCCCGGCAGAGGCCCCAAAGGACCAAAAGGACAGAAAACACCTCCACCTCCTCCTGTTGAGAAAGAAACCCTTTGATGATTCTATGATATGATGTAAAGGCCCCGGATCGGGGCCTTTTTTTTGCCTTCGGTAAAAAGGGGTGGCCACGAAATCACACGAAAGCCCACGAAGGCCCCCTAAATCCCCCGAAGGGGGACTTCAGACTCCGATTTATAATAAAGTCATTTACTGTTTTGAATTGCGTATTTACTCCCGCAAAGCCAAAAAGAGTTTTCGATTTTCGGAATGTCTTATAAAGCTTTGCGGGAAATTTTACGCAAGACTAAGAGTAAGAATTGTCTAACTTCTTTGAATCTTCAAAGTCCCCTTCTGGGGACCTGTCTACCGGACAGGCAGGTTTAGGGGGCAATCCGTGTGAATCTGTGAAATCCGTGGCCTGCCTTTCTGTATTTCATTTCGTGTTTTTTCGTGTGATTTCGTGGCCACCCCCCGCCGCAGGCAAGTTTCGGCCATCCGGCCGGAAATCCGTACCTTTGCGGCTCACTACTGTTGTAAAACAGCAAACTACTCACCATGAAGCAACCCGGAAATAACTTCGGAAAATTCGCGAAAAAGAAGAGCAACGCCGCGATCAAAGAACAATTCAAACAGGAAAAAAGAAAAGACAAAAAGGAAAGGGAAGCCTTCTTCGACCAGAAGAAAGCAGAAGCCCGTCAACGCTTAACGCCGAATGCAAATCAGCAGTCCGGCAAGAAAGGCCAGGCACCCGCACCCGTCTCCCATCAGCGGAAAGAGAGCGACGAACTGATGCCCCTTAATAAATATATTGCCCACTCCGGTGTGGCTGCCCGCCGCGAAGCCGCTGAACTGGTAAAACAGGGACTGGTGAAAGTGAATGGTGAGACCGTGAATGAACCCGGCTTTAAAGTATCGCCCAAAGATGAGGTTCGGGTCAACGGGAAAAAGATTTTCCTGGCCAAGAACCTGGTCTATATTCTGCTCAATAAACCTAAGGATTTCATTACCACCACCGATGATCCGCAGGGCCGGAAAACGGTATTGGATATAATCGCACGGGCTACCACCGAAAGAGTTTACCCGGTAGGCCGGCTGGACCGTAACACCTCAGGTGTGTTAATCCTGACCAATGATGGTGAACTGGCCCAGAAACTCACGCACCCCAGCAATGAGGTAAAGAAAGTATATCACGTTACCCTCAATAAACCCCTGGAGAAAAGAGATTTTGAACAGATTCTCTCGGGCGTAACACTGGATGATGGACCGGCCAATGTAGATGTGCTGGCCTATGCTGACTCCAAGGACAAATCACAGGTGGGTGTGGAAATCCACAGCGGACGCAACCGGATCGTACGCCGCATCTTTGAAAAGATGGGCTATGATGTTCGCAACCTGGACCGCGTGGTATTTGCAGGACTCACCAAGAAGAATGTGGATCGCGGTAAATGGCGTTTCCTGACGGAAAAGGAAGTACGCGATCTTAAACATTTTGGCAAAGGAAAATAGCCGGCCATTCCCAATTAACTGATATGAATTTTAAGGACTCCATTATAGCTGAAACGGAGAATTGGGTGGCAATCAATAAGCCGTCCGGCCTCCTGTCGATTCCTGACCGGGAAGGAAAGGAAGTATCCCTGAAAGTATTGCTGAAAGAAAAGTACGGGGAGATATTCACGGTACACCGGATTGACCGTGACACCAGCGGACTGATCGTATTTGCAAAAAATGAAGCCGCGCATAAACACCTCTGCAAACAATTCGAAGACCGTCATACCAAAAAGATTTACCAGGGACTGGTCATTGGATCACCGGCACAGCCCGCTGGCAGTATTGAAGCCCCGTTGATGGAACATCCGGCACTGAACGGCACCATGATTGTTCATCGCAAAGGGAAAGAAGCGCTCACGGATTATGAAGTACTGACTGATTTTGGTATTTTCTCCCTGCTGCAGTTTCGGATTCACACCGGCCGTACGCATCAGATACGGGTACATATGAAAGACCTCGGCTACCCGATTGTATGCGACCCGTTGTATGGAGACGGCAAACCCCTGCTTTTATCTGCCGTAAAATCTAAATTCAAATTATCCAAGAACGAACTGGAAGAACGTCCCATCCTTGGCCGGTTGGCCCTGCATGCGTATCAGCTAAGCTTTACCGATATAGATGGAAAAATAATTGACCTGGAAGCGCCCCTTCATAAAGACATGCGGGCCACTTTACAGCAGCTGGCGAAAAGAAAGAAAAAATAATCAGGATTGATCCAGTGCCTGCAATAAATCATCCAGGATATCTTCTACATCTTCCAGTCCAACGGAAACACGGATCAGTCCGGGGGTGATCCCCACCGACTGACGTTCCGCCTCCGATAATTTGGAGTGAGTGGTGGAAGCCGGGTGAGAAGCGATGGTCCGGCTGTCCCCCAGGTTATTGGTCATGGAAATCATTTCCAGTGCATTCAGAAACTTACGGCCGCTTTCAATCCCTCCTTTCAATTCAAAAGTGACAATTCCCCCGCCATTGCTCATTTGTTTTTTGGCAATGGCATATTGCGGATGCGATTCAAGGAATGGATATTTCACCCTGCTGATTTTCGCATGTCCCTGCAGTTTAGTGGCAATGGCCAGTGCGGAAGCGGCATGCCGATCCATCCGGATGAATAAGGTCTCCAGGCTCTTGCTCAGCACCCACGCATTAAAAGGACTCATGGAAGGTCCGGTATTCCGGATAAAAAGATAGAGCTGGTGCACCAGTTCCTTTTTACCGACAATAACACCTCCTAATACCCGACCTTGTCCATCAATAAACTTGGTGGCGGAATGTATAACCAGGTCTGCTCCATATTGTATGGGTTGTTGAACGGCCGGCGTGGCAAAACAATTATCCACCACCAGCAGGATCTGATGCTTTTTACAAATGGCAGAAACGTATTCAATGTCGATGATATCCAGTCCGGGATTACTGGGTGTTTCGAGATAAAGCATTTTTGTGTTAGGCTTTACCAGTGACTCAATCGTTTCCGGTTGATTCATATCGAAATAGGAAGACTCAATCCCCCATTTGGGCAGGTATTTGGTCAGGATGGTATGTGTAGAACCAAAAACTGCAGAGGCGGAGATGATATGATCTCCTTTGCTCAGAAAGGTCATGAAGGTGGAAAAGATCGCGGCCATTCCTGTACCGGTTGCTACCCCATGTTCCGCTCCTTCGAGCGAAGCTATTTTATTTACAAATTCATCAACACCCGGATTGGAAAAGCGCGAATAAATATTTACTTCAGGTGATTCAGTGGCAAAGGCTCCGGCCATATCTTCCGCAGAATCATAGGTAAAACTGCTGGTCAGGAATAAAGGGGTGGAATGTTCTTTCTGCGCGGTTTTTTGGGTCTGTATTCTTACTGCACGGGTTGCGGGTCTTTGTTGTTTTGCCATCTTGAAGTGCTGATTTATAATTCCGGTAAAGATACAATGGGACAGGGAATCGCTTCTGAAAATGATGTCTACAAAAGTTATAGGCTATCAACAAAGGGGGCCCAACAGCGGGAAGCGGGCGATAGCACAAACCGGGCGCTGAATACCCCTCAAATCTGGCTGAATCATTGGTAACGAACGGTTATTTCCTTATTTTTCCACCCGGATGGGATAATCGCCCTGTCCAACCCCGGAATTGTCCTGATTAGAGCCACCGGGCCAACGAACCAAAACATTTATATTCCGCGATAATGTTTTCATATGAAATTATTTTCTGCCAAACATACTGCCCCCCGTTACACGGATGAAGGAGAGGGAGAACCGATCATTCTCCTGTATGGACTGTTTGGTTCAGTGAAGAATTTTCAGCCGCTGATTGAACACCTGCGTAAAACCCACCGGGTCATTGTTCCGATCTTTCCTTTTTATGAATTGGGATTCTGTGTCGATATTTTTACCCTGATGAAATTTGTTCAGGAAGTGGCAGATGAACTGCAGCTGGAAAAATTTCACCTGTTGGGTAATTCCATGGGCGGGCATATTGCCTTACTGTATACGCTCCAGCATCCGGAGAAAGTAAAGACCCTGACCCTGAGTGGCAGTTCCGGTTTATATGAACATGGCATGGGCGATACCTATCCAAGACGCCGGGATTACGACTATATCAAGACCAAGACAGAACTGACTTTTTATAAACCGGAAGTGGCGACTAAGGAATTGGTGGATGAGATTTATGCTACGGTCAACAGCCGCAAGGCCATTCAGATCATTTCGCTGGCTAAATCCACGATCCGGCATAATGTAGAAAAGGATTTACATAAACTCACCCTGCCCTGCTGCCTGATCTGGGGAAAGAATGATACCATTACGCCTCCCGAAGTGGCGGAGAGTTTTCACCGGCTGATGCCCCAATCTGAATTGCACTGGATCGATGAATGCGGGCATGTGCCGATGCTTGAAACACCGGAAGCCTTTAATCCCCTGATGGATGATTTTCTTAAACGGAGTTCTGCTTAAAACAGTTCATTTCTTTTTACGGAGATCCAGGTTCTGGAAATAAAAAATCCGGGCACCATGTATGTTTTTATACCGGTTACCGGCTCCCAGTTGCTGGAAAACATACAGATAACCCACCTGCAGATTTTCCTTTCCACTGAGCTGGTAATTCAACCCGGTAAAGAAGCGGTTCTGGTCAAAATAATTATACACGATCTGCTTCCCGAAATTTACATGCACTTCATCATTCAGTACCAGGGACAGGCTGCGAGGCTGGAACCTGATTTTCCCGAGCGGAAACTGCGCGAGGAAATTATACCTGAATTTAAAATTAAAGGTATAGCCGTCTGTCAGTTCATCATCGTTTAACACTTTCCGTCTCCATCGTTCTTCCAGCCGGATGTATTGCATCAGGCGTAACCGGGGATATTTTGTATGCCATTGTACCTGCTGCCACGGACGATGCTCCGGTTGCGAAATATTTTTATGATTATCCCCGGGGAAATGATTAATAAATGCATAGCCGGCGGTGAATTTCAGGTCATCATTCATAAAATAAGTCAGGCCTGTCCGGAAGATGCCGGTGTTGAGCTCCTTTACAAAATCGTCCTTGGTCCGCAAATGTGCATCCACCCAGATTCCCCACTTATTGCTCAGCCGGGTCTGATTCAGGTAGCCCAGCCAGACCTGTGTAATCTGTTCGGTGTCTTTGGTCTGTGCTGATACATATAGTCCTGAACCAGATAAGAGTATGGCAATGACTAAAAGTCGCTTTAGAATCATAGAATACGAATTTAAAGATTTAGCTGAAGTCGGTGAATTATCCGCCTCATAATTAGTGACGAATAACTAACAATGAATTGTGTACATGATACATCTCCAGAAAACTTAACTATCAGAACTCAGAATGCATGATAAACAATCCGTAAACTCCAGATAACAACGACGGTGCCCAATAAAATAAAAGAAGTCTTTCTCGGCAGTTTACCCGCGAGCCGGGCCGCTATAGGCGCCGCTACTACCCCGCCCAATACGAGGGCAAGGATTACCTGCCAGTTCTGCACCCCTATCATCGTAAAGAAAGTAAGGGCACTGGCGAGTGTTACAAAAAATTCGGTCAGACTTACCGAGCCCACTACATAGCGTGGAGTTCGTCCTTTAGTAATTAGTGTGGAAGTTACAATCGGTCCCCAACCACCTCCGCCGAATGAATCCAGAAAACCACCGGCACCGGCCAGCCAGCCAAAGCGTTTGAATTTCTTTTTTATATCCACGGCCCGGAAAGCATTACTGAAAATGCGGACACCCAGCAGCAAGGTATAGATGGCCATCGCCGGCCGCAAGAAACGAATATGCGTCTCCCCGAATTTTACCAGCAAAAACGCGCCCAGTATGGCCCCGATAATTCCAGGGATCACCAGTGCCTTAAATAATTTCTTATTGACATTTCCGAATTTATAATGACTGTAACCAGATGCAGCGGTAGTGAACATCTCTGCCGTGTGAATTCCGCCGCTGATGGCGGCCGGGCTTACATGGGCCGACTGCAATACGATGGAACTGGTTACCCCATATCCCATACTCGTTGCGCCATCCACCATCTGTGCCATAAACCCGGCCAACACCATCCAGTGAAAATTCGGATCCAGTGTTTTATACCAGGCCGATGTATCATCGGCGATCTGACGTACAGGAATGTAAGAAAAAATAAAATGCCCGATCAGCATCAGGGCAAATCCAATCAGCGAATAAGTGGCGATCTTGCGCCATCGTTGGGCGGTGGACGAACTTTCATTCTCCACCATCACCCGGGTAATTTTATTTAGCTTTTTAACCTTATGCTGAAAATTTCCATTTAACCGGCCGCGCAGAATATGAAGATTTTCAATGACCTGATCCAGTTCACCAGGCAGTGCATCCTGCAACACTTCTTTGATCCGCTTACCAGCCGTGGGTGATTTACCATTGGTGGAAATGGCGATTTTCAGATTTCCTTTTTGGACAATACTGCCCAGATAAAAATCACAAAGCTCCGGTGTATCAGCTACATTCACCAGTATACCTTTGGCATTGGCGATTTGTTTTACTTCCCGATGCAGCTCCGGGTTATCCGTGGCCAGTACCAGCAGGTCTTTATGTTCCAGGTCGGCTTCCACAAATTCGCGTTCTTTCAACTGACAGGATGGATGTTCTGCCAGTAATACTCTTACTTCGTCCAGAATTTTTGGTGCTACCACGGTGATCCGGGCCTGTGGCGCATTACCCAACAGGGACTGCAACTTCTCCAATCCCACATTCCCGGCTCCTACCAGTAACAGCTCCAATGTATCCAGTTTTAAGAAAACCGGGTAAAGCGGATTTTTTGTGCCAGGCACCTGCTCCTTTATTTCTTTTTTATTCTTTCGCATGGATGAATCCTGTCTGTAATGCTGTTGGTGATTTTTAAACTTCCACGAACCGGGCAAAACTCGGGTCCGGAATGTAAACTTAAGCTGATTTAAATCATCCAGTCTACCATTTCTATGGGTTTTTGATTAATACTCCATTTCTTTAATCCATTGCCGGGCTTCTCCTGCAGCATAGGAAATGATGATATCCGCTCCGGCACGGCTCAGGGCAGTCCAGACTTCCAGGTGCGCCGCCGCTCTGTTGACCAACCCTTTTTCGGCCAATGCTTCAATGGCGGCGTATTCACCACTTACGTGATAGGCGGCTACCGGCTTCTCAGTACTCGCTTTTACCGAAGCAATAATATCTGTATACAACGCGGCGGGTTTGACCATCAGGATATCGGCCCCTTCCCGTTCATCCCGCGAGGCAGAGGCCAGGGCATCCGCCGGATTAAGGGGTGAATGCTGGTACGTCTTACGGTTTTGTAATCCTGCTGATTGAGGAGCAGAATGACAGGCATCCCGGAAGGGGCCGTAAAACTGGGAACTGAACTTGGCGGCATAGCTCATGATCGTCACTTCTTCAA
>DAORKK010000152.1:0-8134 GCA_035439525.1 Chitinophagaceae bacterium
ATATCTTTCATGGTTTCACTTACACCTTCTTTCCCAACAATTCCGCAACAGGAAGCTGCTACCACCGTAGCCGTTGGCGCCAGCAGCCTTGCTCCATCGATCAGCTCTTTAAAATCATGCCCCAGAGATGCATGTATGATGACTAAATCACAATCAGTGGCAGAACTGCCAAGTGCGGATTCCATGCACTCTGTGATCCCCCGTTGTGTATTTACGATTCGGGTACTGGCAGAATAGAAATTAAGCATAGTAAGACGTTTGGTATTCTTACCATAAATTACGATTTTCTGTAATTATATTCAGCTGATACTCACTTAGAGAAGTTAAAATAAGTGGTAGCACTTACCCGATCAGTACAGTTTTACTGTTTCCGGTGGCGGAGGTGAAAAAAATCAGGAGAGTTCAGTATCAGCTCATCCAGTTAATTCCGGCTTCCGGGTTCCATTTAATGGTTGATTTTTTTAGCCGGGTCCAGAAAGTAATTGAACTTTTTCCGGTGATATCACCAACGCCGAATTTACTTTCATTCCACCCGCCAAACGAAAATGGTTCCCGTGGCACAGGTACGCCTACATTCACACCGACCATTCCCGCACTGGCTTTTTCAATGATATATCGGGCCATTCCTCCGTGCTGGGTGAATACGGCAGCTGCATTTCCATACGGACTGGCATTTTCAATCGCCAGTGCTTCATCAACTGTTTGTGTGCGAATGATGGAAATGACAGGACCGAATATTTCTTCCCGCGCAACTGCCATCTCCGGCTTTACATAATCAATAACGGTCGGCCCTACATAGGTGCCTTCTTCCTGACCGGCCACCGTTACACCTCGTCCGTCAACCAGAACTTTTGCTCCCTGTGTTTCGGCTTCCGTGATAAATTTTTCAATCCGGATTTTAGCCTCCTTGCTGATCACGGCACCCAGGTTCTTTCCGGGAATGACTTTGCGGGCTTCGAGGCAGATCTTTTCAATAATGGTATCCACGTTGCCCACCGCAAGCATAGCACCGGCTGCCATACAACGTTGCCCGGCACAACCACTCATGCTCGCCACCACATTTTGAGCCGTCATATCTGTATTGGCATCTGGTAAAACGATCAGGTGATTCTTGGCACCTCCAAGCGCCAGGACTCTTTTTAACTGCGACGTACCCCGCTGATATACGAGTTTGGCCACTTTAGTGGATCCGACAAACGAAACCGCTTCTATTCCTGGATGATCACAAATGGCATTTACTATTTCACTATCACCATTTACAATATTGAAAACCCCATCAGGTAATCCGGCCTCTTTAAGTAATAAGGCCATGCGGCCAAGGGTAAGGGGTACTTTTTCCGAAGGTTTAATTATCATACAATTCCCCAATGCCAGGGCATTCGGTATGGTCCAGTTGGGCACCATGGCCGGGAAATTGAAGGGTACAATAGAAGCAACCACACCCAGGGGCACATATTCTGTACGGCATTCCACCCCTTTGCTTACCTCCAGTATTTCGCCGGTTACCAGTTGGGGCAGGGAAGTGGCAAATTCAGTCAGTTCTATACATTTTTCAATTTCTGCCACCGATTCTCCATGGGTTTTGCCATTTTCCTCACTGCAAAGAGCCGCCAGTTCATGCATATGTTTTTCCAGTAAAGTCTTATACCGGTAAAAAACCTGGACCCTTTCCTTAATGGGCGTTTTGCTCCATCCGTGAAAGGCCGCTGCTGCTGCGGTCACCGCTTTTTCCAGTTCGGCTGCACCGGATAATGGTACCTCGCTCAGCAACTGCCCGTTCACAGGGGAAATGACCGGTAAATGCCGGTTGGTTGCAGCGCTGATAAATTCACCATTGATAAAATTCTGAACGGGAGGGTATTTCATGTAAGCTGGTATTTTTGATAAAATCAATCGGTTTAAAAATAACTAAAATAACGAAGTTTGCAGGAAACAGTTCTCCGTATGACACCTGAACGCAGCCAGAAACTATTACAGGTTTTATCCAAACGCCAGCCTGATCTAACTGTAGTCCTGGAAAATGTATTCGATCCGCATAATATTTCAGCCGTCATGCGTACCTGTGATGCTGTCGGGATTCAGGAAATATATATTCTCAACAACCGGATCCCTCCGCATAAAAAATGGGGTGCCCGCAGTTCATCCAGTGCAGCCAAATGGCTTACTATTTATCAGTTTGAGGATGCAGCGGCCTGTTTTTCAGCGCTACGGAAAAAGTATAAAAAAATCCTGACCACGCACCTGAGCAGTGATGCGGTCAGTTTACATGATATTGATATGACCGAACCCATTGCCCTGGTATTTGGTAACGAACATAGCGGGGTAAGTGATGAGATCCGGGCCCTGGCCGATGGGAATTTTATTATTCCTCAGGTTGGCATTATCCGTTCACTCAATATCAGTGTGGCCTGTGCCGTAACTTTGTATGAAGCATTCCGTCAGAAAAACCTGGCGGGTCATTATGACCAACCTCGTTTTGAACATGAAATGAAACAGGGGTTGCTGAAGGAGTGGGAGTTGAAGGAAGAGGAGTGAGGGAGGTAGGAGGAGGGAGGAGGGAGTCGGGAGGAGGAAGTCGGGAGTCAGGAGTCGGGAGTCGATAGTCATTAGTAAGGAATGAAAGGAGGACTTGTTATATTATGGGTTATGTTTTTTATACCGGGGATTCCTCTGGATGCCCAGGAAGTGCGTAGTGTGAAGATCGCTGACATGGAAAAAATGATCAGCGAAAGCAGACATCCTTTACTGATTAACTTCTGGGCAACATGGTGTAAGCCATGTGTGGAGGAATTGCCTTCCCTGATCAGGGAAGTAAAAGCACATGCAGCTGATAGTATTGAGCTTATCCTGGTGAGTCTGGATGATAAAGAAAACTATCCTGGAAAACTCCGGGATTTTATCCGTAACCGGAACTATGAAGGCACATTTTTATGGCTTGATGAAACCAATGCGGATTATTTCTGTCCTGTAATTGATACGTCCTGGTCCGGAGCCATACCGGCCACCCTGTTTCTCAACAAAAAAAATGCTTACCGGAAATTCGTGGAGGCAAAACTGACGGATCGGACATTACAGGATATACTCAGGGAAATGTTCCGTTCACCATCCCGTAACGAGTAAACGTTTCGCTGCAGGGACGGAGCACTTCGTGAATTTAGCATATACGGTGGCCGCCCTTGTTTGTATGGCAACTCCATTTTCACCCCGGATATATCCGCTCAGCGCATCATGAAGGCTATAAGCTTCAGGACCAAACAGGTTACTGGTCCAAAGGAGGGGATAGGCACCGGCGTCTTTAAACCGGGAACTAAAATAGTTTTTACTGTAACAAGCCAGGACAATACCTTCCCGTTTCAGACTATCAGCCTGCATAAAAGTCTCGGGTAGCGTTAAATCCATTAACCCGTTATGTCCCACAAAAGCCAGTAACCGGGCATGACCAAAAAGTCCGACCTGCTGATTACCGGCGTTGATTGTTTTTTTATGATTTCCTGAAAGGGCGCTCATAAAATCCCGTAGGCATTCTTTCATGGCCCGGCCGTCATACGCATCGGCTACGAGGTAGAAATCGCCAATCGTACTTTTATAGACCAATCTTTCATGTACCGGGTAACCCGGTGTGGAAACCGTTATTAATTTCCATTCTTTACTCTTATTGAAATAGGTACGAATACCATAACCCCAACCCCAGTAGAGATTATTGGCCGGATCCTGGCCGTTTCCCATGATGGCCGGAACCGGAACGATTCCCTGGTATTTATTATCACAGAGTGCGGTAAAAACATGGATACTGTTGCGGACAGTCGGACTGTCTGCCACAGAACCAATAGGTCCGGCCGCATTTTTGGCGGGCAATAAATAGGTACCGGCCTTGTTTTTTTGCTGGCAACTGACGAAAAGCATCAGCAGCCAGGGAAAAAGAATTTTCACAGGCGGGGTTTAATAAAAAGCATGGCTATACTTTATACGTTTCAGGCATTTTCTTCTGCTTCCATTTCTTCCTTCGCTTTTACCATCAGGTACAGGAAGTATACACCAGCAGCAAGACTGGTTAATCCTAACAGAATACCCATTATACTGTTGTGGTAAATAGCTTTGGCCAGGGCATAGCCCACAAGAACCATAAAGCCGATCACGATAATCCGGTTGAGTTGGTGTCTGGATAGCATAAGCAATGATTTAAGTTTGAACAGGTGGTTTGTTCTTGGGATGCGGGCATAGAACTATTCCATAAAAAATTGCAAAAAAAATGTCCGGCAGGCCGGACAAGTATGAAATCTGGATAAGAATCCTCATTGTCTTTTTATGGTACAACCCACGGAACGGGTCTTTTTTACCGAAATATCTTTCCCGGTATTCAGTTCTGTCATGGCCTGTATCAGGTGGTTGCGGCTCACGGCTGCAGCATCTGAAGGACTGTCATCAATGGCTCCGTGGTAAACCAGTTTTCCTTCTTTGTCAAACAGGAAACATTCCGGGGTCCGGTTGGCACCAAAAGCATCCGCCATGGCCGAATTTTTGTCGACCAGGTAATACCAGTTATAGGATTGTGCGGCGGCATAGGCTTTCATTTCATCAAATGAATCATCGCCGTCCCGCTGGCCTTCATTGGAGTTTAGTAATACCACGCCAATCTCATTCGCGGAGGCGAAAGAACAGGCTTCGTTGGTACGCGACTGGTTCTTGATCACATAAGGACAGGTGTTACAGGAAAACATCACCAGTAATCCGTTCTTTTTACGGGCATCATTAAAGGAGATCTCTTTGCCACTGATATCTTTCATTTTTACAGCAGGAAGGGGCAGGTCCGCTCCGATTGGGAGAGGGTCTGCAATTATTCCCAAACCGGTAATAAACAGGATAGCCGGGAAGGCGGCAAACAGGATTTTTTTCATGTTTCAATGGTTTAGGATATAAAGTTCGGCAATCAGGCAGAAATTCCTTCTTCCGTGGTCCCGTTTTCTTTCCGTTCATCCGCAATTTTCCGGAGTGAGGAAATACTCACATTCAGTTCGAAACCAATCAGCAGTACGAGGGAATTGATAAATATAAGGGCCATGATAATCAGGATGGTACTAATGGAACCATAGAGTTGGTTATAATTGCCGAAATTGGTCACCCACCAGGAAAAGGCAAAAGTCATCAGCAGCATCAGGAAACTGGCCAGTATGGAGCCCGGGTTGATCAGCTTCCACTTTTTATGTACCGAAGGGGCATAACGGTAAATAATAGAGATAGAGGCAAAGAACAGCAGCACCACTACCAGCAGCCGCAGGTTATTGATCACAGCCAATACGGTCTCGTCTGTGATTCCAAGCCATTTTAAGACAGCCACACGGGCTACCAGTAACAGCACGGAGGCAAAAACAAATACATAAAGGATGAGCGTGATCTTGATGGCTACCAATCGGGTTTGTAATCCATTTCGTTTTTTGAAACCGATATAGTTTTTATCAAAGGAACGCATGATACCCATCATGGCATTAGAAGAGAAAAACAGGGACAGCACAAAACCGAGGGACAATAAGCCGTTGCGTGGATTATTAATAAAGTCTTCGAGGAAATGGATCACTACTGCATTGTCTTTTTCCCCGGGAATCACATCCCGGATCAGGCTGAACATTTCCTGCTGAAATTCATCGGTAATCGGAATAAACGGAATTAAGGTGAACAGAAAGATGATGGCTGGGGGGGGCGCCATCACAAAATTGAAAGCTACGGCCGAAGCTCTTTCGGTCATGCCGATGGTTTTGACCTGCCCGAAAAAAAACAGGATTACATCGTAGATGGCAATCCCGTTGAAACCAGGTAACGAGGTGATCTTGCTTTTTCTGATCAGGAAAGAGACCACGGGGAGCTTTTCAATACGGTGCTGTATTTTATCCAGGAGCGTCATACTATTTATTCCGTGCTTTTTTCACAGAATCAGCTCTTCTTTTTTGTTCGGCCTGGAATAGCCTGGCATATTTCATGTGATCATCGTAATTACTGGTAAATATCGTGCTGCCGTCGAAAGCGTAACTCGCTACGAAGTAAAGGTAAGCGGTTGACGGTGCATTCAGCACCGCTTCCACTGACTCAATGGAAGGCGTACAGATCGGTCCCGGAGGCAGCCCTTCATTGAGATAGGTATTGTACGGGGATACCAGGCTGGTTTGCTTCTCCGTGATCCGGTCGAGTTGAAAATTGCGGCTTACATATTTGGCTGTAGGACAGGCCTGCAGTTTCATGTTAATTTTTAACCGGTTCAGGTAGGTACTGGCGATATTCAATTTATCCGCTTTCCGCGTGGTTTCTTCCTCTACAATCGAAGCAAGGATGGTTGCCTGCAACGGTGTCAGATTCAACCGGGCTGCTTTTTCAGTTCGTTCAGGCGTCCAGAATTTTTTATAGGCAACCTGAAACTGTTCAATGATCCTGGCCGGCGAACTGTTCCATTTTATTTCATATGTATAAGGAAGCATAACGGACAGAAAGGTACTCGTATCAAGTCCGAAGGCATTGAGCGAATCGTTGCTGTTAATAAAACGGATCATGGTCAGGGAGTCACATTCTGTATCAAATTTGCGGCCCATTTTACCGGCAAATGCTTCGCGGGTTCTTTCTTTGACAATCACCATTTTTACCAATGACTGATCGCCGGCTCTGAGTTTTCGTACAAATGCATAAAGACTCATGCCTTTCTTCAGTTCATATCGTCCGGGTTTTACTGTTTTAAATTTCAGCCAGCCTGCCACACGTGAAAACCACACTTTACTGTTGATAACCTGGCCGGAATCCAGTTTTGCCAGGAGTTCTTTCATCCCATCGCCCGACCGGATATACAGGTATTTTCCGTTCTGGTCAGATACAGCCGGTCCAGCTACTTTATAACCAATATAACCGGCGATGATCAGCAGCATCAGCAGGCCGATCAGTATGATCTTCTTTTTCATAGTGAGATCAATTTAAATAAAAAACCCGGTCCTTTTAGAAAGCAGACCGGGTTTTGTATAAATAGTTCCTTCGTTCTTATTTAGCCGGCGTTACTGGTGCCGGGGCAGGAGTCGTTTGCAGTCCGCTGCCAGGTTGTGCCTGTTGCTGGGCCGGTACCACTACTTTCGTCGGATCAACCCCGCTGTTCGCCGGATTTGATGAGGTCGTATCTGAAATAAAGAAGACAGAAAGTACGCAAAGCAGGGCAATCAGTCCTCCAAAAATCCAGGTGCCTTTTTCCAGTACATCGGTCGTTTGTTTCACTCCCATTAACTGGTTGCTGAAACCAGCCACATTACCCGCTAAACCACCGCCTTTGGGATTCTGTACCAGCACAATCAGTCCAAGCACTGCAGAAACCACAATAATAAGAATCACAAATAAAGTCGTCATATCAGTTTTTTTTCTTTAATCCTTCGATTTTCGCTGCAAAATAAGCACTTTTAGTGGGTTCGAGCAAACTTAATTTACGATATATCTCTGTGGCTTTTAATGTATTTCCCTGCTTTTCCCATACCTCAGCCATGGCTTCGGTCAGCACTTCACGGTCGGTAATAGACTGTCCGGCGAGTTGCTCCACCTTATTTTCGGACTGAGGGGTGATATCTTTAGTTAATTCAGTGGTTGGCAGTCGTTTAAGTGTCTTCAGCCAGTCAGTGAAACTCTTCAGCTGCTTCCCGAACTGATCGGTAGGCCGCTCTTCCTCTTTAATCCGGATTCCTTGTGAAGCAAAATAATCTACGGTATGATAGGGCTCAAAAACCAGGTCATTCGCCGGATTAACCGCTTCCACCGGCACTGACACCGGCACCGGAATCACCGGAACATCAGCCCTCACTTCTTCCACAACCGCTGTCTCAAAACTGTTCATATTATCTCCTGTCTCAATCTTTACTTCATCTGTTACAATTTCCTTATCAACCTCTTCATCCATTTCAACGCCCTCCTCAACCCTGTCAATATGTAAACTAGTCAATCTTTCAACCTTTTCAACCTCTTGAACCTTTTCAACCTCTTCAACCATTTCAACGCCCTCCTCAACCCTGTCAACATGTAAACTAGTCAACCTTTCAACCTTTTCAACCTCTTCAACCGCTTCAACCTCTCCAACCTCCAACCTCGAACCTCCAACCTCCAACCTCGAACCTCCAACCTCCAA
>DAORKK010000153.1:0-8102 GCA_035439525.1 Chitinophagaceae bacterium
GGGGATACCACTTACCCTGCGGTTGAGAGCTGGTTAAAAGAACAGCTTTCACCTTTCTTTGAAAGTGGGAACGAGAAGCAGGTTATTTATTATGGGAACTGGATCAAGTATATACAAAGGACAGATTGACCCTAATGCCCGATTTTTACCTATTTTAGACCAATGAAAAAAATAGGAACCCTCCTTCTTTTACTTGCATTCCATTCGGCTGTTTTTTCACAGGATTGTCTGCCCGCTTTAAAAGACTATACAACACCGTTTGGAACGATCGAAGCCGGTTCTTTTACATTTTTGCAGGATCAGCTGAAGGAGGTGAAAATTGTGGGCCTGGGGGAAGATACACATGGGACTTCGGAGTTCACGACCCTGCCAACGAAAATGCTGCAGTATTTAGTCGAGAATCACCAATTCAATCTCTTTATTATTGAAGCCGGGTTTGGAGAAGTGGCTTATCTGAATGATTATGTTCAGGGAAAGGCAGACAGCCTGCTCCCGATACTCAACACCCGGATATCCACCTGGAGATACCGGACAACGGAGTTTGTGGAAATGATGGATTGGATACGGCAGTACAATAAAACACATCAGCGGAAAGTTCAATTGTACGGCATGGAAATGCAATATGTACTGGGTGATCTGAACCGGATCAAACAATACCTGGCAAAAGCCGGCCCATCTACGATTGATGCCGATTTTTCCAAACACCTGTGGCAGCCCATTCCGGATGAGGAAAAAGGAGACTACTATATTGCCTATAAAAAACTGAAAGCCCTGTTTTATAAGAACCGGGAACAGTTTATTAAACAAACAGGGGAGGAGGCTTTCGCGGAAGCCTATCATCATGTGGAAGTAATCGGGCAATTTATTTCCGCCATACACCAGCAATCAGATGTACTTAAAAATGATTTCAGGGACATCTATATGGCAGTAAACGTGGAATGGATATTGCAAAATAATGCCGATGACTCAAGGGCTTTTATCTGGGCCCAAAATGTTCACCTGGGCGATTGGGTTTCCAATGGAATCACGGATGTATTAGGACATCAGCTGAAAAAACGATTTGGTGCTTCATTTTACAATATCGCTACTGACTTTGGTACCGGCGAATTCATTGCCTTCCCGCATAATGCCAACGAGATAGGCTGGAAATTGAAGACCTTTAGTTTCGAAAAAGTACTGCCCCATACGTTTACCGCCTGCCTGCAAAAACTGGGTAGTCCTAATTTATTCCTCAATCTGCGAAAAATGAAAACCATCCCTTCCCTGAAAGCGGAAATAGAAAAAGACCTTACCATCATGTACGGGGCCGGTGCCCAGGAATGGGGACGGCAAACCGAAACAGTTCCGGTAGGGAAAGCCTTCGATGCAATTATATACCTCGAAAAGACCCATAAGATTAATTTTCTGCGCTGATATATAGCCGTTTATAAGTGACAGTATAGCCTGTTACTAAGTCCTTTTAATAGCTGCCAGGGAAAAGGATATGATTTGTGGGTGTAGTTTCTTCTGATTGAAATTATTTATATTTAACAGCGATTCAAATAACTCCATTTTTAACCGGAACAAAAACCTTAACCCATTCATGAGTAACTCACGCAGAAACTTTCTGAAAACAGCCGGTCTTACCGGTGGCCTGGTCGGTCTTGGCGGTTTGAACGCCATCGCCGCTGGTAATATTCCACCCGCCGACGACCGCCCCAACGTGATCGGTCCCCGCGAAGGATTCAGTCCGCAGATAGGTACCATGCTTTCCATGATGACCTGGATGCGGGGTGCCGTGCTGAGTTCCGTCCGCAATATGACCATGGAACAACTGGATTACCTGCACGATGATAAATCCAATACTATTGGCAGTATGCTCTTTCACCTCGCGGCCACCGAACGGTTTTACCAGATCCATACTTTTGAAGGAAAGAAATGGGGCGATTGGTCCAAGGCCGATGATGAACGTTTCGGTATCGCCATGGAGTTAGGAGAAGAGGCCCGTAAAGCCATCAAAGGACATGACCTGAAATTCTATCTCGATACATTGAAAGAAGTCCGGGACAATACCATCGCCGAATTCAAAAAGCGCGATGACCAGTGGCTCATGAGCGTGGATGAGAAATGGTTCTGGGGACCCACCAATAATTATTGTAAATGGTTCCACGTCTGCGAGCATGAATCGAATCATAACGGGCAGATGAAATGGATAAGAGGAAGGGTGAAGAAATAGTCGTCCTTCGATACGTCCCGTGTAAATATTCTCATGCCCTGTAGATTACCTTGCGGGACTACTCAGGATGACAACAGCATTTCGATTCTTAAGATGAAAAGAGGGAAGACCCCAACCCTGAAATATTGATAATGAGGAATGGGAGATACTATCCCTACGAAACAGCCACTCGTTTTACGTGATCCGGCTGTTCCCTTCTTGCTTCTAGCTTCTTGCTTCTAGCTTTCTCGCAACCAATTTACTTCAGGATTGTTACATTTGTTTATGACCGACGCCATCATCGCCCTCATTTCCCTGATCGCCCTGGAAGTCATCCTCGGCATCGACAATATTATTTTTATTTCCATACTGGCGGATAGGCTGCCCGAGCAGCAACGGAATAAATTACGGTTATGGGGGATCGGGCTGGCCATGGTCATGCGCCTGCTCTTACTGGCGGTTATATCCTGGATCCTTAAGCTGGATCAGACGCTTTTTACCCTTTTTGAAACCAAATTTTCCGGGAAAGGACTGATCCTGATTTTTGGGGGACTTTTCCTGATCTATAAAGCCACGAAAGAGATCTACTATAAGACGGAAATGGTGGAGGAAAAACCCGGGGCCGGACAAAAAGCAACCTTCTCAAGGCTCCTCGGCGAGATCATCGTACTGGACCTGGTTTTTTCTGTGGATTCCATCATCACCGCCGTGGGTATGGCTCAGGACCTTTGGGTAATGTATACGGCCGTAATTGTGACCGTGATCATCATGCTCATCGCTTCCCGGCCAATCAGCCAGTTCATTCATAAACATCCTTCCTTCAAAATACTGGCCCTCTGCTTCCTGCTGCTCATCGGGGTATCCCTGCTGGCCGAAGGCTTCAGCTTCGAAATCCCCAAAGGATATATTTACTTCTCCATGGCCTTTGCTTTTTTGGTCGATATTATTCAGATGAAGACGGTCGGCAGGAAAATCGATAGTCATTAGTCGTTAGTCTCCTTCGATACGTCCCGTGTAAATATGCTCCATGCCCTGGAAGATTAGTTTGCGGGACTACTCAGGATGACACCAACTTTTCGATTCTTAAGATGATAATCCGTAATAGACAAATCAATAAAGTTGAGATAACGTAATGCCACTCGTAGCTCGTAACTCATAGCTCGTACCTTTTCTCCCTACCTTTGTCAAAACGACAGCACTTGCTACAAGCCTACTTCCGTTCTTTCCGGGACAAAATCATTGGTATAGATACAACCTTTAATACACCTTACGGTCTGCAGAAAATGATTTATGCCGACTGGACCGCCAGCGGACGGGCGTATCAGCCTATTGAGGACAAGCTGACTAAAGAGATCATGCCCTTGCTGGGGAATACGCATACAGAGACCACCGTCACAGGTACCGCCATGACCAGGGCCTATGAATTGTCCAAGCAGATCATTAAGAAACACGTGAATGCCGGTCCCGATGATGTCCTCATTTTTGCCGGTAGCGGTATGACCGGGGCAGTCAATAAACTGCAAAGACTGCTGGGACTCCGGATCCCTGAACGGATTATGGATTATGTAAAGGGTGGGCGACTGCCGGCGACGCATGAACTGGGAACACCCGTTCTTAAAATTCATGAACTGTTCAGCAATTACCTCGATGTGGATCCGCTCCTGAAACCGGTGATTTTTGTATCGGAAATGGAACACCATTCCAACCAGACTTCCTGGCTGGAAACCATCGCCGATGTGGAGATCATCCCCAATGATGAGGATGGGAATATCTGTCTGCATTCACTTACGCAGTTACTGGAAAAATACAAGGACCGCCAACATAAGATCGCGGCCATTACCGGTTGCTCGAATGTAACCGGCATTCAGACCCCTTATCATGAAGTAGCCAGGAAAGTGCATGCATATAACGGCCTCTGTTTTGTGGACTTTGCCTGTTCCGCTCCCTATGTGTCCATCAATATGCACCCGGAAGAAGAAGGCGCCCACCTGGATGCTGTTTTCTTTTCGCCACATAAATTCCTCGGCGGACAAGGCACACCCGGTGTACTGATTTTTCATAAGAAACTCTATAAAAATATCATTCCTGATCAGCCCGGTGGCGGTACGGTTACCTATACCAATCCCTGGAAGCAACACGAATACATCAATGATATTGAACACCGGGAGGATGGGGGGACACCGCCATTTTTACAAGGTATCAAGGCCGCATTAGCCGTAAAGCTGAAGGAAGAGATGGGCGTGGAAAATATGCTGAAGCGCGAGGAGGAATTATTAAAAATCATTTTCAACCGGTTGCCCAAGGTACAGGGTATTGAAATCCTCGAAGGACAAACCACGCATCGCCTGGGTGTGATCTCGTTTATTCTCCGCGGTACGCATTTCAACCTGGTGGTGAAATTACTCAACGACCGTTTTGGTATCCAGACCCGTGGGGGCTGTGCCTGTGCCGGTACCTATGGTCATATGCTGCTCCATGTAGATCAGCTGCATTCCTTTGCCATCCTGGAAGAAATGCACAAAGGCGATCTCTCCTGCAAGCCCGGCTGGATCCGGATGTCCATCCACCCGGTCATGACCAATGAAGAAGTGGAGTTTATCCTCGATGCCATTGAACAGGTGGCTGCCAACTATGCTGAATGGAAGAAAGAGTATATCTATGAACCGGATACTAACGAGTATCATCATGCGTCATTTAAGGATGAAATGACGGAGACGGTGGGACGGTGGTTCGGAAACTAGTCGGTAGTTAGTAGATAGTAGTTAGAAGTCAACAGCCCCTTCTAACTAGTCGGTAGTTAGTAGATAGTAGTTAGTAGTCAACAGCCCATTCTTAGGAGGTTGAATCATAAATGCCCACCATCTACTCGTTTTACGTAATCTAGCTCGTACCTCGTACCTCGTAGCTCGTACCTCGTAGCTCGTACCTCGTAGCTCGTACCTCGTAGCTCGTACCTCATACCTCGTACCTTGTATTAAAAAAAACTGCCCTGTCTCCAGGGCAGCTGCTCAGGGTTAAAGATGAAATTATTCGCTTAGTATAATCCGGCCGAGATCGGTTTTCTTACCGGACATGATTTCAACATTTTCAATCAGCATTGGTACAAACTGTGGATTGATCGGCTTGATCTGCACTTTGTATAATCCGGGCTCAAGATCTTCGAGTACCAGGATGCCTTCGGTGGCATTCATGGCATAAGGACCGGATGTAAACTGATCATTAAATACAGTCACCACCGCTTTTGCTTCCAGGGGGGCTACCTGTATCACCATTGCTCCGGTGATTCCGGCGGGAGGATCAAATTGCTGAAAATCGGGAATTGTTTTGCCGGTACTTGCCGGATTGGTTGCAGGACTGCCGCCTGTCGGGTCAAGTGTGTCTTTGGAACAACTGAACAGGGTAAATACAACAGAAAAAAGCAGGGCAATGATTGCCAGGGGGTACTTGTTTTTCATAAGGTTCGATTAAAAGGGTAAATTGTTAACCCCCGTAAGGTATATACGTAATTCATGCTACGCAATTTATACCATCGGTAATTTTAGTATTTGAGGGTTTTCATTTAGCCCGACCGGGTTGTTATTATTAAATGAGCAACCCGTCTATCGGAGATGCGCAGGTCTTTTTAAATGAATGTGCCAATTGGCATATTGGTTAATTGCTAAAAAAAAGCCCCTCTGTAGAAACAGCGGGACTTTTAAGTAATGGTTCTGATTAAGCAGGTATAACTACAAGTTGTAGTAAGCCGTGTTGCTTTGATTTATTTTAGCAACCGGAGCTGATTTCATGTGATAACCGGATTTGCCGGTTTCCTGTTGCGGAATGGGCGGCGTTACCGGTACTTCTGTTTTCTTGGCATGGATTTGCGCCAGGGTAGGAGCAATAACCAATGAAACAATGGACATCAGTTTGATCAGGATGTTCATGGAAGGACCTGAAGTATCTTTAAACGGATCCCCAACGGTATCACCGGTTACAGATGCTTTGTGTGGTTCTGATTTCTTATAATACATTTCACCGTTGATCTCTACTCCTTTTTCAAAAGACTTCTTGGCATTATCCCATGCACCACCGGCGTTGTTCTGGAACATTCCCATCAATACACCACTAACCGTTGCACCGGCGAGGAACCCACCCAGCGCTTCGGGGCCGAGGGTGAACCCGATCGCGAGGGGAGCTACGATGGTGATGGCACCCGGTAACAGCATTTTCTTAATAGAAGCCTGTGTGGAAATAGCCACACATTTATCATATTCAGGCTTACCGGTACCTTCCATGATACCCGGAATGGTACGGAACTGACGGCGTACTTCTTCCACCATACTCATGGCCGCTTCACCCACGGCGCGGATGGCCAGGGAGGAGAAGATCATGGGGATCATTCCACCAATAAAGAGGGAAGCCAGAACATCGGCTTTATAAATATCAATATGCTGGTTATCCGGCATGGCCACTCCCACAAAGGCGGCAAAAAGCGCCAGGGCAGTCAGGGCGGCAGAAGCAATCGCAAATCCTTTTCCTGTAGCGGCTGTGGTATTACCTACTGCATCCAGTACATCCGTTTTTTCCCGTACATCTTTCGGCAGTTCACTCATCTCCGCAATACCACCGGCATTATCCGCAATCGGACCGAAGGCATCGATCGCCAGCTGCATGGCCGTAGTGGCCATCATACCGGCTGCGGCAATAGCCACACCATAAAGACCGGCAAATTCATACGAACCCCAGATACCGGCAGCCAGTACAAGGATCGGCAGGAACGTGGATTCCATACCCACCGCAAGACCACCGATTACGTTGGTCGCATGACCGGTAGAAGACTGACGAATGATTGAATTCACGGGACGTTTGCCCATGGCGGTATAATATTCAGTAATGATACTCATTAAAGCACCCACGGCCAGTCCCACACCAATCGCACCCAGCACACCCCATTTGGTGAATGTGAATCCTCTTAATGTCATGGTGCCTTCGGGCAGGATAAAATAAACCAGTCCGGCAGCAGCACCGGCTGTCAGCACGATTGAACCCCAGTTACCCATATTCAGGGCTTTCTGTACGTTATCGGTATTGATACCGGCAGAGTCGCTTACGCGGACAAACAGGGTACCAATGATTGAAAAGATAATACCTACACCGGCGATCAGCATCGGTAATACAATGGGGGAGTAACCACCCAGGGTATCGTTGGCAAAGTCAATGGTGGTTTGCTGACCGAGTACAATCGTGGCCAATACTGTAGCCACATAAGAACCGAATAAGTCAGCTCCCATACCAGCCACGTCACCTACGTTATCACCCACATTATCCGCAATAGTGGCGGGGTTACGGGGATCATCTTCCGGGATACCGGCTTCCACTTTACCTACCAGGTCAGCACCTACGTCAGCTGCCTTGGTATAGATACCGCCACCCACACGGGCGAAAAGGGCAATCGACTCAGCACCGAGGGAGAAACCGGTCAGTACTTCAATCGTACGGATCATTTCTTCAGAATCCACGGAAGCACCGGGCGCGAAATACTGTTTTAATACGATATATAAACCGCCAAGGCCGAGTACAGCCAGGCCGGATACACCCAGTCCCATAACGGCACCGCCGGTAAAGGAGACATTGAGTGCTTTACTTAAGCTGGTACGTGCAGCCTGTGCAGTGCGCACGTTGGCACGGGTGGCCACTTTCATACCGATATAACCGGCAGTGGCACTGAATACCGCCCCGATTACAAAAGCTACTGAAATCAGCCAGTGGGAATGCGGGTTAGCCTGGGCCATTACAGCCAGCAGGATACCTACGATTACCACGAAATAGCCAAGAATTTTCCATTCTGCCTTGAGGAAGGCCATGGCACCAACGGCAATGTAGTTGGCGATTTCTTTCATACGGTCGTTACCGGCGTCTTGTTTGGATA
>DAORKK010000154.1:0-8063 GCA_035439525.1 Chitinophagaceae bacterium
GTGCGCATCACCGAACGAAAACCACAGGCCGGTTATGCCGTCAACCGCCAGCGTTATTTTATCGTAATCACGGAGGAAGAAAAAAAATATGATCCGTATGATCCAAAAACGGGCAACTTCCGCTCTTTCAACTTCTCCACGATTAAATTTATCAGTACTTCCACTCCTACCATTGATCCGCCCAAAAAATTCTGCAATGATCTGAGCAACCAGGCCGATCATCAGTTTATGCCCATGGTGGGCGGTAAGAATTTTCAGTTTAAACTCGTGGGCTATGACCTCGATGGCAATGAAACCGATTTCACGATGCCGCTGGTTTTCCTCACCACGGATGTAACCGTAAAACCCGGCAGTAATGAAATCAACAGCAGTCCCATTACCAAAGTAATCAGCTGTTATAATAATTCGGCCTTCGGAAAGAATACCGCTTTCCGCGGACAAAAATTATCGCTGGCACGCAGCGCCACTCCCGGCGATACCCTGGTGGAAGTACAGGAGATCGACTTTATCGGCGTGCTGAATGTGAATGAAAAACCCGGCTTCCAGCCACGGGTTAAACAACTTGATATTTATATAGAAGCCCTGGAAAATATTACCGGAAACCGCAAGCCGGTGAAAGTGACGCTGGTGGATGATGAACAGCATATTCAGCCAAACAAGCGGAAGAATAAAGGAGCTGTATTTGCCAGGCTGGTGGATGCATCCGATGTGTCATTCGGTGGCGGCAAAAGCAAACTCAAGGGGGGTATGATGCCCGACTTCTCCGTTACCGGCCTTTCCAAAACCTTTGGTGCAGTGGGCGGCAAGCTGGATGATATCATGAACACGAAATTTGACCCGAAGAGTTTCTTTGATGATTCGGCCAAGCTCTTTGGCACTATTGCTCTCGGCGATATTATCAATGTAGTAGATAAGGTCAGTACCAGCATGGATGGCCCTTCATTGAAAACGGCCCTGCCCGCCTTGAAGAATTATAAAACGGATCAGGCCTTTGTAACTGAATACAGCTGGAATGCGGCCACGTTAAAAGCGCATGATTTTGGTTTTGGGAAATTCAAACCCAAAAATGCAGCCGCCGGCAATGTGGTGATCGAAGCAAAACTGCAGCGCTTCAAGGATACGTCCAAAGGCATGCTCTTTGAACTCGATTCGCATATCGGGGCTTTTGATATTATCCTGATGGATATTGCCGCTGTGCAGTTTAAACGGGTAGGCTTTAAAGTTAATTCATCAGCCAAACTGGACTTCTCCATTGACCTGGAGAAAAATCCGATCCGTTTCCTCGGAGCTTTGTCTTTTGTGAATGACCTGCAGAAGTTCATTCCGGCCGATGGATTCAGTGATCCGCCTTTCCTGGATGTGACGCCTTCGGGCGTTACAACCGGTTATACACTGGGCTTACCCGATGTGCAACTGGGCATCTTCACGCTGCGGCATATCACCCTGGGTGCGGCCATCCGGTTGCCCTTTGATGGCAGTCCGCTTTCCCTGCGTTTCAATTTCTGTGAACGTCAGCAGCCGTTTACATTGACTGTATCCGCATTGGGCGGGGGTGGCTTCTTTGCCATTGAGTTTGATATGAAAGGACTCAAATCGCTGGAAGCGGCGCTCGAATTTGGGGCCGCTGTATCACTCAACTTAGGGGTAGCCAGCGGAGCGGTGAGTGTGATGGGTGGTATCTATTTCAAAATGGAAATGGAACAGAATGGCAAGAAGATCGAGCTTTCAGGATATGTGCGGGTGAACGGGGCCTTGTCTGTGCTCGGACTCATCACCGTATCCGTTGAGTTCCTGTTGTCGCTGAATGCGGAAATGAAATCCGCTGCGAATGGCGAATCCAAAGTGAGCCGGATGTGGGGAGAAGCAACATTGAAAGTGAAGATTGAAATTCTGTTCTTCTCCAAAACGGTTAAACTGAAAGTGCAACGCGAATTCGCCGGTGCAGGTGCCGACCCGACCTTCGGTATGCTCATCAGCGAAAACGAGTGGCTGCAGTACTGTGATACATTCGCGGCTTAATCACCCTTCGGCAAGCTCAGGTTGACAACGGCCTTTGCCTGTACAAAAAACACCGGTGTCATGGTGAGCCTGCCTACCGGACAGGCAGGCTTGCCGAACCATGATGAGCAAAAAGTAGAACGAAAACTTATCAACCTTTCAACTTATTAACTTATCAACCCTTCTCCATGCCCCAAAAATTCATCTTCACCACGTCTCCCTGGAAAGACCAGGGCCGCAACAAATGGATGCTCTCCTGTTTTATCAGCATTCAGCTCGATGCAGGGCAGCGCAGCAAGTTGTCGGCCTTCCCCGATATACTCAGCTGGATGCAGAAAATCGCGGATGGTGATTTCTTTATACAGTGGGATAAGAATGCACCCGTGGCCGCCGAACCGATCAGCGCCAAATGGGATCCTGAACTGTACAGCCGGCTCTTTCATGGCGAGATCCAGGTGAAAACGTTTACGGTGCCGGATGTGTCGAAGTTTATTATTAAATCTTACCCTGCATTGCATATCCGGAATTATATACTGGATACCTATAAAGAGGTGGGTAACCTGAAAATGGATGAATTGCCCACCGCAAGCTTTTATACCAAACAGTTTACCAAACTGAATGAAGTATCAACCGTACAGCTTAAGAACATGAAGCCGCTTACCGGCACTACCCGAAAGGCCGTGATCAATGATTTTGTGGTACAGGGGAATACCAGTGTAAAGAACGCGCAGGATCAGCTGCGCAATAAAAAGACCATTGGTTTCAATGCCACGGCCAGCCCGAAAGCGGACTTTGGCCAGTTTCACAATTTTCATCAGCGGGTGGATATGGCTAAACTGCAGATGAAACCAATCCGGAAGCCGGAGTTTGAGTACCATGATATGCTGTCCATTCTCACTTCTTATCCGGTGATCATGCGCAAACTCGGACTGGTGATTGATTTTGAATTAAACGCTGCGCCTCCTGCTGCTGCTGGTACGGTGCGTATTCTGCCCGCCAACCTCGGTCTTGAAAGTGAATCGACCCTTTCGAGCCCGGCCACTGCTTATCAGTATACAGGCAAAGGTTTTTATGCGGCAGCCAAAGCCGGCAGTCAGATTGATAAAGGGTATTTATCCATTGGGGGAGCCGGATATGAAGTGGTGCAGATTGATACCGATGGGGCCGCTATGAAATTGTCCAGCCATGTGGATACGGTGAACCTGAATCTCGGAAAACGCCTGGTAGATAAAAGTAATTATATCCGGCCGCTGAATAAATTCAGTCGCAATAAAAATGTGATGCTCTTCAATGCCGGCAAGATCAGTAATCTCAATGCGGCTCCGCCTGCGGATGATGATGATGACGATGATGATCCGGAAGAAGGGTTGCCTTCCCTGCGCAGTGCCGGTATCGGTATCCTGAAAAACGGGTTGGCCGAAACCATCCTGCAAAAGTTTATCCGCAGTGTGGATCTCACAAAGATCACGTTTGCCAGTACCGCTGTGCTGAATAACCAGGCGCTGCTGAACACCGCTGTTTCCAAAACGCAGGTTACTCCCACGGCTCCCACCACTCAGCCGGCCGTTCCGAATCCGCCAACTAAAAAGACCGGCGGGATAGCCCCCATCCGGATGAAAAGACAGATACCCGCCGTGCGGATGCAGGCATTGACTGCGGCCTTTCAAAAAATAGAATACATTCCTGTTCCCACAGAGTTTTTATATGCGGATGACCTGGTTTTCGGTTATCGCCTGGATATTGCGTATGACGATAAGCCCGACACCTGGTACTCCCTGCACAAACGTAAAATGAGTTTTGCCTTTGCGCCTGTGGATCAGCCGGTACAACCGATCATATTGGATCCGGGAGATGAACTGGATGAAGGATGTATTCATTTAGCACTAACCGAAGATGAAGAGGATGGAGATGAGAAAAAAGTAAATGAAGTGATTGCCCGTTGGGAAGGCTGGAGTTTATCGGTACCACGTATTGGTAAAGGCATCAACAACGCCGGACCGGAAGTGAGTTCGGATGAAGACGAGAAAAAGAAATACAAACTGGATAAGGAAACCCCGTTTCGTTTACAGGTGGAGGTCAAACCCGCGCCGAAGACATTACCAAAACTACGTTTTGGAAAAAAATACCGGATCAAAGTCCGCACCGTGGATATTGCCGGTAATGGGGTATCCCATGATGTACAACCGGAGAGTCCGTCCCAGACCATCCGCAGCGGGATTGAATACCGTCGTTTTGAGCCGCTGAGTTCGCCTGTATTATTGCAAGGCGACGAAATCACCGGCGGCGATAAAAAAATGATCCGCGACCGTGACGGGGAATCCCTGCAGCACATGGTGATCCGCAGCAATGCCGGGGTGGATACAAAGACGTATGAAGATAAAAACATCACGACCGTTGTGGTGGATGGCAGTGCAAAAGGCACGTTGAAGTATCACCACGAAGCGGTGCGTTTTATCACAGCGCCGCGTGGGTCACAGCAGCTGGCCGAAATACACGGCATGTTTGACGAGGCCATGAGTGATCCGCAGAAAGCAATGCAGGCCTATCAATTTATCACCAGCCGCGATAAAGAGTACAAGGATGATGGTAAAACGAAAGCGGTACAGATTCCCGTGGAAACCGGGCAGGTGGATATTGATTATCTCGCCGATCCGCTGGCTGGCGGAGTAGTCTTTACCATGCGGTCGAATACCAGCTTTGAAACACCCTGGAAAAAAGGACAGAGCCGCAAATTCAGTTTTCATTTTGATGATGAAGTGTCTGAAAATGATCCCGGGAAAAAATACAGTATTGAGCAGTGGAAGAATCCCCGTTCGGTCAAGATCCGGCTCGTGGAAGGCAATGGTGAGCCCGAATGGAAGAACAGGGTGTTTACCATTCCACTTCCCAAAGCTTCGATTGTGGAAATCAGTTATGCCAGTTTCTGGGCACCGGAAGCATTGGAACGTTTTTCCGGATTGATGCCCAGGTTGCAGGCGGGTGCCAATGGCGTGAAAGTAAAAGAGACGGCGAATAAAGGATTACACTGGATGTTTAGTCCCTGGCGGAAGATCCGGCTCGTGCATGCTGTGCAACAGCCACTGGAAGCACCGGTGATGGCAAAGATCTCCAAAGTGGAACGCGATTACAATGATACGGCCGCCCAGTTGCTCACCCTAATTAAAGTACATGGAGCCAGTACCGAGAAAATGGATCTCGGGGCCAAATGGACGGAGTGGGTGGATGATTTATCAAAACCTGAACCGTTCAACCAGGCGTTCAGCACCCATGTGGAAACTGTGCCGGTGGTATACAATGACAATATGCTGGAACTGATTAAAACGCCGGCCACCAAAAACCCGAAGCCGGATTGGTTGCCGCCTATTACCCATCTGTTCGGCGATACCAAATATCGTCATGTGGGGTACATCCCATCCGCGACTACCCGTTTCCGGGAGTATTTTACGGGAATCATTGATACTGGTCGTATTAAAGGTGAACCCGTGCCACTCAGCCGGGAAGGTGAAGTAGTGGAACTCGATATACTCAGTACCGCAAGACCCACCGTGCCGGTGCTGGAGTATGTAGTACCCGGCTTTGTCTGGTCCAAATCACCTGGCCGTGGCCGTAACAAAGTGAATATGCGCAGTGGAACGATAAGGGTCTATCTGCGTCGTCCCTGGTACAGCAGCGGGGATGATGAGCGGATTGCGGTGATTCTTCCGCCAGAAGGGCTGGAGCCCGAACGTCACCCGGAGTATAAAAAATACTGTACAGTATGGGGTATGGATCCGGTGTTTGAGACAGAGAAGCTGCCAAACAGTTTCAGTAATTACCCGCGGAAGAATCACTTTGTGGGTACCGATGTGATTTATGATACGGTGAAACTGGCTGAAGAAAATGTGCCGGTGCAGGTGGCCGCCTATAAAGTATTTTTTGATAAAGAGAAACAACTGCATTATGCGGATATCCGGGTAGATGCAGGCAATGCCTATTTTCCGTTTGTGCGACTGATGCTGGCCCGTTACCAGCAGCATTCATTGCGGGAGAATGGCACCGATGTTTGTCTGAGTCAGTCGGTACAGGCCGATTGGATACAACAGGTTCCCCTCAGGCAAGTATCCTTTGAAGAGTTAGCCGGCAGTTTCCGTATACAGCTGCAAGGACCTTCCGCTTTCAGATCCGGCGGAAGGGTGCGGATAAATATTACAGTGGAGAAAGCCCTGGTACCAAAAACGGATAATGCATTTATCGGCGTGAATGTACCCGGCGAGCAGTCAGTCGTCTTTACCCGTGATTATAACCTGGATGAAAAGCAGTTAAATGCTGGTAAAATCAACTTTGAGGAAACAGTACGCGTGACTGGTGCCGGCAATCAATATCGGGTGGTGGTCCGCGAATATGAACTACATCCGAATGATCCGTTATTGGCCAAACCAAATATCCAGGGCAAGAACGCAGATACGGTGGGCGAGAGACTGGTGTTTATGGAAGTCTTTGAGTAAATACGCCCTTTGATACGTCCCGCATATAGCAGGACAGGCAGGCTATTGGAGAGGGGCTAAGCAGATCCCGTAAACCCCGGTGCCGTTATTCTTCCTTAGTAGCGGTATGCTCTTGTCATCCTGCCTGCCGACCGTAGCGCAGCGTAGGTGGGAGTAGTCCCGCAAAAAAAATATTACCTGGCTGGAATAAATAACTCCATGCGGGATGTATCGAAGGAGACCGTCTGTGGACCGTCGACCATCGTCTGTGGACCATCCCCAATACAGACGAGGCCCGGAGGCCTCGTTGAGCGACCCATGAGCTTCTTCCTGCGTCGCCACAGGCGACATAATACATCCCCGCAGCTGTAAGCTGCGGGGCCCGAAACAACAACCGCAGAGGATGCAGAGGGCGCAGAGAAATACAGTGTCGTCCCGCTTTCAGTCTCGTAACTCGTACCTCATACCTCGTACCTCTCCCTACCCCCACCCGAAAATATTTCCCCCTCTCCACTAGGGGTATCACCTCCCATCGTTGTTATACTCCTAAACAGGATTTGGGCGTAGCTTTACATATAGCACCGGCACAGCGGTTTTATAGCATGGAATTGCAGGATCACTCCATTACGGCCCTGCTCGCCGCCAGGGATGAAGCGGCTTTTGAACAGGTTTTTAAAACATATTATAAAAACCTGCATGCCTATGCCTGCTCCTTTCTGAACGATCCGGATGAGGCGGAGGAGCGGGTGCAACAGGTGTTTTTCAAAATCTGGGAGCGGGCGGAGCATCTCTCCTTCCAGGGATCCGTGGCCGCCTACCTCTACCGGGCCGTGCATAATGAATGCCTGAATTACCAGAAACATGAAAAAATAAAAGCCGGACACCAGCTTCATGTCGTGCATCGTATGAAAAATGAATCAATTAATCATGAACCTTTATCGAAAGAACTGGAACAACAATTCCGGGAAGCCCTGAATGAACTGCCGGAACAATGCCGCACTGTCTTCCAGCTGAGCCGCTTCGAAGAACTGAAATACCGGGAGATCGCAGATAAACTGGATATATCAGTGAAAACCGTGGAGAACCATATGGGCAAGGCCCTGAAACTGCTGCGACTGAAACTGGTGGACTTTTTACCCTTCCTCTTCATCTTTATAAACCTGTAATACCCTGGAACCACAATTCAACCATATGAACGATGAGACCCTGGTCAGCTACCTGCTGGGTGAACTGCCTGCGGATGAAACCACCCGGGTACAGGAATGGCTTTCGGAGGACGAGGCCCATGCCGCCTACTTTAACCAGTTCAAAACAATCTGGGATAAAAGCCTGGAACTGGCCACTGTTTCCACCGTGGATGAAAACAAAGCCTGGAACCATTTTAAAGAACGCATCAATAATGGTGGAAAAAAACCAGCACCCGTAGTTCCGTTGTTCAAACGCTTTTACTTCAGGGCCATGGCCGCTGCTGCGATCCTGATTCTTGCAATCGGCTTCTTCTGGTTAAACCAGCCAGCGCCGCAAGAAACACTGGTTTCCGGACAATTCGTGATCAACCAAAAACTGGCCGATGGTTCTGAAATCACCCTGAATAAACAATCC
>DAORKK010000155.1:0-7977 GCA_035439525.1 Chitinophagaceae bacterium
TGTCATTCCCGCAATCTCTGTTACCGGGGTTGTATTTATGGAGCGCCCTATTCCAGTAATTCAGCGGCCCTGCCGGATGCAGCCAAAACAGGAAATCTTACCCTGCGCCCGTTTTCGATTGTTCATAGCCTGATCTATGATACTAAAACCAATACGCTGAAAGGCGTACGTATTATCGATACGGAGAACAAGGAAATGATCGAATTCTATTCCACCCTGATTTTCCTGAATGCGTCCACGATCGGCAGTACCCAGATCTTGCAACAATCGGCAACGCCTGAATACCCCGATGGATTGGCAAACTCGAGTGGTGTACTCGGTCATTACCTGATGGATCATCATGCGGGTATCGGCGCCACGGGCGGTTACAGCGGATTGAAAGATCATTTTTATTACGGACAACGACCCGCCAGTGTATATGTGCCCCGGTTCAGGAATATAAAAAACAATGACCAGCCCTATCTGCGTGGATTCGGTTATGAAAATTATACCAGCCGGAGTGACTGGTCACGCGGGATGTACAGTGCCGGTATCGGGACCGAATGGAAAGAATCCCTGACGCACCCGGGCGACTGGTTTGCCTATTTTGAAGCTTATGGGGAGACATTGCCGGCATATACCAATACGGTGTCCCTCAGCAAAGACCAGAAAGATAAATGGGGTATTCCTTTACCTGTTATCTCGATGGAATACGGGGAGAATGAAAAGATAATGAGAGCAGATATGCAGCAGTCTGCGGTGGATATGCTGGAAGCGGCCAAACTGGACTGGGTAAACAAATTTGATTATGGCATGATGCCTGGTTCCGTTATTCATGAGATGGGTACGGCCCGTATGGGGCATGATCCCAAAACTTCCGTACTGAACCAATGGAATCAGTCCCATGATATCAAAAACCTGTTTGTCACGGATGGCTCCTGTATGGTATCTTCTCCCTGCCAGAATCCATCCCTGACTTATATGGCACTGACCGCAAGGGCTTGTGATTATGCGGTGAAGGAATTGAAAAAAGGGAATATATAAATCAGTTAAATAAATGATCGTGCTCAATAACCATTGATTATTATTAAGGTTCTTTTGCAGCCGATGATAACAGACCCCTTATTGAAAGAGAATAAAACTGCAGCCGATTACGCTTGGATTTACTGGCGGGCTGTCCAGGTTACCTGCTGGATAGCTGGGTTTGTATTGCTGATCACCTTATTTGTGAATCCTGCATTGGGCATTACGTTGTTATGGAACGGACTCATTCCTTTGGCACCGGCCTTATTGGTAGTGGCCACTGGCGTCTGGAGAAATATTTGTCCTCTTGGTACAACTTCACTATTGCCTGACCGTTTTGGGGCACCCGGCAAACTAAAACTGACTCCGAAAGATCAGTCCTGGCTGCACCTGGCAGGTGTAGTTTTATTATTGCTGATTATTCCTTTGCGTCATGTTTTATTTAATACGGATGGCCGTGCCACGGGCATGATCCTGATCCTGCTGGGGGCCGTAGCCTTCTCAACCGGTTTATTTTTTGAACGCAAATCCGCCTGGTGTGCAGGTATTTGTCCGGTGCACCCGGTAGAAAAACTTTATGGCAGCAAGCCAGCCGGAAAATTATTGAATGTACATTGCATGAACTGTATCCGATGTTCCGTGCCTTGTCCGGATTCCACCCAAAACACGAAACCCTTTCTGCAGGATGAATCGGTGGTGGCGCGTATCACGGAGTTTCTGCTGGTGGGTGCTTTTCCCGGTTATATCTGGGGTTGGTTTCATACGCCGGATTATACAGGACAGGAGGGATGGCGGCACCTGGGACAAGTATATGGATTACCTCTTGTTGCTGGTGCAGTCACCACTTTCCTGTATTTTATACTCCGTTTCTTTTTTACCGGAAAACGAACCCTGTTGATCCGGTTTTTTGCTGCCATGGCCGTATCCTGTTATTACTGGTTCCGTCTGCCGCTCTTATTTGGATATGATCCGGCGCATACACACAGCCGGTTGATCGACCTGAGTGGAATGATTCCGCATTGGATCATCACCGCGATCAGTTCCTCGCTGATTCTTTTTTTTATGTGGTGGTTCCTGATCCGGGAGAATGATAAAACAAGCTGGTCAGCAAGGCCGGTATTACAAGGTAAATAAACGCCCTTTCCTCTATCGACAACCCCTGTCATTTAGCCGGAATAATTGCTGATGTCGACCGGTTTTCACGTTACAAGCAATATCTTAGCATACAAACTGTTTTGCATGCAACCTATCATTGAATGTGTTCCCAATTTCAGCGAAGGAAGTGATCTCCAGCTGATCCGGCAGATTACCGACCAGATAGAAACGGTGGAAGGAGTACGACTTCTCAACGTGGATCCGGGAAAAGCCACCAACCGTACGGTGGTCACTTTTGTTGGGCATCCGGAAGCCGTGATTGAAGCCGCTTTCCGGGCCATCAAAATGGCCGGTGAACTGATCGACATGAGTACACATAAAGGAGAACATCCCCGGATGGGCGCCACCGATGTTTGTCCGCTGATCCCCATTGCCGGTATTACCATGGAAGAAACAGCCGCCTTTGCCCAAAAACTGGCCAAAAGAGTAGGGGGAGAATTATCCATACCGGTCTACCTGTACGACGCCGCCCAGCCGGATAAAAGCCGGAATAATTTATCGGTTATACGTGCCGGTGAGTATGAAGGATTTTTCAAGAAAATAAAAGAGCCGCAATGGAAACCGGATTTTGGTCCGGCCGAGTTTGATGCTAAAAGAGGCGGTACCGTGATCGGGGCCCGTGATTTCCTGGTGGCTTATAATGTAAACCTTAATACCACCAGTACCCGTCGTGCCAATGCCGTGGCCTTTGATGTACGGGAGGCCGGTCGGAATGTGGTGGTGAACGGGGAAAAAGTAAATCAGCCGGGCAGTCTGAAATCCGTGAAAGCGATTGGCTGGTTTATTGAAGAATACGGGGTGGCCCAGATCAGTATGAACCTCACGAACATTAACATCACCCCGCTGCATATCGCGTTTGATGAAGTTTGTAAAAAAGCCGATGCCCGGGGCATCAGGGTCACCGGTTCAGAACTGGTGGGCCTGGTTCCACTAAAATCTCTCACGGATGCCGGTCGCTATTTTTTACGTAAACAAAAACGATCTACCGGTGTTTCAGAAAAAGAGCTGATCAAAATTGCGGTGAAATCCATGGGACTGGACGAGTTGGGGCCCTTTAAATCTGAGGAGCGGATCATCGAGTATATGCTCCGTTTGCCGGCAGATAGTAAACTGGTCAATATGAATTTGTCGGCTTTTGCCGATGAAACGGCCAGTGAAAGTCCCGCTCCGGGAGGAGGATCTATTTCTGCCTATGTGGGAGCACTGGGAGTTTCGTTAGCAACCATGGTGGCCAATCTTTCCTCGCATAAAAAAGGATGGGATGAGCGCTGGGAAGAGTTCAGTGACTGGGCAGAGAAAGGGGAGGCCCTGAAGAATGAATTGGTCAAACTGGTCGACGCCGACACCAAAGCTTTCAACAAGATCATGGAGGCTTTTGCTTTACCTAAATCGAATGAGGAAGAAAAGACCATCCGGAGCCAGGCCATCCAGGAAGCCACCCGATTCGCGATTGATATTCCTTTCCAGGTGATGCAGGCTTCCTTTAATAGCCTCGAAGTGATCAAAGCCATGGCGGAAACCGGAAATCCGAATTCCGTATCCGATGCCGGGGTAGGTGCGCTTTGTGCCCGTGCTGCTGTGATGGGGGCTTTTATGAATGTACGTATCAATGCCGCCGGTTATTCCGATAAGGATTTTGTAGAAGAAATCGTACGAAATGGAAAAGAGATTGAACAGAAAACAATAGCTTTAGAACAGGAGATACTGAAAGTGGTCAACGAAAAGATCGGGCTTTAACACCCCTCCTTGTTCACCCTGTATTCCTATTTACTATTCTCTATTTTCTACATATGAAGCACCTCAAAATCTACAGCAAACAAGACATCCTCTCCCTGACCAAGATCCGCCGCTATGAAACCAAAGTGGGAGAGCGGCTGAATGTGATCTTTGATCCCGCCGAACTGGAAAAATCCATTGAAGGCTCGGCATCTAAATATGTCTTATTTGGAATACCGGAAGATCTTGGGGCCAAAGGCAATTTCGGGATCGGGGGTACGGATACGTTGTGGATTCCATTCCTCCAGAGTTTTTTCAATCTTCAGAGTAATGATTTCATGGATGGCAATGAAATGCTGATGATCGGGCATTTTGATTTCGGTGATCTGCAATTCCTGATTGATACCACCGCCAAGGGAGATGATGAACGGATTGAAGCGTATCGTCATGCTGTGAATACGATTGATGATGAAGTGGAGAAACTGGTTAAAATTATAACGGCTGCTAAAAAAATACCGGTTGTAGTAGGTGGCGGACATAACAATTCATATCCGTTGATCAAAGGAGCGGCCAAAGGCTGGCACAAGGCCGGAAAAATTCCCCTGGCCCAGATCAATTGTATTAACCTGGATGCCCATGCCGATTACCGGCCGATGGAAGGACGGCACAGTGGCAATGCATTCCGTTATGCGGAAGAAGACGGTTATCTGCAGAAATATTGTGTGATCGGCTTACATGAAAACTATATTCCGCAAAACAGCTGGGTGGATATTGTCAACAATCCTTTTATCGATTGCATAACGTTTGAAGACATTTTTGTGCATGATAAACGGACTTTTTTGCAGGCCGTGGCCCATGCCACCGGATTTACAGAAGACACCATGACCGGTATTGACATTGACCTCGATGCCATTCAAAATACATTGAGCAGTGCCATGACCCCGGTAGGCGTATCCCCGGTACAGGCACGCCAGTATGTTTCCTTTGCTGCGGCAGATACCAAGCCGGCCTATTTATATATCTGTGAAGGAGCAACCCGTCTGGCTGATGGGCGTTCAGACAGCAGCAGTGCCAAACTGATCAGTTACCTGGTCAGTGATTTTGTAAAAGCCTTATCCAGCTGATCAGAAAACCGGGGCACTGAGTGTTATAGTTGCTTTGCTGAATGACTTATCAAACCGGCTTTTGACGGAAGCCGCTTCTTTTGATTTTTTTTGCTTCAGTAATGCCTGCCAGTAGCCAAACAAAGCCCATCCGTTTTCATTATTGACTAGCAAATCATCTTTCAGCGTTTTTATCGCCTCCTCCGGTTGTCCGGCTTTCAGGTACGCATTGGCCAGGTAATGCCTGGGATTCAGGATCCAGTCGCGGGGTTCATTGTATACCATTGAAGCTTCGGTTACAACGGCTGAACGAAAAGCTTCAATGGCTGCCGGCCATTTTCCTTCCTGTAACAGGATCGTGCCATGCAGCATTTCAACAGCGATTGTAACTCCATCACTGGCTGGTGAAAAAGGAGTAAAAGGAATGGCCAGGACTGAATCTTTTGCGAGTAACTTCATCTGCTCCAGTATTTCTTTAGCCTCAGTAAGTTTTTGTTGATGTGAAAGGGCCATGCCCCTTCCAAAAAGCCAGAGAATGCGGCCATACGTTTGTTTTTCCGGTGGTGGTTTGCGGTTGATTAATGCTTGCCACTGGCCAAAACGGATCTCATTAAAAACAGGGGTCATATAAATGTACTGTAGCAGGTTGCCCATAGCACCTGGGAAATCAAGGTAGCTTTCAGGTATATTGCTGACAAGCTCATCGGCGGATTGCACGGCTTTTGAATATTGTCCGGCCATCATGGCATTATTCACCTGCATATGCAGGTTATGGATGATGTAGAGAAAATCGGCACCGGTAACAGGCGCAAACAGGGGAATACTATGCTTATAACTTTTCACGGCCTCTTCATTCACACGGATTCCTTTGTCAAACTGACCAGTCCGCAGATAAATATGGGAAGGCATATGAACCGTATGTGATAGACCCGGCGTTAACTTTCCCAGCCGGTCCGCACTGGCCAGCGCCTTTGCGGCTTCCGGAGATGGTTCCATCACGTGGATATAATAGTGATTCAGACCCGGGTTCTGCGGAGTGGATGCCAGGGCCTTTTCAAGCACCTGCCTGATCAGCGGCGTCCAGGCCTTCGGATTTCCGTCAGGAGTCCACAAATCCCATGGATGCTCCAGCATCATGGCATCCGCATAAAGGGCAGCCACATCTCCCTCTCCGGGAAAAGATTGATACAACTCCGCCATTTTAGCAGTATAGGCTTCATTCAGCTGCTTGCGGTTTGTATCAGCAGAATCAGCGGTATACCTTACTGCCATTGCATTGATTAATGCTTTTTCCAGATCCGTGGCCCCCGTTGAGAATTGCTGTGCTTTGCTGACCGCCGCCAGGGCAGCGGGAGTGGCCGCATAGCCATAATCATTGATATTTGGACCATAGGCCAGTGCCTGTGCCCAATAAAGAATAGCCGATTCCGGATCAAAACGGCTGGCTTTTTTAAACGAGGCCATGGCTTCAATAATGTGAAAACTATAATACATATTAATGCCCTGGTTAAAGTAGAAACGGGCACTGTCATGGCGGCTGCTGATGGACCAGGTATAGGAACCGGCCCCGGGTATGGGGGGGATATCCGTTTCTTCCAGCCATTGACTGAGCACCTCCCAATCAGGGCCGCACCGGATAACCTGCTTATAATGGGCGGGAACTTGTTTTCTATCGGTAGAAGATGTCTTAAACTGCTCACGAAATGTGAAAGCCAATGAGGCCATAATCAGCGCCAGCAAGGCCAGGCTCAGCAAAGGTGATTTCATAAACGTTGGTTTGAGTTACAGAAATTACACTAAAACCAACGACCGGAAAAAATAATTTTTAAAATGCAGAATATCAGCTTTCCAGCTCCATGATCTTTTCAAAAAGCTGTTCGTATTGCTTGTTCAGTCCGGCCAGCTCCTGGTCGGCTTTTTTGTAGCCATTCTCCGCTTCAAGGAATTTAGATTTGTCAGAATAAACGGATGGGTCCGCTAAGGAAGCTTCCAGTTCTGCTTTCCGGGTATTCAGTTTGGCGATCTGCTCTTCCACTTGCTGAAACTGGCGTTGCACCCGTTGTAATTCCTTCTTTTTTTCTTTATCAATGGCCACACCGGGTTGTTGCTGTTTTACAACCGGAGGTGGGGGGGGCGGAGGAGCGGCTTGCTTTTGTTTATTTTCAGCCTGTTTTACCGGTTCGGGCTTTTTCTCCGGTTTTTTATTTTCGAGTTCCTGTTTGGCCATCCGTTCTTTCCAGGCTACCCATTCTTCATAACCACCCTTGAACTCTTTGATCTCGTGGTCCACAATTTCCCAGATCTTATTGGCCGTTTTAGCCACGAAATAACGGTCGTGACTAACCAGGATAATACTTCCCTGGTACCGGTTCAGGGATTCAATCAGCAGGTCACAACTATGCATATCCAGGTGATTCGTTGGTTCATCCAGCATCAGGAAATTAGCCTTACTCACAATAACTTTAGCCAACGCAACCCGGGCTTTTTCACCACCGCTGAGGATCCGGATCTTTTTATCCGATTCATCACCACTGAAAAGAAAACAACCCAGCAATCCCCGTAATTCAAGTTCCGTCATCTGGCTGCCGCATTCCTTCATTTCATCCAGGATCGTATTATTGAGGTTCAGGGCTTCCAGCTGGTGCTGGGCATAAAAGCTCTCTTCCACATTATGGCCCCATTTACGTTCACCCTGTGAAAATTGTTCCACCCCGGCTATGATCCGCAGTAGCGTTGATTTTCCCTTACCATTCGCACCGATCAGGGCGATCTTATCACCCCGGTCAATTTCAACAGAGCTGTTTTCTATAATCACATTATCCCCGAAGGCTTTGGATACATTATGCAATTCGACCAGCACTTTACCCGGTTGTTTGTCCACCCTGAAGTTGATCCGGATATCCGGTCGTTCGATCTCAGCTTCTTCGATCCGGTCGAGTTTGTCCAGTTTCTTCATAATACTCTGGGCCATGGCTGCTTTACTGGCTTTGGCCCTGAATCG
>DAORKK010000156.1:0-5050 GCA_035439525.1 Chitinophagaceae bacterium
GGGATTTGTCGATTGTTACGCCGGTGATTGGGGAGAAGGTGAAGCTAGAAGCAAGAAGCTAGAAGCGAGAAGGGGGTGTCCGAAAGAACGGATTTCCTTCAGGCCTCCGCAGCTTATTGCTGCGGGGGTTTATTCTGTCGCTTTCAGCGACGGAGATAAATGCGCACGTGAACGCTCAACGAGGCCTCCGGGCCTCGTCTGTATTTGGCGAGTGTTTCGGGGTAAGATAGCCGTTTTGTTTTGCAGGTTATAATTGTGTCACCCATTCTGGGCTCTGTGGGCATTTTCTGATCATCGTGCTATAATTGTGTTACCCCTTCGGGGCTTTGTGGGCCTTTTATTATTTCCATTCTATAATTGTATTACCCATCCCATCTTCGCTTATTATCCTCCGTAACCTTTGGTGAAGGAGGAAAGGCTACGGTCGGCAGGTCGGGGCTAGAAGAGCAATAGTTTTTTGTTGGGCATCTGTTTCATATAATAATGCCACCCCTTCGGGGTTTGTAAAATGCGCCCACGATTTTACGGGATGCTCATAGCCCCTCTCCTTAAGCCTGCCTGTCCGGTAGGCAGGGAGAGGGGTTGGGGTGAGGTATCTCTACGGGGCTGAATGATTTTGTCATCCTGCTTGTCCCGCCTCATGCGGGGAGTAGACGCCAAACAAAATCTACTGGGCAGCAACATAGAGACCTGCGTCGTATCGAAGGATAATAATGCCACCCCTCCCACCTTCACTTCGTTACGGTCGGCAGGTCGGGGTTTCTTGTGTATTTATTTTCTACCTTTTTTTACTATAATAATTTCAACCCTTCGGGTTTAAGAGGACACCGTACCGAGGTATTACAAACTCAGCCATACCTAACAAAAGCTCTCTTAGAACGCCCCTTCTCGCCTCTAGCTTCTTGCTTCTAGCTCCCTCTTTCAGGGGATACCCAAACCCTCCCTTCACGGGATTGTCTCCACCCGGAATAAAGTCAACATTTGTATACATCTAAACGCATTACCATGAAACCATTTATAACCTTCCTTTTTTATGTCGCTGTGCTGGTGCTGCCAATGCGCTTTTTAGCCGCACAGGATAAACCGTTACCGGATATTAAAATGCCGGAGATCCCTTATAAGCCTGCCATTAAGAAAGGCTGGGTGGGACAGTTTGTGTATACACTCCAGTTTAACGACAGTACTGGTACCGGCAAGGGGAAAAACAAGGTGTACTATCATGTGATCGTTGACAGGACCAATTCAGGGTATGTGGAGTTTCCCACCGAAGTAAGAGGCGCCATCCGCAGCAACCAGCCCGATAAGAACAATGTACAGCGCTATGAAAGCTGGATCGGCAGTGGTACCAAAAACGCCTGGAGCAAACACGATGAAATTGATACGGTGATCGTACCCACCGCCATGATGGGAAGAGATGGCATTACCGGTCGGCTGGAAAAGTTTTCCCGGTATAATTCAGACACAAACTGGATCAAAGGGTTTATCTCCAATACAGATTTGCAGATAGACCATGTGACGGGTAAATACAGTTTTGCCGTACCAAAAGTTGACTATAAGCTGGAAGGAACGGAAACCATGATTGAAACGGTTTATAGTACCGCTAAAAAAAATATCACTACCCGGAAAGAGAATAAACAACTTGGGTTGGGCCATACTTACCTGGTCTTTGGTGACTGGAATATAGTGGAAGGCAGCTTTAAAGAAGGGCAACAGGAAATTATCATCCGTCAACGGATCCCGGTAACACTGGAGCAATCGTACAATGATAAGAAGCTGCCGGTGAAGAAGGGGTTTATGGAGTTTTATTTGGTGTTGAAGAAAGTCGGGTGAGGCAGTCAACGGTCGACAGTCGACAGTCGACAGTCCACAGACGGTCGTTTATAGTTGAAAAGACATCATTGAAAGCGGTAAAGGGGGTTGGGGAAAGGTAAAGAGAAACTGCGAGTATTGAGGTAATGCTTTCTCAGTAGGGGCTGTTCCCTTCTCGCTTCTAGTTTCTCGCTTCTAGCCTTCCCACACGAGGTTGTCAACCAGGATAGAAAACTGAAAGTTCTAAATATTCCATTTAAAAATAATCAACATGAAAAAAATCATTGTATTTCTCGCCCTCCTTGCCTCACTGAGCAATACGGGCAACGCCCAATACGCCATCCGTCTCCCCGAAGGGAAGGCCTGTGAGCTGCTTACCCAGTCACAGTTGAAAATTTACCTGGGCAAACTGGATAAACTGGTAAAGCTGGGCCAGCAGGACGTAGACAAATACGGCAAGTCCGGTGCCTATCCGGCTACAGCAATCAACTTTCACCTGGCGGCCCGGAATGCTTTTGATACCGTACAAAAAATGATTACCTGGCTGAACACCGGTAGTAATAACCTTCCTGATAATACCAACTATGTGGAAGCCTCGGGCATCATGCAATGGATGCGCAATGTGATCGAAAATCTTTCGGTGGCGCATCATTGGGCGATACTGAGTTCCATCTACCACCAGAGCGCTTATGCTTCCTGCGGTAAAGAAGATGCGACCCGGTTGTTGCTGGAAGCTGTGAATCTGCTGTATTATGCAGGAAGATGTTATACAGAACCGTATAAGGAGATACCGGCACCAGGGTGTAAGTAATGTTGGGTTTGTTGAATTTGGGTTTTTCCGGGCATTTAGGAATAAGTACGAGGTACGAAGTACGAAGTACGAAACATAAAGCGGGGAGTCTCTTTATTTCTCTGCGCTCTCTGCGTCCTCCGCGGTTTATAAACGGCGGACAACCTTCAGCCGGGTCTATGCCCCTAATTCACAGATTATTTGATGACGTTGGTAAATAAGGGCGATAAAAATCAGACCGAACAAGAGGAGATATGAAAAAGTTTTCATGGTGCTGTTTATGTGTTAAGAATGATTTTGTAAATGCGGTTTTTAACGGGATGGAAATAGCGGGCCCGGACAGCTTTCAGCTGTGTGGCTGTATGTTGTCGCTTTCAGCGACGCAATAAAATGCATGCGATACCGGTCAACGAAGCTTCGGGCCTCGTCTGTATTAAGCAGGAGGAGGTGATGTATCGTACCCTTATTTACTCATATTAACCGTAAGATTATTAAACACCAATCCGCCGCTCTCACCATAACTGAGTTTGCCCTGCAGGGCACTGGTGTCGGAGGTTGCGGCAGCACGGTATACAAATACGGCACCGCCACTATTGCAGGTAATGATCAGGCTGTCGCTGGTAAGCAGGTAACTGCCATTGGTTTTTAAAATTGTGGAGAGGCTGGTGTCGGAAGGAAATATACTGCTCCCATAAAAACGGAAAGCCCGTGCCGCACCGTTTTGCTTCAACAGCACACCCACCGCATAAGCGGATGAAGTCTGCATCGGGGACGTACTGCCCTTCCAGAAAGCCTGGAGCTTGTTGCTTCCGCCATTATTGGTATCATCCGCCTTTTCCTTACTGCAGGATACAAACAGACTAATCAATAAAATACACACATAAATGTTCAGGTTAAATTTCATGACTCAGTGTTTGAAAATGAAATGGAATATTTACGGTGCTAAATTGGGAAAGGAAAGGGAGGAGGGAAATACCTAAAATTAAGTACGAGGAAGCAAGTACGAAGTACGAGGTACGAGGTACGCTGACGTGCCTTGCAGTATTAGCTGTTAGAAAGGGCTGTTTCCTAACACCTAACAGCTAACAACAGACACCCGTTCAGATTTCGAGGGATGCGAGGAAACTTGTTTTTTACCAGCTATCTCTCCACTCATACACATATTTATACCCTGCAATCCGTCCATTATACAGCGATGCAATCAACGCAATCTTTGCACCCTTGGTGCCGGTGGGGAGACTGGCGCCATTGATAAATACATTCATCGTGGAAGCAGGACTGGGCGTGCTGCCGGGTTTATGAGAGAAACTGATATAACCATTGATCCCTTTGTCCCCGGTGAGGGAGATCGGGGCACTGACAAATCCGGGATCGATATCCGGTTTGTCGAAGAAGAGGGCAAAGTCTCCATTGCCGGAATACTGGTCACCACTGTTCGTGACCGACACACTCATGGTGACGGGAATCTTATCTGATGGATAAATCTTCTTCGGCGGTACGGTATAAGTGGCGGTGATATTAAACACATCATTGTTCTGCGTCCAATTGGTTTTCAGGGTTCCATCGCCGGCACTGAGACTGTAGTTTTTATCCCCGGGATTGAGTTTATCAAAAGCCTGTACACTCACGATCTCCCAATAGCCTTTGTCTTTTTTGGCAGACGGACTTTCCGGAACCATTTTACCCACCGCCACATATTTTTTCTGTGATTCAACCAGGGCGGCTAAGCGCTTATCGGTATCATCGATCAGCCAGCGCTGGTTGGGCGAAAGGGATTTGTTTTTCACATTCGCATTGATCGAGTTGCGCACACTCACCGCTTCAGACTGCAGCTTTTTAATGATATCCGTGAGCTCAGTGAGCTTCGCCGTTTTTTCTTTTGATTCAGGACTGTTGCGCACCGCCTTGTATTCCGCTTCTATTTTCTTTACCCAGTTGTTGAGGGTCTTATCGGTTTTCTGCCAGGCCGGATCTTCCCAGCGCGGATAGTTCATTGGTACGGTCTGGTCCATATGCACATACTCATGCACAACGGTCAGTGCATCCCCGATCAGGTTGGAGCTTTGTCCGTAAGGCCGCTCCTTCAGCAGTTTATCCATATCCGCCGCGGCGAGCATATTATCCGACAGGTTTATATAATTCTTTCCCTTCAGTCCGGTACCGGTTTCGGCATTGCCGTCAGCGGATTTAATGAAAGTAAATTTTACCGTTTTATTCTTGTAGTAATCTTCACTGAGTCGTTTGGCTATTCCGGGTTCTCCCATCCGGATCAGGGCCTTGGTGAGATAACGGATAGTAATGATCTCGCGGGTGTTTTGGGCAAATAAAGGAGTAGCCAGGACCAGTCCCAGCAGGACAAGCAGTTTTGTTTTCATGTGGAAGAGCATTGGTCTGTCTGCTAAGGTAGTATGGGGAGGGGGTGGGGAGCAATGATTTCGATCATGGGGAGGG
>DAORKK010000156.1:5150-7921 GCA_035439525.1 Chitinophagaceae bacterium
AATTGAAAGGGTTCAAAGAATAGCGGCCCCGGGGTTTACGGGATCACCGTCCCCCTCTCCTAAAGCCTGCCTGTCCGGTAGGCAGGGAGAGGGGGTAGGGGGTGAGGTTTATAGATGCAGGGCGTAAGATAATAATGCCACCCCTTCGGGGTTTCTTATTTATTTGTTTTCACTTTTCTTTTACTACAATAATGTCACCCCTACGGGGTTCCAGGAATCATGGGGACGCCAAACCCCGGGTTGACACCCGGGGCTATTAATCGTTCAACCCCGAAGGGGTTGTGATGTTCTTTGTTGTTTTTCTTTCTACAATTGTGTCACCACTTCCGCCTCCGCTAAAGCTACGGTGGACGAGGCGGGGCTCTGTGGGCCTTTTCTCATTTCCGTGCTATAATTATGTCACCCCTTCGGGGCTAGGGTCTTCCCGCTTTTAATCATTCGAAGCGAAATGATCGTGTCAGACTGCCTGTCCCGCCATATGCGGGGAGTAGTCCCGCAAAAGTATTATTACAGGGCAAGAGTAATAATACTTGCGGGACGTATCGAAGTCGACGTAACGGGAGAGGTATCCCTACAGCTGCCTTACACCGCCCGATCCCGACACATGACTACTCACCACCGGGCTCCCCAGATAATACACTGACCCGCTGCCAGAAATATGTGCATCGAGTGTTTGTGATACTTTCACTTTTATATTTCCTGAACCACTGATATCCGTAGTGGCTTTGCTTGCCTGTACACCGGTGAGTTGGATATTGCCACTGCCGCTGATCTTCAGGTTTTCATTGAGGGTACTGCCGGTGAAGACGGTGATGGAACCTGAACCGCTGACATTGCCGATGAGCTGGTCAGTGAGCGTGGCCTGCTGGACTTCCAGGTTACCTGAACCACTGACTTTGAGATCGAGACTCGTGCCGGCAAGCGGACCGGAGACTAATACATTCCCGGAGCCACTCAGGTTGACTGCTTTCAGATCCGGTGCCGTAATGTTTACGATGATCTCTTCATTCTTTTTAATCCATACACCGGGCTTGAGTTTTATTGTAAGCTCTTCCCCGCTTTTTTCAAAACGAAGGATATCAATAATATTCTGCTGGGCCATTACTTCTACTCTGTAATCTGGCCCGATGCTGTAATTCACACGACTCTGAACCGAGACGGATAATTTAGAAAATCCGGATACGGGAATAATTTGCTGCACGACCGGTCCGTCGCCGACTACTTTTTCGCAGGAAGAGAAGAAAGCCATTAAGGCGACTAATAAAAAGGATAAGCTGATTTTTTTCATGACTGTTGTTTTTAACGAAGAATGATAATGATTAGAATTCAATTTTATAATTGAGAATGGGGAGTAAGCCCATCTGGTAATACGTGACGATCTTGTTTTTTTCGGCATCCCAGCCCTGGGCGAATACATTCTGCCGGTTGCTGACATTCTGGATATCGAGGGATAAAGTACTGGTGACCTTCCTCCGGTTCCACTTGATACTGGCGCGGATATCCGTCCGGAAATAATCCGGGTTCTGCAGGGTGAATGCCTGCTTTTCCAGGAAGACGGCATAACCGGCTGCTGAAGAAGCGGCTGCATCAATCGGTGTATTGCGTAAACCACCGGCATAAATAGTCTTGATATGCAGCCCGATTGTTTTTGATTTGCGCTCATTCACAAAATCCTTTCCGGCGATCAGGGTGCTGATATGATTGCCATTGAAACGGGTATTGCGCTCCACTCCATCCAGTGCTTTATACTTTGACTGGTAAAATGAATTGGTGAGTGTCAGGTAGAAATCATGGTGCAGGTAACGCTCAATGGAAATTTCCAGTCCCTGGTTGCGGCCCTTCCCTTTATTGATCATGGGATCACTGAGGTAATTGAACTCAATATTGAGGGCAGATAAAGTACTGCTGTCATATACCGACACGGGTACATTGAACAGGTCCTGGTAATAGAGTTCCGCCTTCACCTGCAGATTGGGGGCCAGCCGGTAATTGTACGACAACACATAATGATGGGCACGCGTGAGTCCGAGGTTTTTATTGGGCAGTACTATTGAACCATCGGGCTGTTCCTGCTGTACAAAATACAATCCCCAGGTCTGCGCCTGGCTATGTAAACCATAACCAAACGCTAATCCACTCCGCTTATTGATATTCCACTTCAGGGATGCACGGGGCTCAGCAGCATTACTGTTATTATGCGCCACCCGCAGGTAATGCATACCGGCTTGAACGGTAAACTTATCCGACGGACGATACTGTGCCTGTGCAAATGCCTGTTGCATCGAACTGTTGCCACTTGTATTCACCCGTACTTCAAGTGGGTCACCATCATGTTCCGGAAGGGATTGGTTGACATTATATTTTACCAGCGTACCAATGATACCGGCACGGAGTAATAACTGCTTGCTGAATTTATAATTGATCGTACTGTTCAGCACCCATTTACGGGTATTATATTGATCGAGCCAGGTGGGAATCTTGGTGAGATCATCCTGGTACATCTGTTCTTTAAATCCGGTGCGGGTGCTGGACAGACCAATGCCGGTCTTCAGGTTCCATTTGTTACCCTTGATCGTATGCGTCATCCCGTTCATGGAGGCATGTGAAAAGAAATTAAAGGAGTAACGGTCGGAACGGCTTTCCCATTTACTGGAATCTTTATCGGCTTCATAGAACTGATCACTGCGGCCATTGAAACCAAACAGGGTGAAGTTGCCGGCCCGGCCCGCAGGCAGATTGATATTATACGAGAGATCCTGGAAATTGGTGAT
>DAORKK010000157.1:0-7884 GCA_035439525.1 Chitinophagaceae bacterium
TTTAGCGGCCCGGCGGGTCGTACCACCCGACTTTATAGCACCCGCAGCACGGTCACCGATTTTAAGGAAACTCATCAGTCCTGAGGAACTACCACCACCGCTCAGCTTCTCGCCTTCGCCACGGAGATTGGAATAGTTGGTTCCTACGCCGGAACCGTATTTGAAGATACGGGCCTCACGCACCCACAGGTCCATGATACCGCCTTCATTCACCAGGTCATCATCAACACTCAGGATAAAGCAGGCGTGCGGCTGAGGACGCTCGTAAGCGTTCTGAGACTTCTTCAGCACACCATCCACTGCGTCTACATAATAGTGACCTTGCGGTTTACCAGCAATACCATAGCTTTCATATAAACCGGTATTGAACCATTGCGGGCTGTTGGGCACACACATCTGGTTCAGGATAGAATAGACTAACTCTTCATAGAATACCTGCGCATCCTTCTCTGAGGCGAAGTATCCATAGCGTTCGCCCCATACACGCCAGCAATTGGCCATACGGTGAGCCACTTGTTTGGCGGAGGTTTCGCGACCCAATGTGCCATCGGGTTGGGGTACACCTGCTTTACGAAAATATTTTTGGGCTAAAATGTCTGTGGCAATCTGGCTCCACTGCTTGGGAACCTCCACATTGGTCATTTCAAAAACCACTTCACCGGAAGGATTGCGGATAATGGATGTCCGGTAATCGTACTCGAACATGTCATATACACTTACTTCCTCTTTTGTGAAGCGACGACTAAACTGCAAACCGCTTGGGGCGGATGCCTGCTTCTTATTTGCCATAACTCGAAAGAATTTATTGGGTTTTGGTCCTGATTACAATCTCAACATCCCTGGCGGGAGGTTGATTACGAAAGTATTTTTATTACGAGGAAGTTCAAACCTCCATTTATAAACATTGTGTGGAAAATAGCTTCGTAAAATCCCGAAAGGCTTACCAGTACTGAGTTTCCTGATTTTTTCACAATACCCCCTTTTTTTATGGCAAAGTTTTTTTGGAAAATTCGGCTGCTTCTATTAATAAAAATTTAACCCTGTTTTTAAGTCAGAAAATTCGTTTTAAAATGCCGGATTTCACCAATGAAAATTAACAAAAACATCATGTTTCCGTCATAAAAAAGTAACCGCCGGTGTTTATAAATCATTCAATCCCTGCCGGAAAGCCGCCTGACCTGTTTTCTGCAAAAAGAGGTCTCCCCGGTTCCGGAATTGTCAGACAGGGCCCGTGCTTCAATCGCACGGGAACCTGTTGATTCCTTAAAATTAGCTCCCCTCTACCTGCCTCAAACCCAACTATTTTTCGCATTTTTGCCTAAATCAACCGGTTCCGGATGAAAATGCCGATTTATCATACACTGGCCGAAAAAAAGAAGCAGGGGAAGAAGTCTTTTGCGGTGCTGATTGACCCCGATAAGGTCAATCCGGCCCTGCTGGAGGAGCTGGTGCAGCGTTCCCTGGATGCTAAAGTGGACTACCTGTTGGTGGGCGGCAGCCTGGTGATCTCCAATCACCTGGATGAATGTGTACAACAGATCAAAAAAAGCTGTGATATACCCGTTATCCTGTTTCCCGGCAGTCCTTCCCAGGTAAGCAAGTACGCCGATGCTTTATTATACTTATCCCTTATATCCGGCCGTAACCCGGAATTGCTGATCGGACAGCATGTGGTATCAGCTCCCTTTGTCAGAAAGAGCGGACTGGAGATCATGCCGACCGGTTACATAGTTGTAGATGGCGGTGCGCCCACAACCGTTTCCTATATAAGCAATGCGGCCCCTGTGCCTGCGGATAAAAATGAAATTGCCATGTGTACCGCCATGGCCGGCGAAATGCTGGGCATGAAGCTCATCTATATGGATGCCGGCAGCGGTGCCAAGCGTCCGATCACCGAAAGCATGATCAAGGCAGTGGCCGATCATATTGAAGTGCCCCTCATTGTTGGTGGTGGCATACTCCAGCCGGAGAAAGCCTACCTGAATTGCAAGGCCGGTGCGGATGTGATTGTAGTAGGAAATGCGATTGAGAAAGATGCCAGTCTGATTAAGGAGATGAGTGATGCGGTGCACAGTGTGCCGGTGGTAACAGGTTGACTGGTTGAAAGGGTAAAAGGTTGATAAGGCCGGACATTCAGTTTTGATCTAAGTTATGTTCGTCTATTCCGTTCAAAATGGTATAATCATATCACCCCTTCAGGGTTTTCAGATTACAGGATCCTTCGCTTCTTTATTCTATAATCATTTCAGCCCTTCCTCCTTCGCTGTTGCTTCGGAGGTCAAGTCGGGCCTATTATCTGATAGCAGAAAGAACCCTATCGAAATGTTTTTTCCCTCATCACGAAACCTCCAACCTCCAACTTCGAACCTCCAACCCCCAACTTCCAACCTCCAACGCTTATCTCAGTTCATCCACCTTCACCCTCGTCGGCGTTTCCTTCCCGGCAATTATGCTTCTTGAACTCAATGCAATGGCTTTGATCACTTCGGTCATGTTTGCCATGTCGAGTGTTTCAATATGGTCAGTGAGTTTGTGGTAATGGGGTTCCACATCCATTTTGGAAGTTGAGATGGTATGGGCGGGTACACCCAGGCGGGCCAGGGTGGCATTATCGGAGCGGTAGAACAATTGTTGCGTGGGATAAGGGTCCGGATAAAAAGTGAAGACTGTACCCTGCAGGTCCTTCGCGAGGATCTCTCCCATATTTGTCTTCTCATATCCGGTGATATACGCGGAGTTCTTTCCCCACTTGCTTTCGGTGCCGATCATTTCAATATTGAACATGGCTATCACTTTATCTGCATCAAGCTGACGGGAGAAATACTGGGATCCGAAGCCACCTACTTCCTCCGCAGTAAAAGCGGCGAAGACCAGGGTGCGTTCATTGTTGCCCAGCTTCTTAAAATATTTGGCAAGCATGATGACAGCCGTTGTACCCGCCGCATCATCATTGGCACCATTGTAAATCGAATCGCCATCCACGGGTTTACCTACCCCCAGGTGATCATAGTGACCAGAGAAGACTACGAATTCATTCACCTTGCTTTTGCCGGGAATCACCCCAACCACATTCGCCATTTTTTGTTCGATGATTTCATGCACCGCTTCAATCGTATAAGCTGCCGGAGCTGTATCTGTTAATACAAACACCACAGAAGTTGGTGTTTTGAACATGGATGATTTCAGGCGGGCCAGGTTGCCGAAACTATTGGCAAAGCTTTTCTCCACCCATACGATCATATTCTTATTCCCCCGGGCATATTTACGGGCTTCGGTCTGAAGGTTCGCACCGGTTTTAATAAAAGCAGTTTCATAACCTGAAGTCTGATCAATCTTCAGTTGCGGCTGACAGGTGATCACGATCACCGATTTCTGTTCAACAGCCTGTCCATCCAATGTGGCAGTGGCGCTGATAAATTTAGGACGCACCATGGCAAATTCCTGGCGATAGCTGCCGGTATTATTCATTGTTCCAAGACCAATGGCGTTGAATTCCGACGCGATAAAATCAGCGGCTTTATCAATATCCGGGGTGAAGGTCCGGCGACCGCGCATGTCATCGGAGGCGAGGGTCTTTTCGATCCGTTCGACTTCTTTAACATTGATAATATCAAAGCCTTTCTGTGCGGCGAGGGATAATCCTGATGTGGTGAACAGGATTATTGCAATGGATTTTTTTATCATTTGGTTTTTGTTCTGTATTATGTTTTTTATAATCATGCCACCCCGTCGGGGTTTTCAATTTGCATAATCGTGATCTGCTTCTTGCTATAATCATTTCAGCCCTACGGGCTTTTTACATATCGATTCCATGATTCTCTTGCATCATGTAGACATCTTCCCTCATCACGAAACCTCCAACCTCGAACCTCCAACCTCCAACTACCTTTAGACCTCTAACCTTAACACGAGACTACTAACTACCGACTACTAACTACGAACTAGCTCAGAGGCTCATCATCTCCTTAAACTTCACCGTCTGCCGCCGGCTCACTTCTATTTTCTCACCGCCTTTCAGGTCGAGTAATAATCCGCCGTTAAAATAGGGCTCGATTTTATCGATCATGCGGAGGTTGACGATATGCTTGCGGTTGGCCCGGAAAAATACTTTTTCATCCAGCCTTTCCTCAAGGGCATTGAGGGATTTTAAGATCAGGGGCTTGTTGGCACCAAAATAAACTTTGGCATAATTACCCACACTTTCAAACAGGCGGATCTCACTGAGCTTGACAAACCAGCAACGCTCCCCGTCTTTTACAAATACCTGGTCATGCTCAGACAGGATACTGTTATTGACAAATTCGGTTTCGCCACGCTGCTCCCTGCCCTCCGACTGCTGCAGTTTCTGTATCGCATCGGCCAGCCGCTTGGGCTCCACGGGTTTCATCAGGTAATCCAGCGCATTTACTTCAAAGGCCTTCAAGGCAAATTCATGGTGGGCCGTGGTGAAGATCACCTGCGGTGCCTTGTCGAGCTCGGCCAGCATATCAAATCCGGTTTTGCCAGGCATCTGAATATCAAGGAAAATCAAATCCGGCTGCAGGGCTTCGATCTTTGCCAGCGCATCCTCCGCATTTACCGCTTCATCAATTACTTCCACTTCCGGAAATTCCAGAAGCATTTTTCTTAATTCAAGACGCGCAAGCCGTTCGTCATCGATGATTATTGCTTTCATGAAATACTGTTTTGGGGTGGCGTTAAAATCGTTTTATACTTGTACGGGAATCTGCACCCTGGCTTCCACCAGGGATCCGTTGATCTGTTTTATTTCAAAACTGGCTTTCTGACCATAAAGCAGACTGAGCCTATTGGTGGTACTGGACAACCCAAACCCTTCTTCCGTTGGCTGCCGGCCATCCAGCTGACCGGTATTCTGCACCACCAATTCATGATAATCTCCCTTAAAGGCTGAGATCACTTTTACCAATCCGCCATTGATCTGCTTACTGATTCCATGTTTGATGGCATTCTCCACCAATGTTTGTAACATCATGGGCGGCACCGGCTGATTCAATGTGTCCTCATCAATATCATACTCTACTTTAAGCCGGTCTTCAAACCGCATATTCTCCAACGCAAGATAATCCTTAATAATCCCCAGTTCCCGTTCCAGCGGCACCGTCTCCAGCTGCTCCGTCTGCATACTGCTGCGCAGAATATTGCTGAGTTCGGTCACCGCATTGCGTGCCCGCTGCGGATTTTCATCCACGAGGGCGCGGATACTGTTGAGTGAGTTAAAAATAAAATGGGGGTTAATATGGGCCTTGATGGTTTTCAGTTCCAGTTCCTTTACCATCGACTCCAGCCGTAAAGTATCCAGTTGCTGTTTCCGGCTCTTGGTCACATAATGATAAATGAAGTAAATAAGGTTCCAGATAAAGAAATACACAAAGAAGTTAAAAACCCCGCTGGCAATCAGCAGTACTTTATTGTCCAGGAATTCATGTTCGCGTTTATTGAGCAGGTTGAAATGCTGCAATACCTGCATATAGATCAATGAACCGATCACGGAAAACAAAAGGGTGATGAGGAGGAAATATAAAAACTGGCGTTCAAGTTTTTTCTGCAGCAGATCCACATTCAGGATCAGGGAGCGCATGAGGTGACTAAGCATGATCCCCAGGATCACAAATATCCCGAGGCGGCCAAATACCTGGGTCAGCTGCTCACTCGTATTGAGCTGATCAAAGGAATAGGCAAAGAAGATACTGATCAGGGTAAACCCGCCCCAGCCTACTGCCTGAAATAACCAGTACCTTGAATTAGCAAACCACATTTGCTACAAATCTAAAGAAAACGATCACTTTATGACCTGAATTAATATATCAGTGGTGCATAATGCCTGTAAGTGGACCGGAAAAACCCGTTTAACCGGGTAAACCTTTCAGGCAAAATATTGTTAAACAGCTTTTCCCTCAAACGGCCATTATGACGATCTGAAGGAAAAGAGTACTTTTACAGCACCAAATGTGAACCCATGCAAATCACTCCTGGCCCTCTGTTACAAACCATTGATTCTCCGGATGACTTAAAAAAGCTGCCCCGGGAAAAACTTCACCAGCTCTGCGATGAGTTGCGTCAATATATCATTGATGTGGTCAGTGTCCATGGCGGCCATTTTGGCGCCAGTCTGGGTGTGGTGGAACTGACCACGGCCCTGCATTATGTTTACCATACGCCGTATGACCAGTTGGTCTGGGACGTAGGTCATCAGGCTTACGGCCATAAGATTCTGACCGGTCGCCGGGACAATTTTCCCAGTAACCGTAAATACAAAGGACTGAGCGGTTTTCCCAAAAGAAGCGAAAGTGAATATGATACATTCGGGGTAGGGCATTCCTCCACGTCTATTTCCGCAGCCCTGGGTATGGCCATGGCGGCTAAATACAAAGGCGAAAAAGACCGTAAAGTAGTTGCCGTGATCGGGGATGGTTCCATGACCGCCGGTCTGGCTTTCGAAGGCATGAACCATGCGGGTGTCGCGGACTCCGATATGCTGATCATCCTGAATGATAACGGGATTGGCATCGACCCGAATGTGGGTGCGCTGAAAGAATACCTCACTGATATCTCCACCTCTCCCACGTATAATAAAGTGAAAGACGATGTGTGGAAACTGATGGGAAAATTGCCCGTGGGTAAAAATTTCTCCCGCGCCATGGCCCATAAACTGATTGAGGGGATGAAGGGGATGGTCAGCAGCAGTGCCAATCTCTTTGAAGCCCTGAACCTGCGCTATTTTGGCCCGATCGACGGCCATAATGTAGCCAAGCTGGTGGATACCCTCCGCGATCTGCGTGAAATACCCGGACCCAAGATCCTGCACGTGATCACCACCAAGGGTAAAGGCTATGCACTCGCCGAACAGGATCAGACCAAGTGGCATGCACCCGGTTTGTTTGATAAGCTGACAGGTGAAATCCAGAAAAAGAAATTTGATATTCCCCAGCCACCCAAATACCAGGATGTATTTGGTCATACCATGATCGAGCTGGCGGAACAAAATGATAAAATATTCGGCATCACCCCCGCCATGCCTTCCGGTTCTTCCCTGAAATTCATGATGGAGAAAATGCCGGACCGCGCATTCGATGTGGGTATTGCCGAGCAGCATGCCGTGACCCTCAGTGCCGGTATGGCGACCCAGGGACTCAAAGTCTTCTGTAATATCTATTCTTCTTTCATGCAGCGGGCTTTCGATTCCGTGGTACATGATGTGGCGATCCAGAAATTACCGGTTGTCTTTTGTCTTGACCGCGCCGGACTGGTAGGCGATGATGGCCCCACCCATCACGGCTGTTATGATATTGCTTATTTCCGTTGTATTCCCAACCTGGTGATCTGTTCACCCATGAATGAAAGTGAACTGCGTAACCTGATGTATACGGCCCAGCTGGAATCCACCAAACTACCCGTGGTGATCCGTTACCCCCGAGGCGAAGGCATGATGCCGGACTGGAAGACCCCGATGAAAGAAATTGAAATCGGCAAGGGACGTAAACTCCGGGACGGACAGGATATCGCGGTTCTTTCCTTTGGTCATCCCGGTAATTTTGCCGCGGCGGCCATACGTGACCTGAAAAACGACGGATTGAATCCGGGTCATTATGATATGCGGTTTGCCAAACCACTGGATGAAGCACTTCTGCATGAAGCCTGCCAGCGTTATGAAAAGCTGCTGACAGTGGAAGATGGTACTGTTGAAGGGGGCTTTGGCAGTGCGATCCTGGAATTTATGAACCGCCATGGTTATAAAAACGAAGTGCGGATCCTGGGCATTCCCGACCGGCTGGTTGAGCATGGCACCCCAAAAGAGCTGATCCGTGAATGTGGTTATGATGCGGAAGGTATTGCCAGCAGCATCCGGGAAATGATGAAAGAAAA
>DAORKK010000158.1:0-7699 GCA_035439525.1 Chitinophagaceae bacterium
CATGGATAAACTTTTGTTTGGCGTTGATGTGCTACTGAAGCAGGTTGAAAAATGGACTGGTAAAAAACTGGCCCTGGTGACCAATAATGCAGCCAGCACTTCAGGAGGAATGTTTAGCCGGGTGGCTTTACAGCAAGCAGGATTTAACCTGGTGCTTTTATTTTCTCCTGAGCATGGCCTGACCGCTAAAGGAGCAGACGGAGCCGCCCAGACTGACGGAACTGATACAGCAACAGGGTTACCCGTCATCAGTTTATACGGTGATCATTTCCGGCCATCTGCCGAAGAACTGTCAGGCATTGATCTTGTCTTATTTGATATTCCGGATGCCGGCTGCCGGTTCTATACCTATCTGTGGACACTCACACATGTGATGGAAGCTTGTGCTGCTGCCGGCAAAAAGTTACTTGTATTAGACAGGCCCAATCCTTTAAGCGGTGATCTGCAAAAGACCGAAGGGCCGATGCTGGATGAAGAAAACTGTGCGTCCTTTATCGGCCGTTGGAATATACCCGTAAGACATAGTTGTACATTGGGTGAACTGGCCTTGTATTTCAAAACCACCCGGGTGCCTGCGCTTGATCTTGAAATTATAAAGGTGCAGCACTGGGACCGGCAGCAATCGATTGACCAATCAGGCTGGTTATTTGTTCCCACTTCCCCGGCTATTCGGGATACAGCAACCATTGCCCTTTACCCGGCTACCTGCTTTCTGGAAGGCGTCAATATGAACGAGGGACGTGGCACTGACGATGATTTTAAAATATGCGGGGCACCCTGGATTGATTCAGTGAAGTTGACCCCCCTTTTTAATGCACAGGATTTTCATGGAATAAAGGTCACGCCAGTATCTTATATACCCGAATGGGGACTTTATGCCGGCGAGCGCTGCCAGGGGATACGCCTTACAGTAACAGATGAAGACTTGTTCCATCCGGTACAGACCGGACTGAGATTATTACAGTTATTAAAAAAATCATACCCGGCCGAGCTGAAAGAAAGGCTATACATAACCGTTGCCAACCCAACCGGAACAGGTCACCTGGACCGGCTCACGGGTGTAAAGGATGCTTTTCAAAAAATTGAAAGCGGGGAGCTGCTCATTGCTGCAGCGGACATTGCCCATTGGGAAGAACGAATAAAGCCCTTTCTGCTTTACTGATATTTTTTCATGAGGTCATAAAGAATCTTCCGGTCGGCCTCCTGAATGGTCTTCGTAGTATCCTTCGGGCTGAAGTGAATCTTATAGGACTGGATCGCGTTTTTTTCGTTTTTAATATCATAGCCGATGACCCGCAGGGCCAGCAATGGATCAAAGCCTGCAGGCACTTGCACTGAAGTAGTATCATACCAGTAACCAAATCCCTGCTGTGATAATTTCTGCCAGGGGAAATAACGGCTGGGATCCACTTTACGTCCGGGTGCTATATCCGCATGCCCGATAAAATTGGCGGTGGGTATGGTATAGGCTTTTTTCAACCGGTCGAGCAGGGTGAGTAAAGAAGCGATCTGTGGATCGGTGAAAGGCTCTGAGCCGTTGTTGTCGATTTCTATACCAACACTGGAAGAATTCAGATCAATGGTATTTCCCCATTTGCTTACGCCGGCATGATGCCCGCGCAGCAGGTCATTGAGCATATGATGCACCGTTCCGTCACGGCAGATGACATAATGCGAACTGACGGGTGTCCTGGTCTGGGTAAAGGTTTTGAGGGTCTGTTCACAACTGTTTTGTGCGGTATGGTGGATCACCACAAAATTGGGTTTACGCAGGGAGAGGTTGGTGGTACCCACCCAGTCCGCGTAGTTCAATCCGGCTGAATCCTTCAATGGATACGCGCGGATTACTTTGGCAAATTCCTTAACCTGTTTTTTATAAGCTTTGTTGGTGGCCGCATACTTGCCAGACTTGCATCCGTAAAAGGCGGTCATGCCGACGAGGGTAATTAATATGAATAAGTAAGGCTTCATATAGTTTAAAAGAGTTTATTTAATGAGCCAGCTATTCTGGGTTTGCCTGCGGCAAAGGGTTGGCCACGAAATGCACTAAAGTGCACAAAAAAATACAGAAAGGCAAGCCACGGATAGCACAGACCTGCCTTTGCCGGCAGGCAGGTTAACACGGATTGAATTGCCTTCGGCAATTATTGTTGGCCACTAAATGACACAAAATGGCACGAATGAATACAAAAAGGCAAGCCACGGATAGCACAGATTCACACGGATCAAGGATATCTTTCTAAGAAGGGGCTGTTGACTACCAACTACTAACTACCGACTCCTACCCGGTCCGTTCCGGAAAAACTTCTTCTTCGGATGTCCGCCTCTGCGGTCGCCGTGTTGACCCTGGTGGTTGCGGGCACGGGGGTTGTATTCTGGGGTTTCGCCCAGTTCGGCTGGGACCTGCGCTTTTTCGACTTCTTTTTCCAGTAAGCGTTCAATGGCGGCAAACTTACCTTGCTCTTTATCCCCGATCAGGGTAAAGGCCGCTCCATCGGCTTCAGCGCGGGCGGTACGACCAATCCGGTGTACATAATCTTCTCCGTCGCCGGGTACATCCCAGTTGATCACGAGGTCGATGGTATCGATATCAATACCGCGGCTCAGAATATCGGTGGCCACCATCAGGGGAATTCGTCCACTGGCAAAAGCGCCAAGCACAGATTCCCGTTGGGATTGTTCCAGGTCGCTGTGAATTTCTTCAATACTGAATCCGGCCTGTTTCAATTCCCTTCTCACTTCTTTCACCGTTTGTTTACGGCTGCAGAAAATAAGTGCATTTTTATATGGGATCTCACGAAGCAATTTCTTTATAAGCGGCATTTTCTGCGGTTCGTATACCACATAGGCTTTCTGAATAATTTTCTCCGGTGGTTTGGAGATGGCGATATTGATCTCAACCGGTTCATGCAGGATCTGCCGGGCCAGCTGTCGGATCTTGGGAGGCATGGTGGCTGAAAAGAGCAGGTTCTGCCGTTTGGCTGGCAAGGTCTTGATGATTTTATTGATATCATCCTGGAAGCCCATATCAAGCATACGGTCTGCCTCATCGAGGATGAGAAACTGCAGTCCTTTCATGTTCACATAACCCATATTCAGGTGGGCGATCATCCGGCCGGGGGTGCAAACGATAATATCAGCTCCCATCTGAAGGGCTTTTTTCTCCGCCACAAAATTCTGGGCATCATTCCCCCCATAGATCGCAATCGAGCTGAGGTGGGTGAAATAGGAAAGACCTTCAATATGCTGGGAAATCTGGATCGCCAATTCGCGGGTAGGTACAATAATCAGGGCCCCTACCTGGCCGTCGACATGATTATTCAATAAATGATTCATAACGGGCAATAAAAAAGCCGCCGTCTTCCCGGTTCCGGTCTGAGCGGAGGCAATCACATCTTTGCCCGCCATAATTGGCGGAATCACCTGTTCCTGTACAGGAGTGGCATTTTCATAGTTGGATGCTTCGATTCCTTCCAGTACTTCGGGGGAAAAATTAAACTCAGTAAAACGCAATGTATTCAGTTTTAGAAAGATGCAAAGTTACTTAAAAAGAGCCGCCGTAGCGGGTTTGGGCCCGTTTTTAATTAAAATCACCCCTGATGCTGCCTATTGTCATAGTAACCCGGCAGTTGTGGGAGTAGCTTAGTACCTGCAAACATTTCATTTACCTAAACATTCTGTTATGAAATATAGTTTCCTTCTCAGCGCCCTGATCTTTACCCTGGCAGGTTACGGACAGGCCTGGACCAAACAATACGACCATGTGGATGATTGTATTTGTGGCTTATCCCTTGTAGGAAAGGGTGATAAACACGGTTTTGTTGATAAAGACGGAAAACTGGTCGTACCCCTGATTTATGATGATGCCCTGACATTCTCAGAAGGTTTTGCGGCTGTAAAAATAAATGGCAAATGGGGCTATATCGACAGCACTGGAAAGACTTTTGTTGAACCAAAATATATGGAAGCCATGTCCTTCCATTCCAGTTTCGCCGTGGTAAGCAATGGCAATGATTACGGATTCATTGACACGACCGGCAAGGTTGCCATCCCGATGATTTACGAAGGTGCTTCTAACTTCTCAGAAGGACTCGCCGCCGTAAACAGAAAAGGTGTTTGGGGTTATATTGACAATAAAGGAAAAGACCTCATTCCTTTCAAATACAATTTCGCCGGTACATTCGACAACGGAGCAGCCCGGGTGATGTTATCCGGAAAATGGATTTTGATTGATAATACGGGGAAGAAGATTGCGGATAGCGAATAGTAAATAGTGAGTGGTGAGTAGTGAATGGTGAGTGGGAAATACACCTCCTTAGAAGAGTTGTCTCCCCCACTCACCATTCACCATTGACCACTCACTTTCTCCCTACATGTTCCTCCTGTACTGCCCCCCTACCTCATACAGTGCCCGGGTGATTTGTCCCAGTGAACAATACTTAGCGGTTTCCATGAGTTCTTCAAAGAGATTCCCGTTATTGATCGCCACCGTTTGCAGGCGTTTCAGCATTCCGGCTGATTTCGTTTCATTCCTGTTCCAGAAGGCCCGGAGGTTAGTGATCTGTTGTTCTTTTTCTTCGGTGGTACTGCGGATGACTTCTCCCGGAATAATAGTAGGACTCCCTTTCTTATTGAGAAAGGTATTCACGCCAATCAGGGGCAATTCACCGGTATGTTTCTGGTGTTCATAAAACAGACTTTCTTCCTGGATCTTATTCCGCTGGTACATGCGCTCCATGGCACCGAGTACTCCTCCCCTTTCGGTGAGCCGGTCAAATTCGGTCAGTACTGCTTCCTCCACCAGGTCGGTCATTTCTTCCAGGGCAAAGGAACCTTGTGTAAAATTCTCTGTTTTCGCAGAGCCCAGTTCACGATTGATAATCAGCTGGATGGCCATGGCCCTCCGCACACTTTCTTCGGTTGGTGTGGTAATGGCTTCGTCATAGGCATTTGTATGCAGGGAATTGCAATTGTCATAAATCGCATACAGTGCCTGTAACGTGGTGCGGATATCATTGAAGTCGATTTCCTGTGCATGCAGACTCCGTCCGGAAGTCTGGATATGGTACTTCAGCATCTGACTGCGCTTATTGGCCTTGTATTTGTATTTCATGGCTTTTGCCCATATTCTACGGGCTACGCGACCAATCACACTGTATTCGGGATCCATACCATTACTGAAGAAGAAAGAAAGGTTCGGGGCAAAGTCATCGATTCGCATACCCCGGCTGAGGTAATACTCCACATAGGTAAATCCATTGGCCAGGGTGAAGGCCAGCTGAGTAATCGGATTAGCTCCTGCCTCTGCAATATGGTAACCACTGATGGAAACGGAATAAAAGTTCCTGACTTTTTCCCGGATAAAATATTCCTGTACATCGCCCATCAGTTTGAGTGCAAACTCGGTGGAGAAAATACAGGTGTTTTGCGCCTGGTCTTCTTTTAAAATATCTGCCTGTACGGTACCCCGCACCTGTTGCAGGGCTGTTTGTTTACACTGCAGATAAATATCCGCCGGCAATACTTCATCGCCACTCAGTCCAAGCAGTTTTAATCCTAATCCATTATTTCCATCCGGTAATGCACCGGGAAAAGCATCATTATGATAAACCGGTCTTGCCCCATCCTTATATTTTTTCTTATACGCTTCTTCCACCAGGTCCCACTTTCCACTCTCCACTATCCATTTTTCACACTGCTGATCGATCGCCGCATTCATGAAAAAGGCCAGCAACATCGGGGCCGGGCCGTTGATGGTCATGGATACAGAAGTTTTCGGATCGCATAGATCAAAGCCGCTGTATAATTTTTTGGCATCATCCACCGTGGCAATGCTTACACCACTGTTGCCTACTTTCCCATAAATATCGGGACGGTGATCCGGGTCTTCCCCGTATAAAGTAACTGAATCAAAAGCGGTGGATAAACGTTTGGCCGGCTGGTCCACGCTGACATAGTGAAAGCGACGGTTGGTCCGTTCGGGACCGCCTTCGCCGGCAAACATGCGGGTGGGATCTTCGCCTTCTCTTTTTAAGGGGAATACGCCCGCTGTATAGGGAAAATGACCAGCCACATTTTCCTGGGCCTGCCATTTCAGGAGATCACCCCAGTCTTTATATTTGGGCATGACCACTTTAGGAATCCGGGTGCCGCTGAGACTTTTACTGGTCATTGGTTGCCGGATCACTTTTTCCCGGACGGTATATTCATAAAAATCCTTCTGGTATTCCTTTACCTTTTCCGGCCAGTTGGTGATCAGCTTGCGGCTGACAGGAGTCAGTTGATCTTCCAGAAATTTTATCTGCTGTTGAAAAGCCTCCCCAAATCCCTCCACCGACGCGACTTTTGACGCGGCTGATTGAAAGGTTGCCCATGCCCCTTTTAGCTGATAGAGTTTGGAAGCAATGGCAGACTGATCACGTACCAGCTGATCGTAGTTCCGGTTATTCTCCGAGATTTCGGATAAATAACGGGTACGGCCGGAGGGAATGATGGCCGAAGACACTTTCGCGGTTTCCCCGAAAGCATAGCTGCCGAAAACGACGGACGTTTTCGCTTCAATTTTTTTCAACAGTAATTCAAATAAATGATTGACTCCTTCATCATTGAACTTACTGGCCATGGTGCCGATGATGGGCAGTTCCTCGTCTTTAGCAGTCCATAAATTATGGTTCCGCTTATATTGTTTCCGTACATCGGCCAGGGAATCGAGTGCCCCGGCTTTATCGAATTTATTGATACAAACAAGGTCGGCATAATCCAGCATATTGATCTTCTCCAGCTGAGAAGCCGCTCCATATTCTGGTGTCATCACATACATACTCACATCGCAATAGTCGAGAATGCTGGCATCACTTTGTCCCACCCCGGCCGACTCCAGGATAACAAAATCATAGGCAGCCGCTTTACAGATATCGATGGCTTCCTGTACGTAAGAACTCAGGGCCGTATTATCATCCCTGGTAGCCAGGCTGCGCATATAAGCGCGGGGATGACTGATGGAATTCATCCGGATCCGGTCGCCGAGTAAGGCACCCCCTGTTTTCTTTTTGGATGGATCCACGGAGATCACCGCAATGGTTTTATCAGTGAACTGCTGGAGGAAACGGCGGACAATCTCATCAGTCACGGAAGATTTACCGGCCCCACCGGTGCCGGTGATGCCGAGTACAGGTATCGATCCCCCGACCAACTGCCCCCCTGCCCCCCAAAGGGGGGTTCCCGGAGAGTCGTTTAATCCGGAGAGTTCTTTAAGGATTGAAGCGTACTCCTGATTATTCTCTGCCAGCGAAATGGCTCGTGCTATTCGTCTTACATCTTTTACTTCATCGAGTGGCAATTTGCCGTTCCATGATGGATTGCTTGTCACGGTGGCGCACTGACTGATCACGTCTTCGATCATGCCTTCGAGTCCCATGGTACGGCCATCATCCGGACTATAGATCCGGGTGATCCCGTATTGGTGTAATTCTTCTATTTCGGATGGCAGGATGGTGCCGCCCCCGCCACCAAAGATCTTAATGTGGCCACAGCCATTCTCCTCCAGGAGATCTTTCATGTATTTGAAAAATTCCACATGCCCGCCCTGGTAGCTGGTGATGGCGATTCCCTGTACATCTTCCTCGATCGCGGTTTCCACGATTTCCTTTACGGAGCGGTTATGTCCCAGGTGAATGATCTCGGCCCCCTTGCTTTGCAT
>DAORKK010000159.1:0-7690 GCA_035439525.1 Chitinophagaceae bacterium
AATGCACTCGAACAAGCCAAGCATTTCACCGCAGCGACCGATGTAACCGCCCTGGCGATAACCAAGCTGGATGGCACGGCCAAAGGCGGGGTTGTGCTGGCCATTGCCGATCAGTTTAAGATACCGGTCAAATTTATCGGGGTGGGTGAGAAAATGGAGGATCTGCTGGTATTTGATAAACATGAATTTGTGGATAGTTTGTTTAGCCTGGAGAAGTGAGTGGTGAGTGGTGAGTAGTGAGTGGACTTCCTGACAACTGACATCTGACAACCGACATTTGATTAAAATGAAGACAAAGAAATTACATAGAGACAAAGTCAACATCATTACTCTTGGGTGCAGCAAGAACATGGTGGACAGTGAAGTACTGAGCGGGCAGTTGCTGGCCAATGATATTGACGTGGTGCATGAGAATAAGAAGCTCGACCATAATATCGTGGTGGTGAATACCTGCGGGTTTATTGATAAGGCCAAGGAAGAAAGCATTAATACGATACTGGATCAGGTGGAATTAAAGCGTCGCGGTAAGCTCGATAAAGTGTATGTGACCGGTTGCCTGAGTGAGCGCTATAAAAATAACCTGGAAGCCGAGATCCCCGAAGTGGATGCCTATTTCGGTACCATGGAGCTTCCCCTGATCTTAAAACAGTTTGAAGCCGATTACAAAACCGAACTGGTCGGGGAGCGCCTGCTGGCCACCCCGCAGCACTATGCCTATATGAAAATATCGGAAGGCTGTAACCGGACCTGTTCTTTTTGTGCTATTCCGCTGATGCGCGGTCAGCATGTCAGCAAATCCATGGATGACCTGGTGAAAGAGGCGGAGGGGCTGGTAAAGAAAGGGGTAAAAGAAGTCATGCTGATCGCCCAGGAGCTGACTTATTACGGACTGGATATTTATAAGAAAAGGATGCTCGGTGATCTGATGAACCGCCTGGCGGATGTGAAAGGACTGGAATGGATCCGGCTGCATTATGCGTATCCCTCGAAATTTCCGTTGGAGATATTGGATGTGATGCGGGAGCGGGATAATATTTGCAATTACCTGGATATGCCGTTGCAACATGCGGCCAATAATATGCTCAAAGCGATGAAGCGGCAGATCACCCGTGAAGAAATGGAAGAACTGACCATCGCCATCCGCGAAAAAGTTCCGGGCATTTGTTTACGCACTACACTTATCGCCGGATTCCCCGGAGAAACAGAGGCTGATGTGGAAGAACTCAAAGGCTTCCTGCAACGCCAGCGTTTTGATAGGGTAGGAATCTTCACCTATTCGCATGAAGAAGGCACCAGCGCGCATGACCTCGTGGATGACGTTCCTGCGGAAGTAAAGGAAAGCCGGGCCCAGGAGATTATGGAAGTGCAGCAGGAAATTTCGCTGGAACTGAACCAGGAGAAAGTAGGGAAAGTCTTTAAAACACTGATCGATAAAAAAGAAGCCGGCCGTTACCTCGGCCGCACCGAATTTGACTCGGTGGAAGTGGATAATGAAGTGGTGATCCAATCGGCAAAGAAACTCCCAATTGGTGAATTTGTGAACGTTAAGATCACGAAAGCGTATGATTATGATTTGGAGGGGGAAGTGGTTAGTTAAAGTTGTAAGTTTTAAGTTATAAGTCGTAAGTAAGAAGCCTCCGTTGGAGGCTTTTTACTTACAGATATGAATCAGCAGGTAGCTCAGGAGAAGTGAACGGATGCACTTGTCAATATATCCGGTTTAGGGTGATCGTGGGTGGTATTTTCAACTATTAATCACCCAAAACCCTTGTACACATGAAATCTTTTTGCTCATTGCTTTTAGCTTCTGTACTTCTTATTTCCTGTTCAGGTTCTGCGGATAGTAAAGTTCCGGAACTGGCTGATGAAATGTGCGGATGCTTTGACGCTTTCGAAAAATCGCTCAGTCCGGATGCACAGGCACTTATGAAAACTGTTTCCACAGCCGAGAATCCCCAGACAGCCATGATGTCCGGGATTTCCAAACTTAAGCAGGATGATGCCGTTGCCTTTTCTGAACAATTAAAATCCATTGGTACCAAAGGTTCACCAGTAGCCGCTTGCATGGAAAATTTTGATAAAAAGCACAGTAAAGAAACAACAAAGGATAGAAAAGCATTGATGGAAAAGTTACTGAAAGCAATGCGGGCCAAAGGGAATTGTCCTGTGGGAGCAGCCATTGTCAGTCTTGGAGTCAAACAGGGTATATAATAAGTTATATTTTAATTGTTTGCAGTTAAAGCCCGGGCAGAAGCCGGGCTTTTTTTGTTGGGGAAGTCTCATTTATCCGTATTGATTCTGTGCTTAATTTTGTAGAAATGATTGCTAAAATTAAACCACTCCTGTTGGCAGGATGCTGCCTGTTTAGTTGTATTGCCCAAACACAGCCTGCCGCAATCCTTGAAAATATCGGGAGTGCGGACGTGTATACACCGGATGAATCATTCCCTGTAATGCAAAAGCCATTACCTTACGAATTACCGGCATCAGGAATTGTAACTTCTTCAGGTACTGACCGACCCCTGTTTACGGTAACGGTAAAACGGGGAAAACTGAATGGCATCTGGCAAAGCTGGTATTCCAATAGGGTGGTTTGCGATTCCGGCAGGCTGGTGAATAATCTGCCGGATGGAGTCTGGATATTCAGAAATGAAGAAGGGGAGATACTGTCGGTCCGGCATTACAGTGCCGATAAATTTTTCCGGATCACCAACGAAATGCAACATTATCACCCTAAGCGTAGTTTTTATTATCTCGCCGCTTTATACCAAAAAAACAAACGATTAGCACTTCGTTACCTCGATGCTGCATATTCTTTTCCCATAAGCAGTGCACGCAAGCCTGTTTTATCATTACAAGAACTGGCTGAAGCAAATACGGGTTCTGGTATTCCATATCAACCAGTTTTCCTGCAAGGGGTACACGAAGGGTTATATATGAATTATTTTTCCGGGGGACTCGTAAAAGATTCCGGTATGTATAAGGATGGGATGAAATCCGGAAAATGGATTCACCGGGATACAGCCCAGGCGGGTTGGTTCCAGGGTGCTTACAAACATGGACTACCTGTAAAAGAATGGAAACATTTTGACCAGGACGGACGGCTGGTGGAAGTTTTGCATTATGATCAGTCCGGCCATCTCACCTGGCGTAAAAAGATAAACAGGCAGCCTTCCCGGTAGGAAAGCCGCCTGCATTATGAAAATGATTAATCATCATCTTTGTCCTTACTCTCTTTTTGTTGCTGACCGGTACTATCTGTTGCGTTGCTGACCGGATTCTTTTTTTCATCATCCCCGCCTTCTTGTTCATTGCCCGCCTCTTTTCCCCCGGTTAATGTTCCTGAATGAAGTTCAGTATGCCGGATCAATCCGCCCAGGTGTGCTGTTTGGGCCATCGTGCCGAATGAAGCCAGCGAAAAAAGGACCAGTACTGGAAAAAGCGCTTTGGTAATGGATGGCTTTTTGCGAAGCAAAAGTCCTGCAAGCGCAAGTACGCCGGTTAGGATAATAACAATTAGTGAAATTTTGGCCATGTCTTCATGACTTTCGATGGCCATTTCATTCACGCCAATGGCTTTTTCCACCAGTTCTTCCGTGCCTTCACCTGTTAAGAAAACAGGAGCGGTGAAAAGGGCTGCTGCTGCCAGCATATAAAGGGAGATGGAGTTTAATAAATCATTTTTGCGGAAGATTGACAGTATCAGTAAAAGTCCGCCAATCAAAGAGAGAAACAAAGGGGCATGGTTTAATGCCAGATGAATTTGTGCTGCATTCATACAATAAATTTTAAAGAATCAACTAATAGTGTTTACAGAACAACCTGGTTCTGTACTGAAAGGTTATATGACCTTTGTTTCCTGGGGAGGGCGGAATACAGCATATACCCGGTGGCAGGGATCGCCTTCGGGATGAGTTATTTGATTGACGGCGGCTGAAAACTCAGGTTGAGTATGCAGGTTAAACCGGCCAATACTGAGTGAAAAATCAACATGACTTATAGCTTCGGTTGTTTTAAAAGGAAGCTGGTTGTCATCCGAATCATCATTATCCATCGGATGATTGGCTGTGTAATGCAACTGGAGAAATCCCAAAAATGTCATGGACGGGTCTTCCTGTTTATGCGCCCGGAAGTGCTCAACCAATTGTGGTAACCTGACCAACTGGTGCAGTTCAGTAGCACTGAACACAAAAACAGCTGATAATATAAAAAGGGTTACCTGGCGCAAATAAATGATTTTCGCAAACTTAACTTTATTCATGGAATAATGGGATGACCTGTCACCCGATTGAAATATTTTACGCTAAATCCTTGTTAATAAAGCATTAGCCGGCTACGGATACGCCAATCAGTTTGCCGATTCCGAAGGTGATTGCCGCGGCTGCAAGACCAAATATCACCTGACGGAAACCTGAATACCAGATACTTTTCCCCGTAAAAAGGGTAATGGCCGCACCAATGACAAATAAACCAACTGCACTGGCGGCTGTACTTAATAAGATCGCATTGGTACCCGTTAAAAACATAAATGGAAATACCGGTATGATGGCTCCGATTGCAAAAAGAAAAAACGAATAAAGGGCGGCTTCAAAAGCGGAACCTTTTAGTTCTTCCGCATTAATACCTAACTCCTCTTTGACCAGTAATTCATGCGCATGTTCCGGATCCTTCAATATCCGGGCGGCCATTTCTTTGGCCTGCTCTTCAGGAATGCCTTTTGCTTTATAAATCAGTTCCAGTTCTTTCATTTCATTCTCCGGACTGGTCTGTAATTCCTCCATTTCAATTTCCATCTGGTTTTCATAGAGTTCCTGGGAACTCTTCACTGAGATCCACTCCCCAAGCGCCATGGAAAGTGCACCGGCTAATAAACCAGCTAGTCCTGCCAGCAATACCCCCTCCTGTCCATGGGTGGCACCCGCCACGCCCATCACGAGACTGAAATTGGAGACGAGACCATCATTACCTCCCAATACCGCCGCACGCAACGCATTACCGCCTACTGACCGGTGTTTGGTTTCAAAACGGGCAATAGTGCTCCCCGATACGGAAGAATTTTCAACTATGTTCCGGAGCACTTTGACATGGTTCGTTTCGGCCCCGGTGACCGGCATGTTTGATTTCTTCTTCATACTGATCACCGAACTGGAAAGACTTTTTTCGGTATCCATCAGTGTCCCCAGTACATAATCGTAACCAAATAGTTTACCGATCCGGTTCAGTGTTCTGGCCCTGAAAGAAGGGCCGGGCATTTTATCAGCCGGTAAGTTTATTTTTTTCAGGAAAGCTTCCGCATGGCCTTTTTCAATTTCACTCATCTGGCGGAAGATATCGGCTACCTGTTCGTCTTCTTCATGGATAGCAAGTTGGGCGTACAAATAGGCGGCATCCACTTCGGTCTGAATACTTTTTAGACTGCTCATGATCGGTAAGTTATGACTGAAAGATACGTAAACAGCATGCCGGGGAGTATGATTTACTTTTATACTAGCTGTTTTTCTGCATAATCCGTGTATTAATTCATTATTAAGCCCTGGCCTGGTTAACGTTCAAAACCTTAATTTAGTAATCCTCGAAGAATATGATGCAATCTTACAATACATACCTGAACCGTGATCTCAGCTGGCTCAGTTTTAACGGACGGGTGTTGGAGGAGGCCGCCGACCCTACAGTGGCATTGTATAACCGGTTCCTTTTTCTGTCAATTTTCTCATCTAATCTTGATGAGTTTTTCAGGGTACGTATGCCGGCGGTTTTTGCATTCAGCGGACTGTCTACCAAAAAAATCTCCCTGGAAGAGGAATATCCTGCCGGACTGGTACAGCAGGTACAGCATACGATACAGTTACAGCAGGAAAAATTTGGCCGGATCTTACGGGAAGAACTGATACCGGCACTCAAAAATCATAAGATTTATTTCTGTTATGATGAACCGCTGCCAGTCCATCACCAAACGGCCATACGCGACTATTTTTTATCCACGGTCATGTCATTTCTCCAGCCGGTATTGATACACCAGGTACCACCGGGCTCCGTGTTCCTGGAGAACAATGCACTTTATTTTATACTGGAATCGGAATCCGCTGAAAGACCTGGAGAGCCGGTGTATATCCTGCTGAATATTCCTTCGGCAGTACTGCCCCGTTTCCTTGAGCTTCCTGCGGGAGAAGGATGGAGCAGTATTCTTTTTCTGGATGATATCATCAGGGCATGTCTGACAGATGTATTCCCCGACAGGACGATACGGGGAGCCTGGTCGGTAAAGCTCACCCGCAATGCGGATATGAACCTGGAAGATGAGTTTGCCGGTAATCTTGCCGAAAAAATAGAAAGGCAGCTGGAGAAACGGGATGCCGGTCCGGCCACAAGGTTACTGGTGGATGGAGCAATGCCGGACAGTGTCCGTCAATTTGTGTTGCATTTTTTGGAATTGGATCAGCGTGAAATTGTCACGGGCGGAAAGTATCATCATCTGAAAGATCTCGCAGCAATACCGGTATCAAAGCGTACCGGCTTATCAGCGGAAGCCTGGCCTCCATTGTCACATCCGGGCTTTGATTTACAGTTGCCCGTAATCGATAGTATCCGGAAAGCAGATCAGCTTTTGCATTTACCGTATCATTCCTATCACCCGATCCTTCGGTTTTTTAATGAAGCAGCCCTGGATCCGAAGGTCAGGGAAATCTACATCACCCTTTACCGGGTGGCACCGGACTCCCATATTGTGAATGCCCTGATGAGTGCAGCGAGGAATGGGAAGTCGGTGACTGTTTTTGTGGAGCTGAAAGCCCGCTTTGATGAGGCCAATAACCTGAAATGGTCGAAGAGGATGAAGGCTGCTGGTATTAAGATCATCAGTAGTATACCCACATTGAAAGTACATGCGAAGGTAGCGATGCTGCGACGGGAAGAAAAGGGAGCGCTGGTGGATTATTGTTACCTGGGTACCGGTAATTTCAATGAAATGACCGGAAAGTTTTATACGGATCATGGATTTTTTACCGCATCAAAAGCGATCGGGCAGGAGCTTGGATTATTATTCAGTTACCTGTTATCGGGTAAACAACCGGAAACGTATGGCAAAATTCCCTTCCATCATTTACTGGTTTCACAATTCAACCTGGTCAGAAAATTTGACAAACTGATCCGGCAGGAAATCAGCCGTGCTATGGAGGGTAAACCGGCTGGAATTACCATTAAACTGAATAACCTCCAGGAACGATCTATGATCGACCGGTTATATGAAGCCAGCCGGGCGGGGGTGAAAGTGCAATTACTGGTAAGAGGTATCTGTTGCCTGGCCCCGGGCGTACCAGGACAGAGTGAAAATATTACCGTAACCCGTATCGTGGACAGGTACCTTGAGCATGCACGGGTCTTTGTTTTTGAGAATGACGGGAACCCGGTGTATTTCTTAGGCAGTGCCGACTGGATGAACCGGAACCTGCATAGCCGGATAGAAGTTTGTTTCCAGGTGGATGATCCACAGCTGAAAACGGAGATAGCCACAATACTGGACTTACAATTGAAGGATAATTGTAAAGCCTGTTATCTCACACCACAGTTGGAGAATAAGCGGGTTTTGAATGATGCTCCCCGTTTTCAGGCACAGGAGGCGATCTATCAATGGTTGAAAAATAAATAATCGCGGTTGACGCAATCGGTTGCTTCTGCTGCGGGACAGTAAAAA
>DAORKK010000160.1:0-7671 GCA_035439525.1 Chitinophagaceae bacterium
GAGCACAATAAGCCGGGGCAGTCCCTGCAGGTACAACTTCAGGTAATGACCATCAACGGCCGGGTGATCCGTTCAATCACCCAAACGCTGGTCCCGGAAGGAAACCGGGTGACCGAAATCAGCTGGGATGGCAGGGATGATTTCGGGAATCGTCCGGGTAGGGGTGTATACTTGTATAAATTAAGGGTCTTGAGTCCGGGGAAAAAGACCCGGGAAGTGTTGGGGAAGCTGGTTATGTTATAATTTTTTTTAATTTATTTGCATATTTTAATTGCTGAGAACCAGTTATTAATCATTTTTCCAGATTCTTTAAAATTTAACAATAAAATCGGAAATCAGTCGTTTTTTTGAAGAAATTCGTTCTTTACCAGGCATCGTCATAACTGCAAAAGCCATTGAGAACCACCTGAATTGATATTTTTTTGGGTTCAGATAAATTCTCTATTTTAGTTTTGTATTTAGGCAAATGCCCTATATTTACACCATTATTAAAAATTTTCTAATGAGACCAACTGCTTTAAAACTAACTGCCGGATTACTGCTTTTTTGTGGGTTATCATCTACTGTAAAAGCTCAGACTGCTGATGCAATCAATGTAGTTACCACCGCTGTACCTTTCCTCCGTATTTCACCGGATGCCCGTTCAGGCGGTATGGGTGATATGGGTGTTGCCACATCTCCTGATGCTTATTCAGGTTTGTGGAATATTGGTAAAGTAGCTTTCAACCAGGCCCAGGGTGGCATTGGTGCTACTTATACTCCCTGGCTGAAAAACCTGGTAAACGATGTTTACCTGGCTTCTGTAGCCGGTTATTACAAAATGGATGAGAATTCTGCATTTTCAGGTGCTGTTCGTTATTTCAGCCTTGGAAATATCACTTTCACCAACATTCAGGGTAATGATGTAGGTAACTTCCGTCCCCGGGAGTTTGGCATCGACCTGGGTTATTCCCGTAAACTGACTGACAAAAGCGGTGTGGGTGTAACCTTGAAATATATCAACTCCAATCTGGCTGGTGGTTATACCAATGGTAGCACTACTTACAAATCTGCCAGTGCTGTTGCTGCTGACCTTGCTTACTACCATGATGGTAAGAAAGCCGGAAGCGGATGGGCCTGGGGTGCTGTTTTATCTAACCTCGGTACTAAAGTATCTTATACAGATAACGCAGATGCAAAAGATTTCATTCCTGCCAACCTCGGTCTGGGTCTGAACTACACTAAAAAGATGAATGAAACCAATTCACTGTCTTTCGGTGTTGAAGCAAACAAACTGCTGGTTCCCACACCTCCCGGTCAAAATGCAACTGCACAGGATATTGCTGACTACAGAAGCAAGAGCGTGATCGGTGGATGGTTCAGTTCTTTCGGTGATGCCCCCGGTGGTTTCGCTGAAGAAATGAAAGAATTCCAGATCTCTGCTGGTGCTGAATACTGGTACAACAATCAGTTCGCTCTGCGTGCCGGTTATTTCTACGAAAACAAAACAAAAGGTGACCGTCGTTATTTCACAACCGGTCTGGGTCTGAAATACAACTTATTCGGATTCAACTTCGCTTACCTGATCCCTTCAGGAAGTGGTGTTACCACCAACCCCCTGTCAAACACACTGCGTTTCTCTGTGCTGTTTGATCTGGATGGTGCTAAGAAATAGTGAGGTATGCTGGTCTTATGACCTGCATATATGTTGGTCATAAGACCAACATATGACACGATACTAAACAGAGTCCTGGCTATTTGCCGGGACTCTGTCGTTTTTAGGGGTATTCTAAAAGAAGATCAGCATGTTGTTGGTCTTATGACCAACAACATGCGATACAAGCAGACCAACAAAAAGCAGATACTTGTTGGTCATAAGACCAACAAGTAACGATATTTGTAAAAACAGAATTATGTCATACAGAATCGGTTCCGGAGTAGATTTTCACCAACTGGCAGAAGGCCGCGACCTGTGGATCGGCGGTGTAAAGATTCCGCATCACAAAGGGTCACTGGGACACAGCGATGCAGATGTATTATTACATGCGATCTGTGATGCGTTGCTTGGCGCTTTGAGCCTGGGGGATATTGGGTTGCATTTTCCCAATACGGATCCGGCGTATAAGAATATTGACAGCAAGATACTATTACAGAAATCGTTTGAATTGATCAGGTCAAAAGGATACAGCGTGGTGAATGTAGACAGCACACTGTGCCTGGAAGCTCCAAAAATAAAACCCTGGGTATCACAGATGCAGGAAATAATTGCCCAAATCCTCCAGGTGCAGCAAGAGGATGTATCGGTGAAAGCCACCACTACTGAGCAAATGGGCTTTGCCGGCAGGGAAGAAGGACTAATGGCCTATGCCACTGTGTTGCTGAAGAAGGGCGCCTGATCCCCTGATTTCCTTGCAGCAATACTTATCTTTGCCGCATGCCAACCGTTCAGGTCAAAATAATAAACCAATCAGCCAATCCATTACCTGCTTATGCAACAACAGGTGCATCGGGTATGGATATCCGCGCTCACCTGGAGTCCCCGCTGACATTACGTCCGATGGAACGCAGCCTCGTCCCAACGGGTTTGTCCATTGAACTGCCAGCAGGTTTTGAAGCGCAGGTACGTCCAAGAAGCGGGCTGGCGATTAAACAGGGTATTACCTGTCTGAACACACCCGGCACTATTGACTCGGATTACCGGGGAGAAATTAAGATTATATTAATCAACCTTTCGGCGGATGCACAGGTCATTCAACCGGGTGACCGCATAGCCCAGTTGGTGATTCAGACTGTTGAACAATGTACCTGGGTCCCGGCTGAAAACCTGGAGCAGACTGCCCGTAGTGCAGGCGGATTCGGACACACCGGTAAACAATAAAACTTCTTCATGATCAGAAACGCAATCATTTTCTTACTGGCTGCCGCCCTGTTTACATCCTGCCGGGCCACCAAAAAAATTCAGTCGGCTATTGCCAAAAAAGATACAACTACAGTAATACCGCCGCCCCCCGATACCGGTCATGCGGATTCAATGGCACTGATTAAAGAATATTATAACGCAGTGATGAATCAGCGAATCAGTTTTACCACGTTTTCGGGTAAACTGGATGTTGACTATGAAGAGACCGGGGGCAAAAAATTAAACCTGAATGCGGAATTACGGATGTACAAGGACAGCGTGATCTGGATCCGTATTACGGCCATCCTTGGTATTGAAGGACTGAGAGCCTATATCACAAAGGATTCAGTTAAAATCCTCAACAGGCAGGATAAGGTCTATATTGCCCGAAGTGTGGCCTTTCTTCAGGAAATAGCAGCCCTTCCACTTGACCTTTCCTCGCTTCAGGATTTGCTGATCGGAAACCCGGTATTTATCAGTTCGGATATATCTTCCTATAGTAAGTCTTCCGGAACTGTTTCATTACTCGGATTAAACAGTTTATTTAAAACCCTGATCACCCTTGGGGAAATGGATAAACAACTTTACAGCGCCAAACTCGATGACCTGGATGAATCCCGAAACCGGACCAGTTACCTGACCTGGAGTGATTATGAGAGTAAAAAGGGATTTCCTTTTGCCCAGAAACGGTCCATTACCGTAGCCGAGAAAAAAACCCTTGAAATCAGGCTGAATTATAAACAGTATGAGTTTAATGAAACGTTAAGTTTCCCTTTTTCAGTGCCTAAAAATTATAAAGCCGATTAAGGAATATACTTTAATTTGTCAAACACCGTTTTTCTTAACTGATTCCGACCCTGTTTTTTTTAACCTCAATCCAGTTAATCATGAGAAAAAAAATCCTACTGCCTTTTTTCCTGTTCGGTTGTATCGCTATTGGCATTGCCCAGCCACAGGATAAAACCCAGCTGGAAAAAGAAAGACAGGAGATCCAGCGCGAGCTGCAGGAGATCCAGGGCATGTATAATAAAGTAAAGGGACAGACCAAGCAGAATCTGGCCCAACTAAACATGCTCAAACGGAAGATCGACCTGCAGGAACAGTATATCAGTTCCATCAACAAGGAACTCCGTAGTATCGATGATGATATTTACCTGAGTGAACTTGAGATCTACCGCCTCAATAAACAACTGGATACGCTTAAATCCCAATATGCCAAGTCAATTGTTTACTCCTATAAAAACAGGAGTAACTACGATTATGTAAATTTTATTTTTTCGGCCAGCAGTTTCAATGATGCGGTGAAGCGGATCGCTTACCTGAAGAGTTACCGTTCTTACCGGGAGAAACAGGTGTCTACCATCCAGGAAACCCAGCTGCTGATTGCTCAGCGCAAAAAACAACAACTGGTACGTAAAGATCAGAAGAATGTGGCGCTGCAGACACAGACTAAACAGGTTCAGCAACTGGATGTTCAACGAAAGGAAAGAGATGCGGTAGTGAAGGACCTGAAATCAAAAGAGAAAGATCTGCAAAAGCAGATTGCTGACAAAAAAAACAGGGACGCGAAACTCAAAAATGCAATTTTTGCCATTATTGAAAGGGAACGATTAAAAGCAATTGAAGAAGAGAAAAAAAGACTGATCGCCATTAAAGAAGCGGAGAAGAAAAATTCACCGGTGGATCCAAAGACAAAACCAGCGGATCCCAAGCCAGGCACGACAGTAGATAAACGGACAAAACCTGTGACGGCCGAGAAGACCTATGTGCCCTTAAATGCGAATGAAACAGCATTGGCTGCAAGCTTCAAGCTGAACTATGGAAAGCTGCCGTGGCCGGTTGATAATGGGGTTGTTTGCAGCAATTTTGGTACAAATAAAATTGAAGGCACACTCCTTACTGAAGATAATCCCGGGATTACCATTTGCACAGGCGCCGGAGCTGCGGTGAAGTCAATCTTTGACGGAGAAGTATTAAGTGTGTTCAACATGGGAGATGGAATGGCAGTAATGATCAAGCATGGTAACTATTATACCATCTACAGCAACCTCTCTTCAACAAGTATTGCAAAAGGGGCCACCGTGAAAGCCCGTCAGGTTATTGGAAAGGCCGGAAATGATGATAGCGGTGGAGGCAAGATTGATCTGCTACTAATGCTGGACAAAAAGAATATCAATCCACGGCCGTGGCTTAGCAGGTAATATATAGAAAACAAGAAAAGAAAACAGGCTGCCTTCATCAAGAGGGCAGCTTTTTTATTTATAAAAAGCGTTCATATAATTTTTCATACTGCGGAACAATATGATGAATGTCAAATTTTTTGGAATGTTCAGCGGCCCTGTCTTTGAACCCTTTGAGCGTGGCATCATCTTTTAAAATCGCCAGGGACTGGTTGGTCATACCCTCCACATCACCCACATTGCTGAGGAAGCCGGTAACGCCCTGTATATTTATTTCACCCAGTCCGCCCGCATTGGTAGACACCACGGGCACACCGGCGGCCATGGCTTCCAGGGCGGCCAACCCGAAACTCTCATATTCAGAAGTCAGCAGGAATAAATCGGCAATGGCGAGAATGTCTTCCATTTGTTCCTGTTTACCAACAAACCGGATCTCATCACAAACACCCAGTTCGCGGCTCAGGTCTTCCGCGGTATTCCGCTCAGGTCCGTCACCCACAAACAATAATTTGGAGGGGATTTGTTTATTGACCGCGGCGAAGATCTTCACCACATCCTGTACGCGTTTGATCTTCCTGAAATTGGAAGCGTGTAATAAAATGCGTTCTCCGTTCGGGGCGATCACTTTCCGGAAAGCATCAATGGGCTTGCGGTTGAAACGGCTCACGTCCACAAAATTCAGAATCACATCAATTTCTTTTTCAATATGGAAATGACTGAGGGTTTCCATTTTAAGATTTTCAGATACCGCGGTAATGGCATCACTTTCATTGATGGAAAATGTAACCACGGGGGCATATGTTTTATCACGTCCCACCAAGGTAATATCGGTGCCGTGCAATGTGGTGATCACCGGAATAGTCTTTCCTTCTTTCTTTAAGATCTGTTTGGCCATATAAGCAGCAGAGGCATGCGGGATAGCGTAATGCACATGTAACAGGTCCAGGTCATTGTTCTTGATCACATCCACCATGGTACTGGCCAGGGCCGTTTCATAGGGCGGGAAATCAAACAGGGGATAAGTGGGTACCTGCACCTCATGGTAGAGGATGTTGGGGGTAAATGAACCCAGCCGCACCGGCTGCTGATAGGTTATAAAATGGACCAGGTGGCCTTTTTGTGCAAGGGCCTTACCGAGTTCGGTCGCCAGCACGCCGGAGCCGCCAAAAGTGGGGTAACAAACGATTCCAATCTTCATAATCAATATTCAAAAGGAGGCCTAAGGTAACGGATTTAACCGGCTTTGGCTGACCGTTCATCTTAAATAATTATCTTCCGTTTTCTGTTTAATTAACTTTAACAAAAACCGAAGGATGCGTAAACTTTTTTTAGCCATAATCGCCGGATTACTGCTGCAACCGGCAGGCGCCCAGACTACTGATTCAGCGTGGATTAAAAAGATCTCCGATGAGATACTGACCAACGGAAAAGCGTATGAGAACCTCCGTCACCTGACCAAAAAGATCGGGGCCAGACTGGCGGGCTCATCCGGCATGGTGAAAGCCGAGCAATGGGGGGTGGACCTGATGAAGCGAAGCGGGGCTGACCAGGCCTGGCTGCAGGAATGTATGGTGCCGCATTGGGTACGGGGCGGGACAGATGTTGCGCAAGCCGGTTATACCGTGCCGGCCAACAAGACAAAAAATATGATCCCTCAGCAGAAAGGGCTGGATATCGTAGCCTTGGGTAATTCCATCGGTTCCGGACCAAAAGGGATCAGTGCGCCGGTCTTGCTGGTGAACTCCTTTGATGAACTGGAAGCAAAGAAAGATCTTGTAAAAGGAAAGATCGTATTCTATAACTATAAATTCAACGATACCTATATCAGCACCTTCAATGCTTACCGCGATGCCGGACAATACCGGGGTGCCGGACCCAGCCGGGCTTCTAAATACGGGGCAGTCGGCGTGATCGTAAGGAGCATGAGCCATGCCGTGGATAATAATCCACATACCGGGGCCACCCGTTATGATTCAGCTTATCCAAAGATCCCTGCTGTTGCTATCGGATTGCGGGATGCGGATTGGCTGAGTGAGCAGATTCAACAATCAGGCGTGAACGTGACCCTGAAAACCAACGGGAAATTCTTACCGGATACCATTGGTCATAATGTAATCGGCGAGTTGAAGGGATCCGAATTCCCGGATCAGATCATCACCGTTGGCGGACACCTCGACAGCTGGGATAATTGTGAAGGCGCGCATGATGATGGCGCCGGTTGTGTGCAGACGATTGAAATACTTCGTGCATTCAAAGCCCTGGGTTATACGCCCAAACGTACGATCCGCTTTGTACTGTTTGCCAATGAAGAGAATGGACTACGAGGCGGCACCAAATATGCAGAAGTGGCAGCAGCCAAAGGAGAAAAACATATCCTCGCTATTGAAAGCGATGCCGGCGGTTTCACACCACGTGCCCTGGGCTTTACCGGCAGTGATGAACAATATGCAAAATTTTTATCCTGGAAACCACTGATTGCCCCGTACGGTTGTACCGAACTGGTGAAAGGTGGCGGCGGTGCCGATATTGGTCCGCTCAACCGCACACTGAAAACACCGATGGCCAGTCTCAATCCGGATACGCAACGTTATTTTGATATCCACCATGCCCGCA
>DAORKK010000161.1:0-7655 GCA_035439525.1 Chitinophagaceae bacterium
CTGCCGGGGCCGACGGACTCTTTACTGAAACGCACCCCAATCCAGCCGTCGCAAAAAGTGACGGAGCGAATATGCTGAGACTTGATCTGCTGGAAGACTTGCTGGCAAAACTGGTGAAGATCCGGAAAGCGGTTAATGAATAATTGCCGGGAAGACGGTAAGAACGGGAATGATTTTGCCTGTGGCAAAAAAAAGGGGCCACTAAAACACACAAAAGGACACGTATAAATACAAAAAAACGGGTATGAAACCCGTATTTTTTTGTGAAAATTTGTGTGCTTTCGTGGCAAAAAAATTGGTAGTTAAGATATAACCACGAAGCGGGTATATCTTTCACTTCTTACCGAAGGTCTTCTACATTCACCCCGGGATATTTGCTTTTATCAAAAACAAACTGATTGTCGGCTGCCGCTACATTCGTCTTCATGGTAGTCACGGTATACGAATAACGGTTGCCGCCATTCTCGAGTACTTTAGTGCTGTAGATAGTCTGCGTGGCTTTATCGATCTGCAGGTAAACGGTATGGAAAGACTTCTTTTTATCCACCGGGGTCATCTGAATTTCCTGGATCGTTTTGCCTCCTACTTTCTTTTCACCATTCAGGGTGTAATAGAAATCCTTATCGTAAAAATTAGAGAATAATTTCTGGGGAGTGATTGTACCACCAGACGGATCAACATTATTAATCGTTACTTCGTTAGCGGCCTTATCATAATTCCAGACAGTGGTGCCATTACAGAAAATCTCCTGGCCACTGAAACTCAACCTGTACTTGGTTCCCTTCATCAGGATGTTACCGGTCTTGGTAGAAAGCGCCTTCCCGGAAGCGTTCTCCACTTTATAAGTAAAAACAGCCTGAACGGACGTGAAGGTTTTGAATTTGGCACTCACTGCATCCAGGATTTTTTTGGCTTCCGGATCATTTTTAGTCGGATTCGTCTGCCCAAAGGCCATGCCTGTCAGCAGGATACAGATTAAGGGAAATACGTATAACTTCTTCATCATTTGGAGTTTGTGTGGCTGCCCGCTAAAGGGCGCCGCAAAGATAATTGAAATACAGGAATAGGATAGTTTTAGCCGGCCGGAGGTTGCATAAAGGCCTGTTTCTTAACAGGATGCTAACGGAAAAAATAAAGCGGATCAACCCAGGGCATCCAGGTGTTCCTGGAGTTCCATTTCGGTCTTAATCAGCACATCCCTGGCCTTGCTACCCTGGCTCGGTCCTACGATTCCGGCGGCTTCAAGCTGATCCATCAGCCGGCCGGCCCGGTTGTAGCCCAATTTCATCCGGCGCTGTAATAAGGAAGTTGAACCGATCTGGTTCTGTACGATCAGGCGGGCAGCGTCCTCAAACAGCGAATCACGGTCCCCCATATCAAAATCCTTCCCTTCCAGGTCTTTTTCATCCACATATTCCGGCAACAGGAAGGCCTGGGAGTAACCCCGCTGGTTGCTGATAAAATCGACCACATCATCCACTTCCGGGGTATCCACAAAAGCACATTGCAGACGGGTCAGTTCCCCGTTGTAAGAAATCAGCATATCCCCCTTACCGATCAGCTGCTCGGCACCACCTGTGTCAAGAATGGTGCGGGAGTCGATCTTGGAAGAAACTTTAAAACCAATACGGGCCGGGAAGTTGGCCTTAATGGTACCGGTGATAATATTTACGGAAGGACGCTGGGTGGCAATGATCAGGTGAATTCCCACGGCACGGGCCAGTTGGGCCAGCCGCGCAATCGGCATTTCAATTTCTTTACCTGCCGTCATGATCAGATCGGCAAACTCATCTATCACCAGTACAATAAATGGCAGATACTGATGCCCCTTCTGCGGGTTCAGTTTCCGCTTGATAAATTTCTCATTGTACTCTTTAATATTGCGGGAACCGGCTTCCTTCAACAAATCATACCGGTTGTCCATTTCAATACAAAGCGCATTCAGGGTATTGACCACTTTCTTGGTATCGGTAATGATGGCTTCATCCTCCCCTGGCAATTTGGCGAGAAAATGCTTCTCAATACGACGATAAATACTCAGCTCCACTTTCTTAGGATCGATCAGCACCAGCTTTAACTGGGAAGGGTGCTTTTTATAAAGCAGTGAAACCAGGATGGCATTGACCCCAACAGATTTACCTTGTCCGGTTGCACCCGCCATCAGCAAGTGCGGCATGGTGGTCAGGTCAACAATAAAATTCTCATTATCGATCTTCTTTCCAATCGCAATCGGGAGATTGAATGCGTTATTCTGAAATTTATCAGAGGCCAGGAGGCTGCGCATACTCACCATGGTCTTCCGGATATTGGGCACTTCGATACCAATCGTCCCTTTTCCGGGAATCGGGGCAATAATACGTATCCCCAGTGCAGCCAGGCTAAGCGCAATATCATCTTCCAGGTTTTTAATCCTGGAAATACGGACCCCTGGTGCCGGTACAATCTCATAGAGTGTAACCGTGGGCCCGATCGTGGCACTGATCTTCTGTATCTCAATCGAATAATTCCGGAGGGTGGCAATGATCTGGTTTTTATGATTCTCCAGTTCACTGGTATCCTGTACGATTTTTTCGCCCCCATGATTTTCCAGCAGGTTCAGGGTGGGATATTTATAATCGCGCAGATCCAACGTTGGTTCATAAGGAGGCAGGTTCTCCACTGCTGCGATTTCTTCCTCGGCTGCCTTTTCAGGAACCGCTTTAATTTCCAGTTCAAGTTCCTGATCCCCTTTTTTTGAAGGGGTTAAATCCCTGGGCTGTTGGATAATCTCTTCATCCGGTTCAGGAAGTGTGATATCCAGATCATGGGTATGCATCAGGTCCTTTACCACTTCTTTTTCGGGCGTTGGTTCTTCAGTTTGTAACTGTGGTTTCACTACTTCAAGCGGAACGTCTTTTTCGACCATCTTCAGGTCGTGAAGGGGTACTTCATCCGGGAAATTGATCAGGACCGGGCTATCCCCTTTCAGTGAATTCGGCTTCTGCGCATCCTTTCCTGAATAAAGGTCATTGACCGTTTGTGAAGCCAGCACCGGCGCTGGTTCATTGGTGTTTTCCTCAGAGGCAGATTCCTGTACAGGCTGAGCTTGTTTTTTCAGCGGCAGATTAAAGGCTGGATTGAACTGCCAGATAAAATAACCGGTAGCCAGCAATAAAAGAATGGCGGCAGTACCAAAAGTTCCGACCGCAGCATGCAGTTTCTGATTGATCAGGTTACCAGCTGCTCCGCCAAACGGGAACACCGCATCCTGAAAAATAAAGGAAAGACTGACCGAAAGAATGACCAATCCCAGGGTAACATATTTAAGGTTACGCCAGATCGAAAAAACCCGTTGGCGGAAAAGCAGGTTTACTCCGACCACAAAAAAGAAGGTACAAATCAGGAAAGAAGCAATGCCAAAGGCATTGTTTATAAAGAAATGAGCCGTCACTGCACCTAACCTGCCAAGCAGATTCCCCACTGGCTCATCCGAATCCAGGAGGGCTGAAAATCCTTGTTGCGCCAGGTCCTGGTCTTCTTTCCAGGTAAAAAAATACGAGGTAAATGAAATAAAGAGAAAGATTGAAATCAGGAGAAATACCGCCCCAACGATCTTCCAGGTACGTTCATCCCGGGCAATAGCTTTCCAATCCACCGCTTCCTCCTTTTCCTTCCGGAACTCCTTCAGGTCCGGACTGGCGGGAGGTGCCGGTGCTGCACTTTCTTTCGTTTTCTTTCTCAGCTTATTAGCCATAGCTGCAAAGATAAATAGTTTGCAACAACAGGCGATAGTCTTCGGAAGGCCTTTCTTCCTCCCGAATAGCGTATCCAGACCAGACACCAGTCGTTACCCAGAGCCCGGGCAGACTGACCTTCAGCCTTTATGCAGAAAAGAAAGCAAGAAACCTTACATTTGAAACGGTAAGCATATATGAAAATTAACCGCCTTTACATCTTATCCGCCTGGCTTATTGGCTGTATGTTCCTGTCATTAGCCGCAAAATCACAGGATAGCAGCCATATCTATACGGATATCAGTACTGTTATCCTGGAGAAGCGGATTTTAAAGGAAGTGAGCAGTTTTTATACCAGCAGTGCCGGAACCATCAGCGAATTATATCCAACGATGGATTTTAAACCGGGTATACAACATAAAGGCCCGGTCCCTAATGAATGGGTTCCCAAACGTATTTTTCTCCGTTTTCATATCAGCAATAAAAGCGACACACTCAGTTCCGTATATTTCTGTCCGGGGTATTATTTTAAAAAGGTGCTGCTTTACCGGTTGGATGGCAATAACCTGAAGGCCTTGCCTGTATTCAGGCCGGATCACCCGGAAAAAGATGGATTCCGGCTGGTAGAACTGGCAGCGGGGGATTCTGCCACCCTGGTAGCTGAACTCGCAGGTATAAAAACATATAATAACACACTACGTCCCCGGTTTGTAGGCAAACAGCACGTATCCGCATTTCTCGCCCAGTTACATGGCAATTACAGTCAGCAAAACCTGCTTACCTATGTGTTCTGCGGCCTGCTCCTGATGATGATCCTGTTCTCAGCTACTAATTTTTTCCAGGGAGGAAATAAGGAATTCCTTTTTTACTCCGGCTATGCTTTGCTGATGGGAGGGTTGCTTTTTTTACAAACCGTTTTTCACCTTCATGCCAGTCCTTTTGGGTTCTTCCTGGAAGGATATCTCGATTTTCTGATGCAGGGTACGGGTATTATTTTCTATATGCTGTTCATGAAAAAATTCCTGGACACCGATAACAAACATCCCTTTCTTTCCAGATTGTACAATGCCGGTATTGCCATCCTGATTGGTTCCATGTTGCTTTATACCTTGTTGCATTATTTTACCAATAATTATGTACTTGAATACCTGGTTGAAATACTCACCAAAGTGCTCTTACTGTCCCTGATCCTGATCTACCTGGTATACAGTATCCGTAACTGGAATGAAAAACTGCTGCACTATTTATTCTGGGGCAACCTGTTTCTTTTTTTGTTTTCCACGCTTTCCCAATTGGGTATTTTATACGATAACCAGTTCCGGAAATTACCCGGTTTACTGAATTCATCCATCATCTATTATGAAATTGGCTTGTTCCTGGAACTGGTATTTTTCCTGGCCGGACTGAATTATAAAAACAGGCGTAATATTATTAATGAGACCAAGGAAAAGGAAACCCTGAAAGCCCAGAACCTGCTGAAAGAATACGAGAAGGAAATAGCGGTTTATAAAGCGCAACAGGAAGAACGGCAGCGGATCTCCGCAGATATGCACGATGAACTCGGGGCAGGCATGACCGCCATCCGGCTGATGAGTGAAATTGCCCGGAATAAAATGAAGGAAAACACCCCCATTGAAATTGAAAAAATCTCCCACTCAGCTGATGATGTACTGAATAAAATGAATGCGATCATCTGGAGTATGAACAGCGGGAATGACACCCTTGACAACCTGGTATCTTATATCCGCTCCTATGCGTTGGAATATTTTGACGGCACCAATGTGGAGTGCAGATTGAAAGTGCCCGATCAGGTTCCGGATAAAGAACTGGCCGGTGATAAACGTCGAAATGTATTCCTTTGTCTGAAGGAAACCCTTAACAATACCCTGAAACACGCCGGCGCCACCCTGGTGGAAATTGATATCAGGATCGGCGATGAGCTTTTTATCCGGATTTCGGATAACGGAAAAGGAATTGACCTTGAAAAACTACGGCAGTTTGGAAACGGACTGAAGAATATAGCCCGGCGGATGGAAAGTATTGGAGGGACCTGTCATATTGAAAACAAAAACGGCACCGTCACCACACTGGTGCTTCCCCTTTAGGCTTTCTTCCGTTGTACCGCAATGAGCAGGAATAACCATCCGGCAATGAATAATAGACCGCCAACGGGTGTTACCGGGCCAATCCAGCCGGTACTCATACCCTTTATTTTCAGGTAGGTGATGACATATATGGATCCTGAAAAAAAGAAGATACCCGCCAGAAAAAAATTAGCCGCCCAACTGAGCCATTTAGCGGAGAAACGCTCGAATAAAATACCTACTGCTAATAATGCCAGCACATGCACCATCTGGTACTGAACTGCTGTCTGGTAACTATGTAGTATAACCGGATCTGAAGTTATCCGCTGTAATCCGTGTGCGCCAAAGGCTCCGATAGCCACTGTGACTGCTCCCAGGAGAGCCGCAATGCCGAGATAATTCTTATGCATGAAAGATAGTTTCTATGAGTTTATCCAGTTCCACCGGCTCTTCATCCACCACCAGTTCCGCCTGCTCATAATACATCCGGCGGTCGGAGAATTTTTTACTGATAAATCCCCGTAACTGGTCGTCCGACAAATCGCGGATCAGGGGTCGTTTGGATTTCTGATGGACCAACCGGGAAAAAAGGGTTTCCAATGGTGTATTGATCCAGACAGAGGTTCCTGACTGGTTCATGTAATCGATATTATTAAAATAACAGGGAGTACCACCACCGCAGGCCATGATAAAGCGGTCGTTACTTTCTGATAGCTGATGCAGGATATCAGACTCCATCACCCTGAATTGCTCTTCGCCCGCTGTTGCAAATATCTCCGTAATCGGTTTACCGGCCTGCCCCACAATTTCTTCATCCAGGTCAAAAAAAGGGATCCCCAGTTTTTCACTGAGTAAACGCCCCCAGTGCGTTTTCCCCGAACCCATAAAGCCGATTAGATATATTTTCATGTCTAATTTAATCTTACTCACCACTCACCACTCACTACTCACTACTTAAATGCGTTATACCCCGTCACATCCATCCCCGTAATCAGCAGATGGATATCATGAGTGCCTTCATACGTAATCACACTTTCAAGGTTCATCATGTGGCGCATGACCGGGTATTCGCCGGTAATACCCATACCACCCAGCATCTGGCGGGCATCGCGGCAGATATTGGTGGCAATCTCGCAGGAATTCCGTTTGGCCATGCTCACCTGCTGCGGGGTAACCTTGCCTTCATTCATCAGTACCCCTAAGCGCCAGTTGAGCAATTGTGCCTTGGTGATCTCCGTAATCATTTCCGCCAGTTTCTTTTGCTGCAGCTGAAAAGCTCCGATAGGTTTGCCAAACTGGATACGCTCCTGTGAATAACGCAGGGCGGTATCATAACAATCCATCGCTGCACCAATTACTCCCCAGGCGATGCCATAACGGGCCTTGGTGAGGCAGCTCAGCGGGCCTTTCAGTCCTTTCACCCCGGGTAGTATATTTTCTTTAGGTACTTTAACATTGTCAAACACCAGTTCCCCGGTTGCGGATGCCCGTAAACTCCATTTTCCGTGCGTGGTAGGGGTGGAAAATCCTTCCATGCCTCTTTCTACAATCACGCCTACAATTTCATCCGCTTCATTGCGGGCCCATACCACCGCCACCTGGGCGAAGGGTGCATTGCTGATCCACATTTTGGCGCCATTCAGGATCACATGATCACCGGCATCCTTGATATTGGTGAGCATGCTGCTCGGGTCAGAACCATGATTGGGCTCGGTCAGGCCAAAACAGCCCAGCCATTCACCACTTCCCAGTTTGGGCAGGTATTTCATTTTCTGCGCTTCGCTGCCATAGGCATAGATCGGGAACATCACCAGGGAACCTTGAACAGAAGCCGTGGAACGCACCCCACTGTCTCCCC
>DAORKK010000162.1:0-7508 GCA_035439525.1 Chitinophagaceae bacterium
CAGAAAAAGCGGCCGCATTGGAAGAACCACTTGTAACATAGGTTCCCATCCGCAGGAAAAGATTCTGGAATACATTCCCGAATTTATACCCATGTGTCGCGGAATCAAGCAGGAGCCGGGTATAGGTGGATTTGCTATGCTGATAAAAATCAGATTGATTGTATCCCCAATCACTGCTGTTAGGTCCGCTGTTACTGAGATAAATAAACGATGATTTATTCCAGGATGGTTGTCCGCTCACCGGTACCGGGGCCACGCGCCAATGATAGACCGTGCTGTCCTGTAAATTTACTCCATGCACAAATTCCATTACACCTCCAGCGGAACTGATGGTCCGGGCTACTTTCACCGGTGAATTAAAAAATTCCGTTGTATCCATTTCCATCACATACTGCTTCAGCTGACCAAAGGGATTTGCCGTTGAAGCCACCAGTTTTAATGCCGGGTTATTCACGATGGCATAGTTATAAGGATATACGGGCCGCGCTTCATCCTCATAGATATATACATCTTTGGTGATGCAGTTATTGGTTTCGTATAATTCTTCCACCGTATTGTCTGCGTCAACACAGATCGATATCCGGTTAAGCCCTTTGTCACGTGTTCCCACAATATCAATTGAATAAGAAAGAGAATCCATATAACGGATGCCGGGAATGGTATCCCTGCGGATTACTTCGGTGGTCAGGTTAGGATAGGTCCGTTTCACTTCCACGACAATATTCTTATTCAGGGCCTTCCCCAGGTTAATAAATCTGGCATCTACTTTAAAATGGGTCTCCGCCACAGAAATAAAACTGGGATTTACTTTTACCAGCGGTTCCTCGATCACATAGTCTGGTTTTTCCGTCGATCCGTCAAACCGGATTGCGGGATCACCATGAAGAGTGGCCTGCTCTGTATGAAAACGGGCATAATAATCATTTTGTGTGGTCAGGTTAAAAACCTGGGCCACTGATTCACGCATGACCTCACCCAGCGTTTTCCCATAATGGGAAACAGCTGCCGCTCCCATCGTTTTAGTATTCATGATATCGAGGTAATGGACAATTCCAAAGTGCGTGCTGGCAATGAATGCAATGGAGCCCCGCTGGTCAGCCAGTACAAATTTTTCAGATAAGGTTTCCTTGGTTAAAAAACGAAGTGTATTGAAATTAAAGAAATTACCTGCATTACAACCCATAACAATAGTGATCGGGTACTTGCCGGCATTGTTATACTGATCCGGATTATCGAGGTTAAATTCAAGTGTAGTGGCAGACGAGTGGCCAAAATAGGTCAATACACCAATCCCTTCTTCAAATAAGCGGTACAGCCTTTCACTGCTGGCCTGTTCAACCGGAGCAGAAGACACCTTGCTGAATGTGTTTACGTTTGCCCCATAAAATGTATCGGAGACAATTGCTTTGTACCGGTCCATATCAGCAGTCAGGATAGCCCCTAAGGAGCCATCCGCCGCCCCAATCACATGCACGACATTTTTCTGCCATGCCCGGTCGGCAATCAATGGAGAAGATAATGCCTGCGCCTGTTCATACTGAATAACTTTTGCCAGGTACACCAGTACCTCATCTCCCGCTATGGTGGACAACCGGCCAATTGACACTTTAGGTATCCCATCGCCCCGTGCGTCACAAGCTAACAGATTATCGGAGGCCGGAAAACCAAAGGATGGAATAAAAGAAAGACGTTCCACATCCGGATTCGATTCAAAATTGCGATACTGGGTATACGTAATCCCTTTGCCGATCAGCAGTACATTCTTAACCGGAGCACTGAAGTTGGCACGTGCCCAGAGAATGAAATTACGAATGGCGGCCGGGCTCTTTTTCACACCCAGACCAAACTGGTCGTACAGATCATCTATCAGGTATACCCTGGCTGTATGTCCTCCGCCGGCTGCAGAACTACGATAGCTCCTGTACTCCTCCACCGGATTGGCTCCGGAAACGGAGGTTTGCATAACCGGGTGCGTAATGATCAGGTAGTTGCCCTGGTTTGCGGCAGAAAGATAATTGATAAAATTCCGTACCTGCAGGTTTGTTACCTGGTTCACAGTAAAACCGGCCGCCTGGCTAAACATGATCAGGCTGCGTTTAACGGAAGAGGGTTCCAGCAACACTTTGGTCAGGGCCGGGTTTGTTATATCCGCTACATATCTCTTACCATTTGTAATATCATAAATAACCGGACTCACGCCATTATGTAAAAAATTGGCGATCTCCAGATAATTACCCGACGTGTTGGCCTCCAGTTCAAACCTGAAACTGCTGGCCCCGCCAAAATTAAACAGGCGGGGATAAACCAGTTCCATTTGCGCAACCGCCATCCGGTCATTGGCAATACTGGTTACATTTTTCACGGCAATAGCAGCGGAACCTCCGCTGATCAGTGTGGCATCAAGGGTTGTCGAAAATTTCTTGTAATCAAAGAAATCTATTGTCTGCGTATTTACAAGGGTATTGTTTACCCGTACTTCCACCTGGCGGGGATTCAACGCGTTCCCCGAAGCATTAATCCGCAATAAGGGTGCAGGAGCCCCTGCTCCGTTATACGGAGATAGATTTGATAGTGTATTGGTCCGGGTTACATTGGTTCCGATATCAAAATCCGCCCAACCTTCACCCTGATCATACGAAGAAGAATATACATACTCTCCCACGACGGCAGCATACCCGCTATTGATCCTGTTCTTAAAATAAAGCCCTTCCGTATGCAAAAAATAAGGCTCCGCGGTCAAAGAGGAAGGCAATGCATTAACGGTTGGGACCAACCGGCGATTGCCACCAGCCGGATTGATGGTCAGGAAATAAGAAACTGTATCTGTTTCGAGGCTCCATTTATCATTCAGCTGATAATCGGCATTCCGGTATAATTCATTATCAGATTTACCGTCATTCATTTCTCCCCAGAACTCCAGGTAATCACCTGAACCAAGTACTCCTGTCTGTACGGTAGTGTAAAGGGGAACTTCCACCCCTTTTCTCCACAACTGGAAGTCTTGCGCCGGGGTACTCCCGATACCAAGTGAAGCCAGCACCGGCTGGCTGATCCGGAAAAGTCCGTTCACACCTACTTTAAACTTGTAGTAGGTTTTGGAATAATCAATCCATTCATTATTGTAGGTCTGCGACTGAGCCGCCATCCCACAGGTAATAAGCAGTAAAAGTAGAAGTCTTTTCATGGATCAAAAGTTTATCGGGTATAGACTGGTTTAGTTAGTTTGTTAGTTAGTTTCTTTTTTATTTCCCACCAGGCTGAACCGGAGAGAAAAAACATGGGTGAATAACGGATTGGTCTGGTTGGCCAGATTAGTAAAAGCATAATCAACCGAGAAATTCTGAATCTTAAATCCGGCTCCGGCGCTTGGCTGATAGATCCAGACCTTTTTCTGATTTACGGTATCACCATCGTATAGGGCTTTCTGGAAATTATTAATACCTCCACGAAGGAAAAAAACATTATTGATATTCAGCTCAAGGCCAAGTTTCGGGTCGGCACTCACGGGATCCGCACTGATGACGGTATTCCGCTGACCATCAAACGTCAGGTCAATATTGGCCTCGGCCAGCAGGCTGGATTTCTGGCCGACTTTAAATTCACGGGCAATACCCAATACCAGGCGGGGGGCCGTCAGTTCAGTGGATTTTACGGGAATTTCGTTATTTGTAAGGTAGAGTACTTCTTTTTCCTTTTCAGTAAATGTAAATGACCAGGCATTAAACGTACTGGTGATATCACGGGCCGCAATACCAAAACGCCAGTTTTTACTTTTGATCTGCAAACCGGCATCCAGGCCAAATCCCCAGGCCTTGGCAAACTTGCCCACACTCCGGTGTATCACTTTGGCATTGAGCCCAAAGTCAATATTCTTATTGGCTTTCTCTTTTAATTTCTGAGCAAAAGAAAAAATGAATGCATAATCTGCTGAAGAGAAAGACTGAATATTGTTGTAATTAATGGAACCATCCGGCTCAACAAGAAACAGGGTATTCATGATATCATCCACCGCAAAACGTAAACCCGTGATACCGATCGTCCGTTTATTGTTGGCAGTAGGCAACGCAATACTTGCATAATCATATTTACCAATGCCGGCAAAATATTCAGCATGCATAAGGTTGACCTGCGGGTGATCTTTGATATTGACAAGACCGGCGGGGTTCCAGTATCCGGCTGTGCCATCATTTACTGTGGCAACCTGAGAACTGCCCATAGCGAGTCCACGTGCGCCAGCACCAATATTCAGGAATTCATTGGAATATTTCCGGAATTGAGCGTGAGTAACCTGAAACAGCATGGTGGTAAGCAGTAACAGGAATAAGCGGTTCGTTTTCATTCACTGGTTTTTTCAAATAAGTAATGGATTATTTACTTTGTTTTCTATGGTTCGGTCGGCTTGTAAAATTAATCTTTACCCTGCTAATCTCATAACATTGTGGAGGGTTTAGACTAATCCTTGAAAACGAATATTTTACATGAATATTGCCCCGGCAGGGCCTAAATCTGCATTCTGCCTTACTTTTGCAGGATTATTAGGGGTAAGTACATATTCCTCATATTGACAATCAATTATTTAAAAAATGAACCTGATCGAAGAATTACGCTGGAGAGGCATGATTGCGGATATTATGCCCGGAACTGAGGAACAATTAAACAAAGAAATGACCACTGGTTATATTGGCTTTGACCCCACGGCCGACAGCCTCCATATTGGCAGCCTGGTTCCCATCTTACTCCTTGTTCATTTTCAGAAAGCAGGCCATAAGCCGATTGCCCTTGTTGGAGGAGCCACCGGTATGGTGGGTGACCCCAGCGGAAAAAGCGAGGAAAGAAACCTGCTGAGTGAAGAGACCCTGCAGAAAAATGTGGCCGGGGTAAAAGCTCAACTTGAAAAGTTCCTTGATTTTAATCCTGCCCTGCCCAATGCAGCTGAAATGGCCAATAATTACGACTGGTTCAAAGGCATTTCCTTTATCGATTTCCTGCGGGATGCCGGCAAACATATAACCGTAAATTATATGATGGCCAAGGACAGTGTGAAAAAAAGAATCGAAGGTGAGACCGGCATCAGCTATACAGAGTTTGCCTACCAATTGATGCAGGGCTATGATTTTTACTGGCTGCACCAGCATAAAAACTGCAAACTGCAGATGGGTGGCAGTGACCAGTGGGGGAATATGACCACCGGTACCGAACTGATCCGCCGTAAATGTGGTGGAGAGGCTTTTGTTTTTACCAATCCCCTGATCACGAAAGCCGATGGTGGAAAATTCGGTAAAACAGAAAGCGGCAATGTGTGGCTCGATCCCGTTCGGACCACGCCCTACCAGTTCTACCAGTTCTGGCTGAATGCCAGTGATACAGATGCTGAAAAATGGATCCGTATCTTCACTTTCCTGACCCGGGATACCATTGAGATGCTCATTCAGGAACACAACATAAACCCTTCCGCCCGGGTATTGCAGAAAACACTGGCCCGGGAAATAACCAGCTTTGTACACGGAAAAGAAGAATACGAAAAGGCCGTGGAAACCACACAGAAATTATTTGCCAATCAAAACGCACCGGCCGAAAGTCTGAGCATCGAAGACCTGGAAGGACTGGAAGGCGTAATCAAAGTGGATTATTCAAACGAAAAAATTGCCGCAGGGATCGATATCGTTTCATTCCTGGCCGAAACAAGCATTCTTGCCAGCAAAGGCGAGGCCCGCAAACTGGTAGAAGGAGGTGGCATCAGCATTAACCGGAAAAAAGCAGATGGGGTTAAAATGACCATTGACAATAGTCTCCTGCTTCATGAAAAATATATCCTGGTACAAAAGGGGAAAAAGAATTACTACCTGGTACAGGCCGTTTAATCAACCAATTGAAAAAGGTATACTTTATCAGCGGATTGGGGGCAGACAAACGAATTTTTTCTTTTCTCGATCTGTCCTTCTGTGAACCGGTTTTTATAGACTGGATTACCCCGTTGAAAAATGAATCACTGGAAAGTTATGCACTACGGCTGCGTAAGCAGATTCCGGATGAGTCTCCCTGGATTGTAGGCATATCTTTTGGCGGAATGCTGACGGTGGAAATAGCCAAAGCCGATCCGTCAGTACAGGCCATCATTCTTTCCAGTAATAAAACAAAAAAGGAATTCCCTGCCTATTTCAGGGCAGGACTTTACCTGCCACTTTATAAATGGAGTCCGGCCCGGTTGTCCAAGAAATTTACTTTACGAACCAGCTCAATGTTAGGAGGAACTAACGAAGCAGAAAGAAAACTGTTGCACCAGATCATCCGGGAAAGTGATATCCATTTTGTACGATGGGCCATCAGTGCCATTCTGCATTGGAAGAATATGACCATTCCCGGTAATATTATCCATGTACATGGCACAGCCGACAAACTCCTTCCCTCTCGCTATGTAAAAGCCGATTACCTCATCGAAGGTGGCACACACGTGATGACCCTTGATAAACACCCCGAGATCAGCCGGCTGCTACAACAATTAATTCAGTGATTTGATGGTGGACCACATCGCGTCAGCGAGAAATTGATTTCCTTTTGCATTCATGTGGACCCGGTCGTAAGTCAGGATTTCCTTCTCTTTATTCTCCGGATTATTGGCCAGTTCATAATCGATGAATTTCTTCCGGAGATCAATTAAAGGGAGATTGTTTTTCTTAGCAATATCCCGGATAATATTACTGTACCGGTTCAGATCTCCGTCCAGTGGATTACTCATATCCGTCTTCTCCCCCACTACGGCCGGCGTACATAAAACGGCTTTGATATTTTTTTCTTTCAGCTTTTTTAGTATCGCTGTATAAAACTTTTCAAACTTATCGGGATCTGTACCCGTCCCCAGCAGCGTCTTGTGCCACACATCATTCACCCCCACATAAATAACCACGATATCCGGATTCTTTGTCAATACATCTTCTTCCATACGCAGGTACAAATCATACACTTTGTTCCCGCTTACACCTGCTCCGGCAAATTCAAAACTTCCGCTTTTCCCTTCTGCCTTACACATACTGTCCACCCGGGTTACATAGCCGCCCGGCTTGACCCCGAGTTCTGTAATGGAATCCCCGAAGAAAATCACTTTTGTTTTTTTCTGACTGACAAATGACATACCAAGTACAACAACTAAGAAAAACAGGATGATTCTTTTCATAAAAGGGCTTTTATAATACCAAAGTCGTATTCAAAATTTACCGGCAAATAACATATATTCCAGGGTCTTCTGCCAAATCCAAGACTACTAACTACTAACTTCTATCTACTATCTATTCAACATCTACCTGCTTCTTCACCACATCCCCCGCCTCCGGCAGGTACGCCCGCTCTTTGATCAGATAGCCATTGCCTTTTTCGCAAAAATGAACTTTCATATTCTCAATACTGATCGGATTCCCGTCAGGGATATCTGCAATATTGCTATGCCGGATCTCATGCCCGTCAATGATTACCACCAGTCCGCTGCCAATCGCTTCCATTTTATTACCTCCGGT
>DAORKK010000163.1:0-3666 GCA_035439525.1 Chitinophagaceae bacterium
AATAGCGGTCTCCAAAACCGTTGATGGGAGTTCGAATCTCTCTGCCCGTGCAAACCGAGTATTATGATTAAAATCACAACTTATTTCAAAGAGAGCTTCAAGGAGCTGACGGAGAAAGTATCCTGGCCTACCTGGCAGCAGTTGCAGCAATCCACTATGATTGTACTGGCTGCCACGATTGTCATTACGTTTATCGTATTGGCTATGGACTCTGCTATCGGTAACGGATTGAAGTTTATGTACAAACAACTTTTCTAATGGAAACAACTCCCAATACAGAAGCTGAAGTAAAACAACCAGAGACCAAGTGGTATGTCCTGCGTGTGGTGAGCGGCAAGGAAAAGAAGGTAAAGGAATACCTGGATAAGGAAATTTCACGCGGTGGATGGAGTGAGATTGTGAAGCAGGTTTTCCTGCCCGTGGAAAAAGTATACAAAGTGGCCAGCGGTAAAAAAGTAATGCGGGAGCGCAACTATTATCCCGGTTATGTGATGATTGAGATTGCTGATGGTAAATTAAATGACGACCTGAGAGATATTATTAAGAACACCACCAATGTGATCCATTTCCTGGGTAAGGAAGATCCCATCGCCCTCCGTAAAGCGGAAGTGAATAAGATGCTGGGTAAAATGGATGAAATGGCTGAAGTAGGCGGAATGAGCATGAGTGAGCCGTTTATCGTAGGTGAAACCATTAAGATCATTGAAGGTCCGTTCAACGACTTCAACGGGGTGATTGAGGAAGTGAATGATGAGAAAAAGAAACTGAAAGTAACAGTTAAGATCTTTGGACGTTCTACTCCTGTGGAACTCAACTACATGCAGGTAGAAAAGATCAGTTAACCGATATAGGAAAAAGCCTGAAAGCCATCCCTTTTTGCGGATGGCTTTTTTTTTGGTGCTTTTGATCGAAAAAAGTACTGAAAACCTTTGCCAGTAAAGCATTTCAGCTTACTTTTGCAGCCCCAATTAGTTCTTTAGAGAAATCCCGGAAACGGGATGACGAGGAATTTGGGAGACCAAGTAGACAAATCGAAAGGTCGCTAGAACCAATAAATCAAAGAAAATGGCAAAAGAAATCTCCGGCTTTGTAAAGCTGCAGTGTAAGGGTGGCCAGGCCAACCCTGCACCTCCGATCGGTCCTGCGCTGGGTTCCAAAGGTATCAACATCATGGAATTCTGTAAGCAGTTCAACGCAAGAACGCAGGACAAAATGGGAAAAGTTCTCCCTGTATTAATTACTGTTTACACCGACAAAAGTTTTGACTTTGTAATCAAAACACCCCCCGCAGCTATTCAGCTGATGGAAGCCGCTAAAATTCAAAAGGGTTCCAAAGAAAGCAACCGTGTTAAAGTGGGTAAAGTAGACTGGGATCAGGTAAAGGCAATTGCCGAAGACAAAATGCCCGACCTGAACTGTTTTACAATCGAAAGCGCCATGAAAATGGTAGCCGGTACTGCTCGCAGCATGGGCCTCAATGTGGAAGGTAAAGCTCCCTGGGAAAATTAATCCCTTAACCCCCTTAAGGGGACTTTTTGAAATCCTTAAAAGAAATTAAAATGGCATTCATTAGTAAAAAAAGAAAAGTTGCCGATACAAAAGTTGACGCAAACAAAGCATATTCCTTAAAAGAGGCATCCACGCTGGTGAAAACAATTTCCACCTGCAAATTCGATGCGTCTGTGGACCTGCACATCCGTCTGGGTGTGGATCCCAAAAAAGCTGACCAGGCTATTCGCGGTACGGTAAGTTTACCCCATGGTACTGGTAAAACAAAGAAAGTACTGGTTCTTTGTCCTCCTGACAAAGAAGCTGAAGCAAAAGCAGCCGGTGCGGATTATGTCGGACTGGATGAGTTTGTTACCAAGATCGAAGGCGGATGGGTTGACGTGGATGTAATCATCGCGACTCCTTCTGTAATGCCTAAGATTGGTAAACTCGGTAAGGTGCTGGGCCCCCGTAACCTGATGCCGAACCCCAAGACCGGTACGGTTACCAACGATGTGGCAAACGCAATCAATGATGTAAAAGGCGGTAAGATTGCTTTCAAAGTGGATAAAGTAGGTATCATCCATGCTTCTATCGGACGGGTAAGTTTCACCCCTGAGAAAATTGCTGAAAACAGCCAGGAGCTGCTGAATGCAATCATCAAGGCGAAACCCTCTTCTGCAAAAGGTACATACCTGAGAGGCATCAGCATGGCCAGCACAATGAGTCCTGGTATTGCCATTGACACCAAAGCATTTGTTCACTAAGGCTCCCTGTCCCCCGATAGAGGGATTACGAAGCCTCCGATTAACTGACCAGTCAAAACTTAAATAAAATGACTAAAGATCAAAAAAACGAAGTGATTGAACTGCTGAAAGGTAAGTTCGCTCAATACAACAACTTCTATATCGCCGATACAGAATCACTGTCTGTTGCACAGGTAGGCAAACTCCGCCGCGCCTGTTTCAGCAAGCAGGTTGAAATGAAAGTGGCTAAGAATACCCTGATTAAAAAAGCGCTGGAATCACTGGATAGCGAGAAATATGCAGGAATGTATGATTCACTGCACAAAGTGACTGCCCTGATGTTCTCTGAGAACCCCAAGGAGCCGGCCCTGATCATCAGTTCTTTCCGTAAAGAAAGCAATGGTGACAAGCCCGTGCTGAAAGCGGCCTTCATCAATGGTGATGTATATATGGGTGATAACAACCTGAAAGCATTGACCCAGATCAAAACCAAGAATGAACTTATTGGCGAGGTTATCGGGTTGCTGCAATCTCCTGCAAAACGTGTCCTGGCTGCATTATTGCACCACCACGAGCAGAAAGCCGGCGGCGCGGAAGCAGCTGCGGCAGAGTAAAGAGTATACAGGGGCGAGCAAAGAGTCGCGAGCGGCGAGGGCGTAAGCCCGGACCATCCGGTTCAACCGCCACTTTACTATAAACAATTTTTTTAAAAACCGCCGTCGGATCCCATCATGGAAATGAAGACGGTAAAAATTCAAACAAAATGGCAGACGTAAAAGCATTAGCAGAAAGCCTGGTAGGCTTAACAGTAAAAGAAGTACAGGAATTAGCTGATTTCCTGAAATCTGAGTACGGTATCGAACCCGCAGCTGCAGCTGTAGTAGTTGCAAGCGGCGATGGTGGTGGTGCTGCTGCAGCAGAAGAGAAAACTGCATTCAACGTAGTACTGAAGAACGGTGGTGCTTCCAAACTGAACGTAGTTAAGATCGTTAAAGATCTGACTGGTCTCGGTCTGAAAGAAGCCAAAGACCTCGTTGATGGCGCTCCTAAAAATGTAAAAGAAGGTGTTTCTAAAGCAGAAGCTGAAGAAATTGCCGCTAAACTGAAAGAAGCAGGTGCTGATGTTGAGATTGCTTAATTTCAACTGACTGATAAAAAAAGGGGTGTCGATTCGGCACCCTTTTTTATTTATCGGGGATTTCGGTTTTTCGGATGGCACGCAGTTTCACTGCCAGCCAGTTTAATTCAACCCCGTTGGGGTTGGGAGAATCATACCTTCAACTAACCCCGGGTTGCACCCGGGGCTATGAATTGTTCAACCCCTGCGGGGTTATCAGTAAACTGGATTTTGACAGTGCCTCAGGCTGATAGACACAAGCAAAACCGTATCTGACTTTTCACATCTCAGAATACTATTTTCGGCTTCAAATAG
>DAORKK010000163.1:3766-7441 GCA_035439525.1 Chitinophagaceae bacterium
CCCGGGTGTAACCCGGGGTAAAGTTGTGTAGAGCTCCCAACAACCCCAAAGGGGTTGAACTAAATTTTAGCTTGTATCAGTTCAATTTTTTTTTCATTCTGTAACCAGGTATGGCGCGATCCGCCCGTATAGTTCATCCGTCACCGCCATGACTTGTTTCAGGTCATCTGTTTTCCGGAAAAAGCCATGCTCTTTCCGGTACGCCAGTATGGCATTGATCACATTCCATTTCAGGTAAGGATGAACTTTCAACTCTTCGGCTGTAGCGGTATTGATATTGATCTTTCGCAACGTTTTCACTTCGAGTCGCAGTAAAGGTTCGATCTTCCGGAATACCGAATCAGCCAGTCCAAAGGTCTCCGACACCTGGTTGACCGCATAAAAGCCCCCCAGCTTTTCCCGGAAGCTGATGATCCGTTGAGCGAGTTTTGACCCAATACCCGGAAGGGCAATCAACGCACTGGTATCCGCCGTATTGATCTCAACAATCAACCGTCTTTTATCACCAGCTGTTTTAGCTGGTTTCTCAAAAGCCCGTTTCTCATGCGTCCATTCCGGAACTGGGATTGCCGTTGATTCCGCTAAGTGGATATAAGGTCTCAGGCGCTCGTATTCGTCCGGAAACAGGCCATAAACCCGTTGAAGGTCCTCCGGCTTACGGAATTTCCCTCCCTTGGACAGGTAGTTTAAAATCGTCTTAATCGTCTTCACCCGCAATCCCAGCCGCTGCCACCCTTCTTCATTCAACGTATTGGGGTCGAAGGCGAACAGGGAAGAGGTTCCGGGCTGTGCCGTTTGGCCATACCCGGATCGGACAGGAAGGCGATCCGTGTTTTGGCGGGACGATGCGGAACCATGTGGATAAGATGCTGCTTTTTGTTCCAGTTTTTTCATCGCCACGATCCAGGCCGTATCGGCCGGATTGAGGGGCCGAGGGGCTGGTGCAGGAAGCATGGGAGGGAGTAAAAAAAGCGAAATTATGAGTATTCCAAGGAGCAGGACCCCGTTTCGTTCCTTCCGGCTAAGGGTCAGGTAGCCGGTTAGTTTTTCCTTCATTTTCATACCTCAATTTTATCCAGAATCGGGGTTCCGGGCAGGGGTAAAACCCCCTGATTTTCCGCTTTTTTGGCCGGGTTATTGTGAGCAAACTTTTCTTGGTTGAGAACATATAATCCCTACCTTTGCAATCCTTTATTTTGGCCAAATATATTTTGACATCCCAATCCATGTGTAAGTAGCTGAATTTCATGCACTTTCATTTTTTCTAAAGTGAGAGCATGAACATGATTGGTGTGTCCTCAACGTTGTAAAAACCGGTTTTACGCATATGTCTTCAACAAAAGTGAACTCAAGAGTGGATTTCGGTAAAATCAAGCACCTGGCTGAAACACCCGATCTGCTTGAAGTACAGATTCAATCGTTTAAAGAATTTTTCCAGTTAGAAACAACCCCGGATAAGCGAAATATCGAAGGTTTGTTCCGTGTATTCAAGGATAACTTCCCGATCACGGACACCCGGAATATATTCGTCCTGGAATTCCTGGATTATTTTATCGATCCGCCCCGGTACACGATCGAAGAGTGTATGGAAAGGGGACTGACTTATGCAGTACCCCTGAAAGCAAAACTGCGTCTTAGTTGTAACGATGAAGAGCACGTGGACTTTCAGACTATTGTTCAGGACGTGTTCCTGGGTAACATTCCCTACATGACCCCGCGTGGTACCTTCGTGATCAACGGAGCTGAGCGTGTGGTGGTTTCCCAGCTTCACCGTTCACCCGGGGTTTTCTTTGGACAGTCTGTTCACCCGAACGGTACCAAGATCTACTCCGCCCGTGTGATTCCTTTCAAAGGAGCCTGGATGGAGTTTGCCACCGACATCAACAATGTGATGTACGCATACATTGACCGGAAGAAGAAATTCCCGGTTACCACCCTGTTGCGTTCTATCGGATATGAAACCGACAAGGACATTCTGACACTTTTCGGAATGGCCGATGAAATAAAAGCGGAAAAGAAAACTTTAAGCAAATATGTAGGCAAACGCCTCGCCGCCCGTGTACTCCGTACCTGGGTAGAGGATTTTGTGGATGAGGATACCGGTGAAGTAGTATCCATTGAGCGGAATGAGATTGTTATGGAGCGGGATACCGTGCTGGATGAAGAAGCCATTGAAACTATTTCCGAAATGGAAGTGGCCAGTGTGTTTGTTCAGCGTGAAGATGTGGGTGGTGACTATGCGATCATCTACAATACCCTGAATAAGGATACCTCCAACAGTGAACTGGAAGCGGTTCAGTTCATCTATCGTCAGCTCCGTGGTGCGGATGCCCCTGATAATGAAACGGCCCGTGGTATCATCGACAAATTATTCTTCAGCGACAAGCGTTACGATCTCGGCGAAGTAGGCCGTTACAAAATCAACCGCAAACTGAATGTGGACCTGCCGCTGGAAAAGAAAACACTGACCAAAGAGGATATCATCCTCATTATTAAATACCTCGTACGCCTGACCAACGGTAAAGCAGAGATCGATGATATCGATCACCTGAGTAACCGTCGTGTAAGGACCGTAGGGGAACAATTATACGCGCAGTTCGGCGTGGGGCTGGCCCGTATGGCCCGTACCATCCGTGAGCGGATGAACGTACGTGACAATGAAGTCTTCACCCCGGTTGACCTGATCAATGCAAGGACCCTGTCTTCTGTGATCAACTCCTTCTTCGGAACCTCACAGTTGTCCCAGTTCCTCGATCAGACCAACCCGCTATCTGAGATCACCCACAAACGGCGTATCTCCGCACTCGGGCCCGGTGGTCTGAGCAGGGAGCGTGCCGGTTTCGAGGTGCGTGACGTACACTATTCACACTATGGACGTCTTTGTACCATTGAGACACCGGAAGGACCAAACATCGGTCTGATCTCGACACTTTGCGTACACGCCAAGATCAATGATATGGGCTTTATCGAAACACCTTACCGTAAGGTGAATGAAGGTAAAGTGAATATGAAAGAACTGAATTTCCTGAGTGCTGAGGAAGAAGACCTGGCGAAAATTGCCCAGGCGAATACCCAGTTGGACGAGAAAGGAAACTTCAAGGATGAACGAATTCAGAGCCGGGAGACCGGTGATTTCCCGATCCTTGATAAAAACGAAGTGGAATATATGGACGTGGCTCCCAACCAGATTGTGGGGCTGAGTGCATCTCTGATTCCATTCCTTGAACATGATGATGCCAACCGTGCACTGATGGGATCAAACATGCAACGTCAGGCAGTACCCCTTCTTCGTCCGGATGTACCGATTGTTGGTACAGGACTGGAAGGTAAAGCGGCCCGTGATGCAAGGATCCAGATCCACTCTGACGGAGAAGGAGTCGTTGAATTTGTAGATGCAAACGAAATTCATGTTCGTTATGACAGGGATGCAGCCGAGAAACTGGTGAGCTTTGAAGATGACCTGCGCATCTACCGGCTGACCAAATTCATCAAAACCAACCAGGAAACCTGTATCAACCTTTGTCCTGCCGTGAAGAAAGGACAGAAGGTTAAGAAAGGCGACTTCCTGACTGAAGGATATGCCACTCAGAATGGAGAACTGGCACTGGGTAAAAACCTGAAAGTGGCCTTCATGCCCTGGAAAGGTTACAACTTCGAGGATGCGATCGTGATCAG
>DAORKK010000164.1:0-7320 GCA_035439525.1 Chitinophagaceae bacterium
TTTTCCTTCCCTTTGCCTTGCTCTTTGCCCTCTTTTAATTCAGGTTTGTTCATCAGTTCCTGACGCTGTTCCTGGTCCAGGCGCTGAAATTTACTGTTGTAAAGGTTGATGGTTTTGTATTGCGGGTTAGCTTCAATAAAAATCTTTGCATCTTTACCGGAAACCTGCATGGCCACCATCTGAACATTTCCTTTCTCCAGCGAGCGGATCAGCTTTTCCATGTCTTCCTTCTGCTGCATCTCCTTGATAGGATAATAGCTTAAAGCCTCTTTCAGGTCATAGCCATAATTCTGGTGGAACTGTTTTCGTTCATAATTACCGTGCTTATCCTTGGCAGAAAAATCCAGTTGTATCCAGGCCTGGTATTTTTCCTGGTCTTTGCTCGTTAGTTCCTTGTGCACCGCACGACCGTTAAGCAGGTTATATGCCTCTTTCAGTGTTACACCCCATCCGTTATTAATGTAAAAGGTTTGGGCAATGGTTTCATCCTTTTCATTTTTCAGGCGGGTATCGTACTTATTGAAAAAGTACAGGTCGGATTCATTGGATTTCTTGAAATAAAGCGTTGCTTCCATTTCCCGCTTATTCACTTCAGTCTTAAACTCCAGGGTAAATTCTGCCTGCCCTTCTTTAAGGGCTTTTTCCAGTTCCGGCCCCAGCGTCTCGCCAAAGCCATGATTCCTGATATTAGATTTCAGGTAATCGAAATTTCGTTCGTTCATAAGGTCATATTTAATTGTTAGAAAATCTTCTTTATAAGTTTGCATTGGATGCCCTTCCCAGTAAGTAGTTGCCAGTTGCAGGGCAGCTTCGGGGTCCCTGTTGTAAAGGTTCTCCCATTCAACAAGCAGGGTTTCCATCTTGGCCAGGTCGTCTTTCTCCTGTTCCGTTGATGCTTCAATGGTATCATGCAATGGGTCATAGAATGCATCCTGCCAGTCAATTGATTTGAACAGTTCCTCCAGTTCCTTTTGTGTCAGGTTAAAATGAATGTCTTGTCCATAAGGCAATTGCCGCATGAGCGAGATCATGGAATTCGCGTAGATCACAGCATAGGAATCAACGTCACTGATATTATCATTAGCAAATTCAATGGCCTCATCCTTATCCCGGAAGAACCACATATCTGCATTGTCCAGGAAATAGGTCTTGGTATTGTAGGCAATCCAGTTGCGTCCTATTGCAAATTCTGCCTGCGCTTCATTGAACAGGCTGTCTGATATGACATGACTCTTTTCCATAGTTCAATTAAGTTCAGGCAGCATCCTTGCTTTCAGGATCTGTCCATTATATACTTTCAGGTTAAAATGTCTTCCCCCGTTTTTCTCCATGAGCTGAATACGGAGAAATTTCGCATCTGGTATCGTGAACTTATCCAGCGCCACCACCACAACGGAGAAGTTATAAGCCTTCACCTTCGACCTGTTGCCCGCCACATACAAGGGCACCAGTTCATTTTCCTGTACAGAACTTCGTTTCGACCTTTTCTTATCGGTAATGAAAAACTTCAGCAGTTCAATATCAAAGTCCAGCGGTGAATGATTGTGTATCTCCAGTTGGTAATAGATCACATCGTCTTTGATATAAATGCCGGACAACTTGGTAATCACAGCTCCATGCTCCACCTTCGAGATTCTTCTCGGGGGATTGTTCAGTATTGCATTAGCATAAGCCGAGATCGTCGCCTTTTTGTTAGGGGGCAAATGAAGCACCAGCACGGAAGGCTGCGGCGTATAGTTCACGGTGAATTCATAGACATTCCCGTCACCGGTTACCACACTCAGATTCGTTTCCGCAAATTGCTTACTGGCTGCTTTCACCAGCAGGATACGTTCATCTTCCTTTACCGGCTGTACCAGTATATCCCTGGTTCCTCGGTCCACATACTTAATAGGAAAGGGAAAGATCAGCGAAGTGGTTTTTTCCGTGCTGATGGATAAAGGCTGTTGTGCAAAAGCTGCATTCATTGAGGCAATGAGAATAAATAAGATTTGTTTCATGGGTTTTGATTTTTATTGTTGAGTAATACTTTATAGCCTGCCTTTAATTGCACCCGGATCAACTTGGCTTTTTTACTCACCAGTGATTTTAAGGCGCTGATACCAGTGGTGGTAGCCTGGGCTTTAAAAGAGGGATCGAGAGAACTGACATCAGCCAGGGAGAGTGAGTTATTCAGGGATTCTTTAGCCACGTCCCGGTTGATGGTTCCCGGTATATAAATACCGGGCAACCCATCCATATCAAAGACTTCAAGTTTTACGGAGTAGATGGATTTGCCGGACCTGATAGAATTAATTTCCACCTGGAGCCTTTCCCCATCCAGGGAGGCAATACCGGATACCAGTATATCATTCGGGATCAATTTTCCGTTGATATAAATTTCATTCAGCAACCGAAACTTTACTACAGCCCCATTGACAATAGTTTGGTTACCGGCAATGACCGCCTCAATGGCATTTTGCTCCGCAGCCTCAAATTCCTTTTCCTCACTGAAACTGTAAAACCCTTTTACGATAGTATCAGCGACCGAAGTTTTTCGGACGGCATAGACAGCTTCCTTATTCCGGGCTGATCGTTCTTTGACCCGCTGCGGATGCTGGATGTCCAGTATCTTATCCAGCGTACCCTCTAATTGTTTCATTTCAGGATCTACGGTTGAGGAACCATTATTTACTTTAAGTAAATGCTCAAGCCGGTCGAGTTCAGCGGAAAGTTCATTCCCAGATATTGGTTGTGCTGTTTTTTCTTCATAATGGCCGGAACTGTTCTTTTTCATTTCCGCTTCAAGCAACTGCAACTTTTGCAAAAGCTGGTCCTCCGGTTTATTGGTATTCCCCTCGTAAGGGGAACTGTTTAACCGCTGGTTATATTTTTCTGCGGTCATTGTTGTCAGTTCCTCCAGTTCATGGGGAAAAACCGGGCTCGTATCCCTTCTGTAATAGGGATCACTTCGCATCCACTCGGCCATTCGCATACTATCCTTATCCGCCTTCTCATAAAAGCTGAGCTTGTCCATTAATTTATCTTCTTGCAACCGGGCATCAGGCAGATCAAGATTCAGACCGGGGCCATTTACAGCCATTTTCTCCTTTCCTTTTCCCCCACCCAGGGCCCAGAAAGCCATGGTCAGAAACGGTATCGCCAGCAGGGGCAACACCAACAGTAATTTTCTTTGCTTCACATTGCTATTCATACACACATTTTTACTGGTTATTAATTTTATCTTGAGTTCCTCATTCAACTTTACTTCTGTTGCTGCCAATACAATTCTTCCAGTGTCCGCATGGAATCCTGTAAGCCCGGACGAATAGGTTCTCCGATACTGTCCATATAATACCGGTACTGCTGTATTTCATGGTAAACATCTTCAGGCATCTCGTTTTCCATCACTTCGTCCCCTGAACGGTCAAAATGCTGCGGCACTTTTACCTGGTCGATCTTAAAAGCCGGTCTGGGTTTAGCTACTATTGCAGAAACAAAAAAATACAGACTCAGCCCTCCGCTGAAAACACAGAAGGCAATCAGGAAAATCTTTAACCGCCGGGCCGGCATATTCTCAAATCGTTTATTCATCATATCACTGAATTTGGTCTGCACCAGTACAAAACCACCGGCAATTTTTCGGGCCAGTTTGTCCTGCAGCGGATTTTCATTGGGTTCCTTTCTTTTTCGTTTCCAAAACATCATTGCCGGTTTTCAACTTTTAGGTCAGCATTCTCCAGCGTTTTCCACCGCTCGATCAAAAACCCATGGGCATTATTATCTGAACGGGAAACATTTCTCAGGTATCCTTCCGTTATCAGGCTTCGTGTGACGATGGTGGTGGGCCTGATAATCTTCTGCAGCCCCTTGTACCGGAAATAGTACGGGTAATCATTGGTGTTGATGATGATACTGTCCGCCTGTATCTCCTGGCTGATATTTCCCGAAATCAGGTTCGTGTAAAACCCATTTTCTTTCAGGTTGTCATATTGCTGTTTGGCAGAACCATCGGCGAGGTAAAGCGCCTTAGTCAGATTATTGCTGATCACCTTATCATCCGGATCCATCGTAAAGAAATAGTGATGGAACATCTTTACATGATCACGGGCCTCTACCGGTATATTATCCTTCCGGTCAGCGGCATAAGCTTCCAGGGCCTTTCCATTCGCCAGGATGAATATCTTTTGCTGCGACTGACTCGCTAACTGGTAACTTTTGTAACTGATGAACAAAGTCAGTATCAGGCAAACAACCAAGACTCCAATGGAAAAAAGCCTTACCTGCCGGAATGCGGTGTCTATATTTTTAGTTGTTCTGAACATTTACTTTCCTTCAATTTTATCTTTGAAATATCCACCGGAGGCGCTGCTGTCAGCCATACTATTAGCCAACCGGTTATATGCAGCACCCATAGCATCCTTTGTCATCGACGCTGATCCGCTGGCGGTATTGCGGACAGAAGTGCTCATGATGTTGGTTACTTTTTGCAGCAGGGCATTATTACCACCTGCATGGATGATATAGTTTGCCACGGAGGGGACTGTGAAATAACCAATGATCCCGATGATCATAAATATCAGGTAAGCCGTATCGGTGGTAGAGAAAAACGTATCACCATTAGTGGCTATCTGCTGCAGATCTTCTTTGAGCATATTCTCCTGGATCTTACCCATGATGCCACCGAAGATGTTGGCAACCGGCAGCCACAAGAATATATTCAGATAACGGGCGATCCATACGGTGAGGGTATGCTGAAAGCCATCAAAGACCGCTATACCAAATACCAACGGGCCAAGGATCGCCAGAACGATCATATAAAAAGTGCGGATGGTATTGATGCAAAGAGCAGCGGCCTCAAATAATACCTTTAATACTTCTGCCATCCATTGTTTGATCTGGTTACGGAGGTTATAGCCAAATTTGTCAAAAGCAAAGCGGATATTATTGCCGATACTTTTCAGCCATCCTTCTTTTTTATCTCCGTAATGATACTTATACCATTTATCCCGGTCGCCCCTTCCGGTCTCACCCACATACATCTGCCAATAGGCTGTTGTTTTGATGGCATCCTCCTTCATCTTTAACAATTGCGCTACGGCTGCATCGGAATCTTTTACCATCTGGGCAGTACCGGTAACGGTGGGTTTCATCAACTGGTTGATGAGTTGGATAACGGAAGGGAAAATCAAAATAGCAAAACCCAGCACAAAGGGCCGGAACAGTGGATAAAAATCAATAGCCTCCGCACGGGCAATATGCCCCCATACTCTGGTGGCAATATACCAGGTGGCAGCAAAACCGGCAATACCCCTTCCAACACCTATTAAACGGCTGCACAAAGGCATCATATCGTCATAAAGTTGTTCCAGCACTTCGTGCATGGAACGTATACGGGTGGCGATCTGGGCATCCGCCACAGAAGGCAATAATAAAACCACCAACACACAAATCAATCTCACAAATACTCTCATAGTTTCATTTTAAACCGTGGACCTTTCTCATTAAATCAATATCCATCTTCTCCTTTTCTCGTTGCAGAGAGAGGATAGCGGTGCCGTTATTGAATTCATTCAGGAAAGTATATTGCTCCATCACCTCATCATATATTTTGTCAATAGCCTGCAGCCGTTCATCATCACTCATACGAAGTTTACCTGCCGTGACCACCATAGCCAGTTCATCCAGTGTTTTCAGACATTCTTTCAGCAGGTTGGCATATACATTTCCCAGGTACTCGATTTCAGTTATCGTAAATTGTTTGGTGCCCCGGAATTCTGCGAGTGCAGCTTTACTTTCTTTCACCAGTTTCAATTGAACCCTGATAATGTCCGCAACCTTACTGTATTGCTTTACAGCAGGACTGACCTGTAACAATCCGTCCAGGAAATCCCGGTGCAGGTTGAAATTGCCCTGAGAAATATTTTTGATTGAGGTATAGCCCTTCTCCAGAATCTGGTAACCTGTCTTCATATGCGAGAGCATGAGTTTTAGCTGAGCCAGTTTTTCTACATTCAGAAGGAGTTGCTTGGCTTCCTGTGATTGTGAAAAACAGGTGCTGTGAATAACCAGTGTCAGCAGTATCAGTAACTTTTTCATAATAATGTATTTTACCCCCCCTTTAGGGGTTGGGGGTTAATCCGTATAATTTTTTAATATATTCGATCTCACCTCTCGCAGATGCCCGCTGAAGACTGATAAGTTTATTCTGGTTGTTAAACTCTTTCAGGTCCATGAACCCCTTTTCCATTTCATCAGCGGCTGTATTGATAATTTCCATCCTTGCCGCATCAGTCATCTGGGTGGTAAAGGCATTCACAACAAGGAGCAACTGGTCAATAGCCTTGACACTTTCTCCCAGCATTCCGGTATAGACCTCGCTCATATACTCCAGTTCTGCGGCCGAAAAATTCCGGTCCTGCCGGAACAGGGCCCAGGTTGCCTTGTATTCCTTTACCATGGCCACCTGGTCTTCAATTATATCTTTGATCCGGTGATAATAACTAAGCGCATTTTTTACCTTCTTTAGTTCCTGGAAATACTCATCATAGAGTTTTCGCTGCTTTTCCACCCAACCGCTGATCTCTGTTAACTTCGTTTTGGATAAAACATTCTCCAAGGTTTTTTGGGCATTCTGCAGCCAGATCGTTTTATTCTGGAGTTTCTGGATCTTCAGGTCAACCGCCACAATCACTTTTTTGATACCGGCTTTGATAATCTCGGCTATCGGAAACTGGGCCTGGCAATGCACACTCAGAAGTATCGCCAGCGTTATCATTAATTTTTTCATACACTAATTTTTATGGATACAGGTGTCCTCCCGAAATTTCGGGAGGACGATCCTGTATAGCCGCAACCAGGAATGGACATGAAAAAGATCTTCTTTAATTGATGGTCAGTTCGCAGCCATTGCAACCACCCTCACAGAAATATATTTTCTTAGCTGCTGGTTCACCCGTTCTTGGCGGGAGATTAATCACCTTTAACATGCAGGCCTGGGTACCTTCACAGTCACAACTTGCTTTTTCAAGAAAAACCTTCTCCTGCTGTACCAGATAGAATGATACACCCAGTACAGAAAATTTACCATAGGCCTCCAGCGGAGAAACATTGTTGCTGATGACCCGGATCATTTCCTGCACTTCCGGCAAACTGAAAAATGCTTCCTTATCTGCAAGATGGATCACCCGGTCAACACTATAGCCTTTGTAGGTAAACTTTCCGGTACAGGACCCTGTACAGGATGATTGAAGACATCCAAAGCCAAGACCGTCCGCATAAAATACCTGGCAGGCATTGTTCACCACACTGCAATAGCAGGCGTAAGTGGCAAACACCGGC
>DAORKK010000165.1:0-7280 GCA_035439525.1 Chitinophagaceae bacterium
TCGCTAAAGCTTCGGAGGATAAATACCTCCTTCGCTAAAGCTTCGGAGGATAAATACCTCCTTCGCTAAAGCTTCGGAGGATAAATACCTCCTTCGCTAAAGCTTCGGAGGATAAATACCTCCTTCGCTAAAGCTTCGGAGGATAAATCGGGAGGTATTAAAAAAATACGTAGATTTACAAATCATCCTGCCATAAGAAGCAGGACAATCCAACGAATTGATCTAATATCCATCCAAAGACTGTGTTAAGGTTCAAATACGAACTTTTTCAAAAGCGGCATCTGAAAAGATGTCGCTTTGCTGTTAGACAATTATTAAATAATTGGATGACCATACATTTTTTATTTAATGAATGTTTGCGTTTGTCCCAATTCCCATTTCCCAATCCCCAATCCCCCTGTCAATATCTCCGTGGATAAACAGTTTTTTTTTCTGCATTTTGCTCCCGGTTTTTGCCCTACATTTGCGCAATTTGTTTTTAAACAAACAAAGCCCTGAAAAATGCCTAATTCCTCCATTCCTGCTGTTTTATTGTTAGCTGACGGAACCGTGCACCATGGCCAGGCTTTTGGCGCCATTGGCACCACCACCGGCGAGATCTGTTTTAATACCGGGATGACCGGTTACCAGGAAGTGTTTACCGATCCCAGTTATTTTGGCCAGATCCTGATTATGAACAGTGCGCATATCGGGAACTACGGGGTAAAAGACGGGGATGTGGAGTCGGACAGTGTGAAAATCAATGGACTGATCGGGCGGAACCTGGAAGACCAGTATTCCCGCAAAATGGCCAATGGGTCTTTAAACGAATACCTGAAAACCAATAAGGTAGTTTCGATTGAAGGGGTGGATACCCGGGCCCTGGTGGCCCAGATCCGGACCAAGGGTGCCATGAACTGTATCATTTCCTCCGAGACCACCGATATTGAAGTATTGAAGAAAAAGCTGGCCGAAACCCCCAATATGGACGGGCTCGAACTGGCTTCCAAAGTAAGTACTTCCGCCAGTTACGAACTGGGGGATGCGACCTCCGGGATCCGGATTGCGGTGATGGACTATGGCGTGAAAAAGAATATTCTCCAGTGTATGGTGGATCGCGGTGCCCATGTGAAAGTATTCCCGGCCAAAACCCCGCTGGAAGAAGTAAAGCAATTCCAGCCCGATGGCTATTTTATCTCCAATGGTCCCGGCGACCCGGCTCCCATGGATTATGCGGTAGCCACGGTTAAACAGATTCTGAAAGAAGAAAAACCTTTATTCGGCATCTGCCTGGGGCACCAGCTCCTGGCCCTGGCCAATGATATTCCCACGTTCAAAATGCACCATGGTCACCGCGGACTCAATCACCCGGTGAAGAACCTGATCAGCGGCCGTTCGGAGATCACAACCCAGAACCATGGTTTTGGCGTGGATCCGGAAGCCGTGAAAAAAGCAGAAAATATCGAGATCACGCACCTCAACCTGAATGACCAGAGCATCGAGGGGATCCGGGTAAAAGGTAAGCCAGCGTTTTCCGTGCAATATCATCCGGAAGCCACACCGGGACCGCATGATTCAAGGTATTTGTTTGATGAGTTCCTGGAATTGGTCAGATCACATAAGGTTTAACACATAGAAACATAGGTTCATAGGTACACATAGATAAATACAGGAAAAAAATACAAAACGTCTCGGATTTACCGGGACGTTTTTTTTACCTGTTCACCAGTAAAATCACCGCAAGAATCAGAATGCCGAAGATGGAAAAGAATACCGTCAGAACTTTTTTATTTGCTTTTTTCCGGACTTCTTCCGGGTAACTGTTGAAGCGTTCTATGATCCGGGTATAATTTTTTTTTGTACCTATTGTAAAATTGGCCAGGGCCACGAGGAGAAACAAAACAGGGATGGCGAGGAGTTTGCCCGTGTTTTTCCCACTTCGACTTCCGGAAAAACTTCGCATGGACTGGGTCATCGATTCATTCATGCCCGGAATCAGCATTATAACAAATATCACGGTCAGCAGGAGGAGTAAAAATATTACACTGATCAGGAGATTGCCATTAAATCGACCTTTGCTGCCATCGCCACCACGCTGGCTGATTTCCTGGTACTGACTGCCATAAATAGCTTCAAGAAGGGTCATATGGTTGTTGTATTATTTTCAAGTATTTTCGGGAAATGAAGATAGCAATTATCAACGGACCAAACCTGAACCTGCTGGGTAAACGTGAGCCCGGTGTTTACGGTTCCATGTCATTTGAGGAATTCCTCCCCACCCTTCGTCATAAATATGCCAATATTGAGATCAGTTATTACCAGAGTAATGTGGAAGGGGAGCTGATCAATGAGTTACAGCGGGTAGGGTTTGAATTTGATGGTATCGTTTTTAATCCGGGGGGATACACCCATACCTCGGTAGCCATTGGAGATGCACTGGCCGCTATTAAAATCCCGGTGGTGGAAGTCCATATTTCTAATGTACATGCCCGGGAGGATTTTCGCAAACTATCGCATGTTAGCGCCAAAGCAGCAGGCAGTATCATCGGTTTGGGTCTCCGGGGCTATGAACTGGCGATTGACTGGTTGATTACTCATTAATACTCCTGATGTATATCAAGGCGGTTGATAAGCCAAATCATTCTGAAATCTGTAAATAGCAATAGTTTTGCAGCATGAGAACTCCATTTGAATTCAAAACCGCCGAAGCTGCACTCTCCGTTGTAAAATCCGGTGATCGTGTATTTGTCCAGGGCTCTGCCCAAACCCCCTTATACCTGCTCAGAGAACTTGGAAAAAGAGCACCCGAACTCCGTAATGTGGAACTCACATTTATTACGGTACAGGGTGATATTGAACTGGATAAGCCTGAGTATGCTGAGTCCTTTCATATCAATTGCATGTTCGTCTCAGAATCGGTACGTAAAGCCGTAAATGATGGCCGTGCAGATTTTGTACCCGTGTTTTTAAGTGATATCCCTGATTTATTCCGCAAGCATTTACTTATTGACGTGGCCCTGGTTCAGGTGTCACCTCCTGATAAACACGGATACTGCTCACTGGGTGTATCCGTAGACGTGGCCCGTAGTGCTGTGAATACCGCCACCCATATAATTGCCCAGGTGAATCCAAGGGTACCCCGTACACATGGTGACAGCCTGGTGCATACCAGCCGATTTACCGCCATGGTCTACCATGAGGAAGAATTACCACAGGTGGATTACGGATCCAAAGTGAAAGATGATGAATTGAAGATCGGCCAGCTGATTGCCGGAATGATTGAAGACGGCAGTACCCTGCAGATTGGTATTGGTACCATTCCGGATGCGGTGCTAAAAGCGCTTCACAATCACAAGGACCTTGGAGTGCATACCGAAATGTGCAGTGATGGAATCATCGACCTGTTTGACAATGACGTAATTAACAATACCAAGAAAAGGATCCACCCTAACAAAACCGTCACCGGTTTTGCGGTGGGTACCCGCCGTCTCTATGATTATGTGGATGATAATCCGGCCTTCGTTTTCCTCGATATTGATTATGTGAATGACCCGCACGTGATCCGCCGTAACCCCAAGGTAGTGGCGATCAACAGTGCCATCGAAGTCGATATTACCGGCCAGGTATGTGCTGACTCAATCGGTACGCGTCAGTACAGTGGTATTGGCGGACAGATGGACTTTATGCGGGGTGCTGCGCTGAGTGAAGGCGGTAAACCGATTATTGCATTAACCAGCCGCACCAACAAAGGCACCAGCCGGATCGTACCATTCCTGAAAGAAGGAGCCGGTGTGGTAACCACCCGTGGACATATTCACTATGTGGTGACCGAGTATGGTATTGCCTACCTGTTTGGACAAAATCTGCGTCAAAGGGCCAAAGCATTAATTGAAATCGCCCACCCCGATGACCGGGAGCTGCTGGAGAAAGCCTGTTTTGAACGGTTCCACCAGTTCTGACCAAGATGTAAATCCCCTTCAGTTATTTCTAAATGCTGAACGGAAACGATAAAAAAAGTCCGGAAGCAATCAACTTCCGGACTTTTCTATTTTAATCCATTTCAGGTTTGCTTTCATCATCCTCTTCTTCATTCCGTCTTTCCTCTTTCTTCGGCTTCGGTTTTTTCTTCATCCACTCCGGGTCTTTTTTTACAGCCTGTACATCGTTCAGGCTGGCTACATACAAACTACGGCCATGGGTGCCGAGTACGATCTCATTGTCTCTTGACTGGATGGCGATATCGTGTACAGGTACAGACTCCGGCATTCCGTTATTCCAGAGCATGAAACTATTGCCGGCATCAAAGCTTACATATAAACCGCCGTCTGTGCCCACATATAGAATGCTGTCATTCTTCGGATCTTCTCTTACCACATTGAGGGGTTCATTGGGCAGGTCCTTGCCAATCTGCTTCCAGGTCATTCCATAATCATCACTTACATAGAGATAGGGAGCAAAATGATCGAAACGGTAGCCGTTCAGGGATGCATAAACCCGGCTTTCTTTGAACTGTGAAGCTGTTACCCGGCTCACCCATAGGTTGTTGGTCTGTAATTTTCCCGTTGGGTTGGATAGTTTGTTGTTTGTCGTTTGTTGTTTAGCTTTCTTCGGAGCTGTAGTTGAAACAACCTGGTTCAGCTGCTCCCAGCTATATCCTCCATCTTTACTGACATGAATATTTCCATCGTCTGTGCCTGTATAGATCAAACCGAAACGCAGTGGCGACTCGGAGATGGTGGTTATAGTGCCATAAGGAACATTGCCGGAAACCCGGCCATTGGTCTGGTCGGCACTCAGCATCGCCAGTGAATCGCCTTTGTTCAGGGACCGGTGGAACCGATTACTGCCGAAGTACAGCACATCCTGGTTATGTTTACTCAGCAGGATCGGGGTCTGCCAGTTAAAGCGCAGGGGTTTGTCACCCAGTTCATGCTGCGGATGCAACGACTTCTGGGAGCCACGGGTGTTTTTATTATACCGGCCATAAAAGCCAAACTGCGAACCGGAATAAACGGTGGCATTATCACGCGTGTCCACCTGGGCCTGCATACCATCGCCGCCATTGATCATGCGGAATGCATATTGTCCATTATCGGTCCAGTCAATACTTTCCCGGTTATTGGAAGGTCCCCACCAGCTGCCATTGTCCTGCAGCCCGCCATATACGTTATAAGGTTTGGCATCATCCACAGTGATCGCGTAGTATTGTCCAACAGCAGGGGTGTTTGCTTTGAACCAGTTGTCCCCGTTATCATAACTGATATTGGTACCGCCATCATTGCCATTAATTACATGGGAATCATTTTTCGGATTTACCCATAGAGCATGGTGATCGGCATGTACATTGTTCTTGTCCATGGTTTTAAAGGTCTTTCCGCCATCGGTGGAATACTGGGCGAAGAAACCGAGAATGAATACTTTATCGGGGTTGGTATGCGAGGTATAAATCTTCGCAAAATAATAACCGTAGGTGTTAAAGATGCTGATCGGTTTTTCATTCGCTTTTTTCCAGGTCTGACCACCGTCTTCGCTTTTATACACTTCACAACCTGCGATGCCGGTATTCTGAAAACCATCGTCACTGTCGAGATAATCCCAGAGGGCAGTTGGTTTTATTTTATCAGTGGCCACCATTTCTTTAATTCCTTTTGCGTTGTATTTACGGGGAAAACGATTGGCTCTTAAGAAAGTGTCCAGCCATTTGGTGCTGAGTTGTCCGAATTGTTCTTTGCTCAGGTTTTTCAGGTCATCTTTCTTATAGGCTGAATCATTTGTTTTACGGGTATCGGCTTTTGGCGTGTTATTGTCCACAATGGCATAAACCAGTTTGGGATTGCCGGGATAAACTGTAATTCCGATACGCCCGATCTTATCACCTGTCATGAAGCCGGAGCCATCAGCGGAAATAATTTTCCAGGTTTCGCCGCCATCGGAACTTTTATAGATACCGCTGGTTTTGCCACTTTCTTCAAACTTCCAGGCCCGGCGTACCCGGTACCACATGGCAGCATAAAGTTCGGAAGGGTTAGCCGGATTGATCTCCATATCCACTGCTCCTGTATTCTCATCGACAAACAGGGTTTGTTTCCAGTTTTTACCAGCATCGGTGGTTTTATATACTCCACGTTCTTTATTGGCAGAGTAAAGGTGGCCGAGTACGGCAACCCATGCAGTGTTATTATCGGTAGGGTGTAGCTGGATCTTTCCGATATGATGGGATTCAGGAAGACCGAGGTATTCCCAGTTTTTCCCGTTATCGGTTGTTTTATAGATCCCGACCCCGGCATAGGAGGAGCGGCTGCTGTTGACTTCCCCGGTTCCCACCCAGATGGCCCTGGTTTTCCAGTTTACCGCTATATCACCGATAAACAGCATCTCGAGGTTGTCCATGATGGGGGTAAAACTCTGGCCGTTGTTTTTGGTATGCCAGAGTCCGCCGGTAGCATAGGCCACATAGAACTCGGTGGGATCTTCGGGATTAGCCTCAATATCCACCACCCGGCCACTCATGATACTGGGACCGATATTCCGGAAGGGTATATCATTCAGCAGGGAACGTGATTTCAGGGCTTTACGCTGTTCAGTGACTTTCAGGCGCTCCGCAGCAGGTGTGGGGGCCGGTTGTGCCACGGCTACGGTCAGTAACAGGCAATTAGCCAGTAAAATGGCAGCAAGGCCTGCTGTCAGGCGGGAGAAAGCGGTTTTTTTTAACAACATACTCATAAAAGCAGTTAATTTTCGTTAGTAATTTGCACTTTGTACCTCGTCCCGAAGCTTCGGGATTCGTACTTTGTACTTTGTATTCCGTACTTCGTACCTCGTACTTTGTATTTTGTCTTTGTTCAAACTTACTAAACTATGCGATTTATATTTCTCCTTCTTCTCTTTATTTCCACAAGCGGCATGGCCCAGTGGAAGAGTTTTACCCTCAACAAAAGGGGTGATACATTGAACCGGGTGGATCTGCAGGGGCGTAAACAGGGGCCATGGACCATCAATGTGCCCGATCTGCGGGGAGAAAGAGGGTATGAAGAGGAGGGGTATTTTGAAAATGACCTTAAAGAAGGCACCTGGAAAAGATTTTCATTGGAGGGCGTGAAAATTGCCGAAGAGAACTATCGCTGGGGAAAACTGAATGGACGGCAGCAGTATTATACGTATAATGGCGGACTGCAACGGGTGGAAAGCTGGCGGGCGATGGACCCCAAAGTGGCTTTTGATACGGTGGCGATTTATGATATTAAAGTCCCCTCCAAGATCATTGACTGGGTGGTGATCAAGAATGAAGGGGTGGCCATGCG
>DAORKK010000166.1:0-7243 GCA_035439525.1 Chitinophagaceae bacterium
ACACCCCGGGAAACACTGAAAATCAGGTCTTTTTGGTAAAAGACCCTTTACAGGTACGAAATTACGAAGAAAATTATTACGCGGACTGTAACTTTTCTACGCTGCCTTTCGTATTACATCTAAACCATCGTTTATGAAGAAGTTATATTTATCGTTGTTGCTCCTGACCGGCGTTGCCTCCTACCTGGGAGCCCAGCAGACCATTAATGACCCCAATGTGGTTAAAGTGGATGTGGCCTCTTTCCATGCAATCGAAGTTGCTACCGGAATAGAATTATTTCTATCGGCCGGCAATGTGGAAGAAGTAGCCGTGAGCGCTTCCACCACAGAATACCGCGACCGCATCGTAGCTAAAGTGGAGGATGGTGTTTTGAAATTATACTATGATTCAAAACTGAAAGCCATCAACAAAAAAAAGGAAAGCAAGCAATTGAAAGCGTATGTATCCTACCGGCAACTGGATAAACTGAATGCTAATACCGGGGCCCTGGTTAAATTTCAGGGTGTGCTGAAAACAGCCGTGCTGGAAATGAATGTGAATACGGGTGCCCAGGTGATGGGTGAAGTTGAAATACAAAACCTGAGTGTAAAACAGAACACCGGTTCACAGGTAAGCCTGACGGGTAAAGCAGAGCAACTGAAAGTAGATGGAGATACAGGCAGTAAATTCAAAGGAGAGGGGATGGCTACACAATCCTGTGATGTTACTGTAAGTACAGGGGCCAATGTGACAATTGATGCTGAAAAAGAAATTATGGTGAAAGCCAGTACCGGGGGGATTGTGAAATATAAAGGCAATGCCGCTATCCGTGAAATTAAAACCAGTACGGGTGGTACAGTAAAAAAGATTGGTTAAACCCTGTAATTTTATAAATATGAAAAAAATAGTTTCAGCACTGGCTATTCTTGTTTTATCATTTACTGTAAATGCACAGATCAATGATGAGAATGCCCAGGTGCGTACGGCCAGCGGATATCACGGTATTCATGTTTCCAGTGCTTTTAATGTTTACCTGAGTCAGAGTAATGAAGAAGCGGTGGCCGTCAGTGCGGCCAGTGTAAAAGACCGTGATATGATTACGGTGGAAGTAAAGAGTGGTATTTTACATATCGGTCTCAGTAAAGCCTGGAAATGGAGTAATGGTAATAAAAAGCTCCGGGCTTATATTTCGTTCAAACAACTGAATGAACTGAATATCTCCGGTGCCTGTGATGTGTTTATTAATGGCGTATTGAAAACCGATGAACTCCGGGTGCAACAGTCCGGTGCCAGTGACCTGAAGGGTAAAATGGATGTAGCCAAATTATATGTTGATCTCAGCGGAGCCAGTGATATGACCATAACCGGCACAGCCACCCGTTTATATGTGGAAGCCAGCGGGGCCAGTGATTTTAAGGGATTTGACCTGGTGGCTGAGTCCTGTGAAGCCAAAGCCAGCGGCGCGAGTGATATCCGCATCACTGTAAATAAAGAACTTTCCGCTGAAGCCAGTGGCGCCAGTGATGTAAAATACCGGGGCTCCTGCACCATCCGGGAAGTGAAAAGCAGTGGGTCTGCCAGTGTATCCAGAGGACGATAAACGATTAAGCAGTATAGTCATGAAAAGCGCCCTGATTATTTAGGGCGCTTTTTCTTTGGTGGGTATCGGGAATAACCGTACCTTTGCCGTCCAACATCGCGAAGTAGAGCAGCGGTAGCTCGTTGGGCTCATAACCCAAAGGTCGGGAGTTCGATCCTCCCCTTCGCAACAACGAAAGCCATCCGCGACGGGTGGCTTTTTTAAATTTTCCGAAACAGTTGCACTTCAACTGGCAAGGACTGACTACCTCCTCACCACTTGCTGCCTGATGCGTGCAACCTCAGGTCTATCATGAAAACAGGATTCGTTAATATTTTCGGCCGGCCCAATGCTGGTAAAAGCACCTTGCTGAACGCCCTGATGGGGGAGAAGCTGGCTATTGTATCATCCAAAGTCCAGACTACCCGTCACCGGATCAAGGCTATCCTCACGGATAAAGACTACCAGGTCATCATTTCCGATACTCCGGGAATCATCGAACCACGGTATAAACTCCATGAGAAAATGATGATGGCCGTGAAAGGGGCATTGGAAGATGCGGATGTAGCCCTGTTTATCGTGGATGTGAATGAGAACTGGGAGGAATGCAATACCATATTTACGGCACTGAAACTGAAAGTGCCATCGATCGTGGTGATCAATAAGATTGACCGGGCGCCCCAGGACAAAATAAAAGAAGCCGTAGCTTTCTTTGAACAGCAACCGTATTGCAAAAGTACCCTGACCATTTCCGCTTCCAGCGGGATTAATATCAAGAATTTCCTGCGTCCTATCCTGGCCCTGTTGCCGGAAGGGGAGCCGTATTATTCAGGCGATGATATCAGTGACCTGCCGACCAAATTTTTTGTCAGCGAACTGATCCGGGAAAAGATCTATGAACTTTCACAGGATGAGATTCCTTATCATTCCGCCGTGCTGGTTCGGGAGTTCAAAGAGAAGACCACGTTAATAAAGATTGTGGCCGATATCATTGTTCACAGGGAAACCCAGAAAGTGATCCTGATCGGTGAAGGCGGCAGTATGATCAAGAAAATCGGCTCAGCCGCCAGGAAGGATATCGAAGCATTCCTGCAACAAAAAGTATTTTTAGAATTATTTATAAAAGTGAAACCGAAGTGGAGGGAGAATGATCTCCAGCTTAAGGAGTACGGGTACTGAAGTCAGTCGGCAGTCAGCAGTCGGCAGTTAGGAGCCCGTACCTCGTACTTCGTACCTCGTAATTTGTATTTATTGTTTGTTCAAATTTAATTGAGTTTATATGTCATTTACCGTAGCAATTGTTGGTCGTCCGAATGTTGGAAAAAGCACCCTGTTCAACCGTTTACTGGAACAACGTAAAGCTATTGTGGATGATATCAGCGGGGTAACCCGTGATCGGCAGTATGGCGTGGCCGACTGGAATGGCAAGACCTTTAATGTGGTGGATACCGGCGGTTTTGTACAGGGCAGTGAAGACGTCTTTGAACGGGAAATTGCCAAACAGGTACTGGTGGCCCTGGAAGAAGCCAATGTGATTGTGTTCATGGTGGATGCGGCTACCGGACTGACCAGCCTGGATGATTCGATGGCCAACTTATTGCGCCGGAGTACAAAGCCGGTATTTTTAACTGTGAATAAAGTAGATACCAATGAACGGCTGCTCGATGCTTCCGAGTTTTACAGCCTTGGTTTTGAACAGATATTCTTTATCGCCGCGGCCAGCGGAAGCGGAACGGGTGAACTGCTGGATGCGGTAGCTGAACTGATCATTGATGACGATGCATCAGCCGAGGCATTGGAGATGGCCGCCCTTCCCAAATTTGCGATCATCGGACAGCCCAATACCGGTAAATCTTCTTTATTGAATGCGCTGGTTGGAACGGAGCGTACCATCGTGAGTGATATTGCCGGTACCACCCGGGATACGATTCATACCCACTATAACTTATTCCAGAAAGAATTTGTGCTGATTGATACAGCCGGAATCCGCCGGAAAGCAAAAGTGCATGAAGACCTGGAATTTTATTCCGTGATCCGTGCCATCAAAGCACTTGATGAAGCCGATGTATGTTTGCTGATGCTGGATGCGGAGAAAGGGATTGCGGCCCAGGACCTGAATATTTTTGCCCTCGCGGCCAAAAAAGGAAAAGGAGTCGTGGTACTGGTTAATAAATGGGACCTGGTCAATAAAGAAACCAATACCGCCAGGGATTATGAAACCGAACTGAAAAAACGGTTTGCGCCCTTCAGCGATGTGCCGATTTTATTTATCTCTGCCAAAGAGAAAACCAGGATATTCAAAGCCATTGAAGTCGGACTGGAAGTGTATGAGCACCGTCAATACAAAATTCCGACTTCACAGTTGAATGATATCATGCTGAAAGCCATCCAGGCTTATCATCCGCCGGTGGTGAGGGGAAATCCGATCAAGATCAAATTTATTACCCAGCTGCCGACACCGGTACCTTCCTTTGCTTTCTTCTGCAATTTTCCGGATGATATCAAGCAGCCGTATAAAAACTATCTCGAAAACAAATTGCGCGAGAATTTTAAACTGACCGGGGTGCCGGTTCGTATTTTCTTCCGTAAAAAATAAGTGGTTAGTTTAAGAAACGGGTGATTAATTCAGTCACCTGTTTCTTGTAGTCTTTCAACTCCTCTTGTTGTTGCCCGATAAAGCTGTTGTCTTTCAGTTTGCCAATCACTTTTTCCATCTCCGCTTCCGTGTCATATACCATTTTACGGAAAGGATTCCGGTAGTCTTTGGCTCTTGATTCATATATGCCGGTGGTCATCCATTCTTTGGTGCGGACACTCTCCTCCAGTAAACGAAGCCATGTTTTACGGGTAAGTCCGGCTTTGCCGATCTTCAGTATTTCCAGTAATCCGGCATACGCCTGACGGAATTTTTTATCCGGGTAGGCGGTACTTTCTTTTTTATAAAAATCATGCACCTGGTCCCAGTCACTGATCTTTCCATTACGGATAGAACGGATCATGGAACGGATATCGGGTTCAGGAATCAGTTGCCCGCCTATATTCTTCCAGGCCGTTCTTTCACTGGCTTTAGGCAACCTGGCCTCCAGTTGTTTCCAGTTATTGATCTTTTTGCTTTCGATAAACTCCAGCAACTGTATGGTTCCGTAATACTGAATCAGTTCCTTATACAACCGGTACGCTTCCGGTACTTTTACCAACTGCACTTTCCGGTTGCTGTTTTCAACTCCTTCGGCAACGAGTTCTAGCCCTTTGAGTGCGTCCGGATTTTTTTCCAGCAATTCTTCCCCTTTTTTCAACAACTCTTTTTCGGTCAGCTTTTTTTTATGTTTCAATGCCCAGGCAGTGGCCGCCGATTTTTTAAAGAGAAGGAGACTGTCAAACATTTCCCCGATACTGTCGGGTGCCAGGAAATCATATTCGATCACCTGTGATTTATCCAGTCGTTTATCCCGGCTGTTGTATTTGCCGGCATTCCGGGCGAGCGCATACATATTGTACATAAACCAATAGCCCGGCATGATCACCAGTTTATCCCTGCTTACATCATTACTGACTAAAGCAAAGGGAATGGGGATATTCAATTCGGCGGGAAAATCGCCTTTTGCAATGAGGGTAAAGCTGGCAAACTTTGAATTATGTTTCAGGCTCACACAGAGTCCGGGCCAGAAACCCCTTCCGGCAATGATTTCCCCGTCGGCCCCTCTGGAGTTATGATTGGAGCCAATAGTCGCACCGGCGGCCATATTGCTTTGTCCGAGTACGGTGGCCGCGCATAAAAAGGAATTGTTATGGTGTTGTTCATGGGCTGGAAAGATTAACGAATTCAACACTTCGCAACAGGATATGGTTGAATTATCACCAAGGTAGGAATTGATCAGGCGGGCACCGTATTTCAGCTGCGAATTGGTACCCATCATGAAACGCACGGCTTTTACTCCATAGAAGATGCGGCAGCCGAAACCTACAATTCCATTGACCAGTTCACAGCCTTCCCCGATCTGGGATTTTGCCTCAGGGGAGGAGTTGATGGTCAGGTTTTTTATTTTATTGGCTCCTTTCAGGTAAGCATCTGTGCCGATCCAGGTGTCTTTTACAATCTTACAATTCTTAATCACGGTGCGGTCCCCGATCTTACCGTAATAACCACGTCGGGTATCAAATTTTTTATCAGTAAACTCCTTGAATTTCTGCAGGAGTTTTTCATTGTCTCTGTATTTTGACCAGAGCCAGGCATCGCCGGCCTGCATTTCATTAAACGGGAGAATACTCCGTCCTCCGTTTTCATTGCAGATTTCCATCCACACCCGTACCGCTTCCTTTTCCCCTTCTTTCAACACCCCGTTTCCGAATTTGGAGTGGTTGGTGGTGGCGAGTTCATTAATATTCACCAGCATTACATCATTGCCGATAATATAATGACTCATAAAACTCACATTATCGATCACCACATTATCACCAATATCACAACTGATGATGGTACTGTTGTATAGCCCCACCGGCATATGCAGGTTGTTGAATTCATGGAAATAGGGTTCCAGTTTGCCAATACGTACCAGGCCAAAGAAAGAACAACGTTTGACCAGCAGGGGATCGAATGACTCCGACACCAGTACGTTGTTCCAGTCATCCGAACTGTTGTCGTTTTTTTCCAGCAGCTGAATTTCCACCGGCGTCAGTTTCCGGTAGCGGATACCGCTCCGGTGCTGAACGTTGCGGAGGTAATACTCATTTTTGCCTTTAGGAATAAATTCCTTTGGAATAAAACCGTATCCAAGGGAGGAGATGGCTTTTTTAGTAATGATGTTCATGTGCGGAAATAAAATTTACTCGACCGTTACTGATTTGGCGAGGTTACGGGGTTTGTCCACATCACAGCCGCGGGCCAGTCCGATATAGTAGGCCAGTAACTGGAGCGGAATAACACTAAGCATCGGCGCCAGGATTTCATCGGCTTCAGGAACCACCATCACATCCTCAGAAAGCGCGGAAGATGTTTCGTCGCCTTCGGTGATTACAGCGAGCACACGTCCTTTACGGGCCCTGATCTCCTGCATATTACTCACGACTTTTTCATGAAAACTGTCTTTGGTGGCTACAAATACCACCGGCAGATTTTCATCCACCAGCGCAATAGGACCATGCTTCATTTCGGCAGCGGGATAACCTTCCGCATGTATATAGGAAATCTCTTTTAATTTGAGTGCGCCTTCCAGGGCAACGGGGAAATTATACCCGCGGCCGAGATACAGGAAATCATGGGCATCTTTGTATTTCTCCGCCAGCGCCTTGATGTTATCGCTGTGTTTTAGCGTCCAGGCTACTTTTTCCGGAATTTCCTGCAGTTCTTTCAGCAGGTTCATATAACGTTTCTGGGTGATCGTTCCTTTCATATACCCGATCTTCAGGGCAATCATGGTCAGCACAGCCAGCTGAGCAGTAAAGGCCTTGGTACTGGCTACTCCGATTTCAGGACCTGCGTGGGTATAGGCACCGGCATGGCTCATCCGCGCGATAGAGGAGCCCACCACATTCACCACACCCAGAATAATTGCGCCATTGTTTTTGGCATTTTCAATGGCTACCAGGGTATCGGCCGTTTCTCCGCTTTGTGAAATGGCAATGATGACATCTCCTTTATTGATGACCGGGTTGCGGTACCTGAATTCAGAAGCATATTCCACTTC
>DAORKK010000167.1:0-7161 GCA_035439525.1 Chitinophagaceae bacterium
TAAAAGCCGAAGTAAAATACTCGGAGTATCCGGGTGTAAACCACAATAGCTGGGATAATGCGTTTGCGGAGCCGGATTACCTCGGATGGATGTTCGGGCACCGAAAGAAATAAATGAATTGCCTGCGGCAATGGGGGGCCAGGAATTGATTTGGCTGCGGCAAATGGGTTAGCCACGAATGCACACAAAAAAGCACGAAATAGTGCCGCGTTGCGACAGGGAGCCACGGATGGCACGGATAATCACGGATTGAATTGCCTGCGGCAATAAGGTGGCCACGAATGGACACAAAAGTCACGAAAGGATTTGCTGCGCAAATGAATGCCTGCGGCATTGGGGCCACGGATTTCACAGATTGACACGGATAGATTGCCTGCGGCAAAAGGGGTGGCCATAAAAAGCCACGAATAGGCACGAATTGGTGCCGCGGTGCGGCAGGGGCCACGGATGGCACGAAAATACATGGTTTGTATTCACGCAGCGGTTGAAAGACTGACCAGCCTGTTCTGTTAAATGCGGAGAAAAAACAAGAATTAAAATGAGGCCAAAGGAGAACCAGGAAAAAATCAGAAAATTTGGTAACCCTATATTACTTTAACATTATTTCATACTGAAAATGAAATAAAAATATAGTTTACGATATTGAATAGCTGTTATTCCGGCATGAGATTAAAAAATGCCCTCCTATCTTCGCATTTCTCCTGAATGATTCATCTATCTTTGAAGGAATTTAAATTTTCCCACTATCTCTTTCATTACCTTATAATTCCATGGATCATAGTCAAACTGACGAAATATATTTTCGTTCTTAAATCGCAACCGTAAATAATAATTTCTGGTGCGGGTATATATCGCATATTGACATATTTCTATTTCTATATCATTTTTATGTACCCTATATTCCTTTTGTCCGTTGAAGATACTAATCAAGAAAACAAATTCACCGGAATTTGTGCTATAATTAATACTTCTGATATATACTTTAGATTCCACGATATTGGAAATAAGTAAGAATAAAAAATAAAGTGGAAAAAGATAATAAATAGGATTATTATATGTAACCGTATTATAAAAACCGGTTGCCAGTAAAATTAATGCCAATACTACCGGGAAAATAAAATTATACCCGATTTTTCTCACACATCTTTTCATGAATGACAATTTTTCGCCGTTAAAAATCTCTATCATTATTCTGACCAATTCGTTATGATGTGTTTTATTGACTCCTCTTTGCCGCTACAAAGCGGCCCCAAAAATTATACATTGTCAAATTAAATATCTCACTTTACAAATCTTTCACTTCAGTTCTTCTCCTCTTTTATTAAAGTTAAGGCTGACTAGCAAAAAATCAAATAAGCACTCCTTGTTTTTGTTTCCGCCTGTTTTCCTCCTCTAAAATCTTCTTCATAATCTCCTTCGGAATATAACAATCCGGCGCTTGTTCAGGCTTGATAGCCGGGTCGGGGATATACCAGTTGTATTTTAAAAAAGCTTTAGTCAAAGATTCATCTTTAAATGCATAACCGGCGCGGGCATAGTTGAGGTTGCGGTACAACCGAAGCTGAAAATCAGATAAAGAACGTATGACGGAATCGGAATGTTCTTCGAACAGTAGTGTGTGAAGATCCAGAAAATCATTTTTTCCCTTTTTGGCTACCCATAGGTTGATTTCGTTATTTAACTGAAGAAAAAAAAGTGTCAGATCGCGGGCTGGTTTAAAATTCGTCTGCCTGAATTGAATGCGGCCCCTGCGTATGTAAGCCATCCTTAATTTATGTTCGTAATGCTCGTAAGGATAAAAGTTCATTACCTGACCGATACGGCCAGCACCAACCATTGTCCACTGAACATCGGTATTATTAAACGAAGCCGGTATAGCAAAATAACTGTCATCGCCCATATTGATGTTCAGTTCAAAATCGCCAATGACACCTCCAGCCCATGATGTGCCTGTGGTTAGCCGGTAATAAAATTCAGCAGCGGCTTCGACAGAGGAACCTCCTCTATAAAGATAGCTATGGCGAACAACAGTTATCCCTTTTCCGAAACGGACCGCGAAGTAATAAACAAAGTCCCATCCAACGGCCAGTTTATCCGATACCTTAAAACCCGACTCACTCATTTTGGCAATTTTAAAAGGAAGTATCCGATCGCCGGTCATGACCATAAAATCCTTTACCTGGGGGTGTCCGGCTTCTTCGTCCGTTACATCTCCGGATGCTGGCGGCGTAACAAAGCCCACGGTTAACTCCTTTTCCGGCCCCGGATTAAAAAACTCGAAATAGATATCCACCTGCATCCAGTCGCCCCTGCGTTCAAGACTCAGGATTTCTTTTTTTAGCTGAATGGAGGTCTCTTTCAGGGGAATAAGGGTGTTTCCCCTGGCATAGAAGGAGCCGTCATTGGCGTTACAAATGCAATGAGTGACTAAAACCAGGCATAAAAGGGTGAATTTTCGCATAACAGACGGGTTTGTACCCCTAAGTTACCCCAATCATGGTTTTGGGCAATGCCGGCCATTCCGGTAAATTTGCAGTCGATCAAAGAAACTTGTTGAATGAGCTTACCGAAAAGATACCTGATTACTTCCGCCCTCCCCTACGCCAATGGCCTCAAGCACGTAGGACACCTGGCGGGTGCTTATATTCCGGCTGATATCTATGCCCGTTACCTGCGGGCGCAGAAAAGAGATGTAGTGTTTGTCTGTGGCAGTGATGAGCATGGCACCGCCATCCCCATCCAGGCCACCAAGGAAGGTACTACGCCCCGCGCCATCATCGACAAATACCATGCAGCCATGAAACAGGACTTTGAAGACCTGAGCATGAGCTTTGATATCTACCACCGTACCAGTGAGCCCATCCACCATGAAACGGCACAGGAATTTTTTACTTACCTGAATGACCGGGGAGAACTGGAAATAAAAGAAACCGAGCAATATTTTGACGAAGAGGCGAACAGCTTCCTGGCCGACCGCTATATCAAGGGCACTTGTCCCAATTGCGGCAGTGACCGTGCTTTTGGAGATCAATGCGAAACCTGTGGCCGCACCCTGAGTCCGGATGAACTGATCAACCCGGTCAGTACGTTAAGCGGAAAGGCACCCATCAAGAAAAAAACCTCACACTGGTATCTGCCTCTCGGTAAACATGAAGCGTTCCTGCGCGAATGGATACTGGAGCAACATAAAGACGACTGGCGCCCGACCGTAATCGGCCAGTGTAAAAGCTGGATCGAGGGCGGTCTGCAGTCAAGAGCCGTAACCCGCGATCTGGATTGGGGGATAAAAGTACCGGTGGCCGGGGCCGATGGTAAAATGCTCTATGTGTGGTTTGACGCCCCGATTGGTTATGTCAGTGCCACCAAACAATGGGCGCTGGATAATAACAAAGACTGGAAACCTTACTGGTACGACCAGGACACCAAACTGGTGCATTTCATCGGCAAAGACAATATAGTATTCCATTGTATCATCTTCCCGATCATGCTGAAACTGCATGGGAATATTTTACCTGCAAATGTACCGGCCAACGAATTCCTGAATCTCGAAGGCGACAAGATGAGTACCAGCCGTAACTGGAAACTCGATATGCGGGATTATATCAATGATTTTGTGAAACAGGAAAACGGCGGCACCCAATGTGTGGATATGCTGCGCTATTACCTGACACAGATCGCACCTGAAACCAAGGACAGTGAATTCATGTGGAAAGGATTCCAGGATGCGGTGAACAGTGAACTGGTCTCCATCTTCGGCAATTTTGTGAACCGGACCTGGGTGCTGATGCATAAACTCTGCGGGGGAAAAGTACCCCGGCTGCATGAAGAACTGCTGGATGAAAATGACCGTGGATTAGCCGCCGATATTAAACAAGCCAGCCTGAAAATCGAAGGCTTGCTGGAAGAATATAAATTCAGGGAGGCCCTGTTTGAAGTGATCGATCTTTCCCGCAAGGGAAACCAGTATATGCAGAAAAAAGAACCCTGGATTGTGGCGAAAAAACTTGCTGAAAATCCGGAGTTGCAGAAGAATATCGACAACTGTCTGCACCTCTGCCTGCAGCTGACGGCAAATCTCGCGATACTGGTCAATCCATTTCTTCCGAACACAGCAACTAAAATGCTGCACATGATGAAAGTCGTGGATAAAATGCTGGATTGGACGAATGCCGGGAAAATGAATTTACTGAGCGTGGGATATACTTTACGAGAACCACAATTGTTGTTCCGGAAAATTGAAGACACGGAAATCGCTGCCCAGATTGAAAAACTTAAAAGCGGATTAAAGCAAATGGAAGAACCTAAGAAAGAAGAAGTAAAACCTGAAGTGCCGGCTAAAGCGGTTATCCAGTTTGATGATTTTGCGAAAATTGAACTGAAGACGGGCACCATTTTATCAGCAGAGAAAGTAGAGAAAGCAGATAAACTGCTCAAGCTGTCGGTTGACCTTGGCAGTGAAACCCGTACGATAGTGAGTGGAATTGCCCTGCATTTCCAGCCCGAAGAGATCGTTGGCCGCCAGGTGACGGTCGTAACTAATCTCGCTCCGCGCAAGATGCGGGGGATTGAAAGTAATGGAATGATCCTGATGGCAGAAGATAAAGCCGGCAAACTGCATTTTATACAACCCGGTCAAGCGATTGATCCGGGATCTACGGTCAGCTGATGGTTGGAGGTTGGAGGTTGGAGGTTGGAGGTTCGAGGTTGGAGGTTCGAGGTTGGAACAGGTTGAAAGAACTGGAGAGTTTGATAGGGTTTATAAAGGGATTCTTTTGGGGGGTAGGGATTTGTGTAACTTTATGAAAACAGGGATAGCCATTGACTACAAAACGCAGCAGTAAACGAATACTGAAGATTACCGGTATCATTACCGGTACCCTGCTCCTGTTGCTTTTTGCTTTTCATACCTGGATCAATTACAACGCGCGGCATATCATCGAGGACCTGGTGGAATCCAGGTCAAAAGGCCGGTTGAAAATGAAACTGGAAAAATTCCGGTTCAGTTGGTTCAGCCGAAAAGTGGAACTTACCAATGCCGTCATTTATACCGCCGATTCAGTGAATGCGGTTACTGCTTACCGCTTCCAGGTTCAGCATATAAAACTTTCTGTCCAGAAAATATGGCCGATCATTTTCGACAAAAAACTCCTGATTGATTCGTTGAATCTTGAACAACCGGAGATTACTGTAACCCGGCTGAAACGATTACCCACAGATACGATCAGTAAAAAAGAAGTGTCAATACCTGAAGAACTTGGCAAAATTTATACGTCTATTCAGGATGCGCTACAGGCCCTAAAAGTCAACCGCTTCCAGATCGACAATGCGAAATTCACCTTGCTCAATAAAATCCGGCCGGACCAGTTACCCCTGTCGATCAGCAATATTCACTTTCATATTGATAACCTGTCGGTCGATACCGGCACCCTTAAGGGAAATGAAAAACTTTTTTTCAGTGACAACGTGGTCCTGAATGCCCGCAACCAGGATATTGTATTTCCGGATGGAAGACACCGGCTGGCGTTCAGTAATTTCCGGATCAACCTGAAACAACAGCTGGTGGAGTTTGACAGCTGCACGATGGTCACCGAACAGAAAGACCGGGGCAATTCCCGTTTCCGGGTATTCTTTGATACGTTACGGCTGGCCAATATTGATTTTGATACCCTGTACCGGTCTGAAGTCATTAAAGCAGATACCGTGTATTGCCTGAATCCCCGCTTTGACCTGGATGTGGAAGGAAACAGCCGACGCAAAACGGGCGAAAAGCGGACAGCCCCCAGGCTGGAGGAAATCGTACAGCAACTGACCGGAGATCTTTTGCTGGATCATGTGATTGTTAAGAATGCCGATTTTCATATCAAAACAAATATTGATCAACGACCGGCTTCTTTTGAATTTACGAAGAACAATTTTGAGCTGCAGGGGTTGAAGGTATCACAGCATGCCTCACGGCCGCTTACGGTAAAAAGTGTGGCCCTTGCTATCCGCAATTATGAAAACTTTATACGGGACAGCACCTACAAACTGAAATTCGACAGTATAGTTATCCGGGAAGACCGGGTCTACCTTGACCGTTTTGAATTCCAGAAACAAATCGGTGGAAAAATTACAAACAGTTTCAGTATTCCCCGTTTTGAACTAAGCGGACTATCCTGGGATGACCTCGTATTTAATCAGCAACTGAAGGCGAAAGAAGCCACTTTATATCACCCCTCCATTAATTATAGTGCGGCCATCACCGTTTCCACAAAGGCGAAGGGCAAGAAGAGTATTTTTTCCACCCTGGCAGAAATTGGCGAGCTGATTCAATTGGAGAAAATGAATATCCTGGATGGGCAGATTGATATATCCTTAAAAAACAATACAGCCATACAGCTCAAAGAAGCTACAATGACGATCCGTACCAAGACCCTTTTTCTGGCTAAGAAAGCGCGCGCCATTGAACATGCAGTGGATTACCTGGCATTCTCCACCGGACGGATCAAATCGGGTAAACTGGAAATACAACTGGACGATGTTAAGTATACCGGCAATATGAACGGATTCCTGCTGGCACGTAAAGCCCGGGTGACAGACATGGAAAGCCGGATGGACATCTCCGCTGAAAATGCTGCAGTGGATGATATACTGACGGATGAAGAAACCGGTGATATTACAGCTACTGGTATACGTTGGGATAAAGCCGATGTCTGGTTATTAGTAGCCCCTCCTGGAAATAGCCCAACAAAACAGCCAGCGATTGAACTGAAAGACCTTTCAGGAGCTAATACACGGGTATTGATCAGTACCGGCAGTAAGACCATCCGCTCATTTATTAATGAGGTAAAACTGGAAGAGCTGGTCAGTGAGGATGGCAAGCCTTTGTATTTAAAAAATCCGTTCATCAGTGGTGACTATGCCGAGCTGAAAGACAGTATTACACATTTTTCAGTGAAGAAATTCAGTATTGAAGACAAACACCTTTCTGTTTTAAATGATGTAACCTATGAGCATACCCTTAAGCAAAACAGCACCCGTTTGCGTATCCCATCGGTTTCGCTTATTCCGGATATAAATGAGATGCTGAACGGACGGTATATGATAGATCAACTGGTATTAAACAAGCCTGTACTCACCGCCAATCTGAGTGACGAAGGAAATAAAGCTTTCCTCCCTCCC
>DAORKK010000168.1:0-7104 GCA_035439525.1 Chitinophagaceae bacterium
CAACCTCGAACCTCCAACCTCCAACCTCGAACCTCCAACCTCCAACCTCCAACTTTTTTAGTAGGTTTGTACCATAAAACCTCACACCATGTCCACTTACTATAAAGATAAGGTTGTCGTTGTGACCGGCGGTACAGACGGGATCGGGAAAGCACTGGTAGAAAAACTGCTTGATATGGGTGCCAAAGTAGCCACCTGTGGCAGAAGCCATGATAAACTCTACCAGTTGCAGGCCAGTCACCCCTCTTCTGCCCTGCATACTATGGTGGCCGATGTGAGTAACGAAAATGATTGCCGGCGGCTGATGGAAACCACCATCCGGATGTTTGGTGGTATCGATGTACTTATCAATAATGCCGGTATTTCCATGCGGGCCATCCTCCAGGAAGCGAGCACCGAGGTTTTTAAAAAAGTAATGGACATTAATTATTTCGGGGTGATCTATTGTACCAAATACGCCCTTGATTCTATCATTGAACGGAAAGGCACGATTGTCGGGGTCTCTTCCATAGCCGGTTACCGGGGGCTTCCAGGCCGCAGTGGTTACTCTGCCAGCAAATTTGCCCTGCAAGGCTGGCTCGAATCCATCAAAACCGAATTAATGACCCAGGGAGTACATGTAATGTGGGTATGTCCGGGTTTCACTACCTCCAATATCCGAAACGCCGCCCTGAATAAAGATGCCGATTCGCATGGGGAAACCCCGATGGATGAAAGCAAAATGATGCCGGCTGATGTGTGCGCCGACCATATTCTGCGTGCCATCCGGAAAAAGAAAAGAACCCTCGTGCTGACCTTTACCGGAAAACGTACAGTGTTTATGCAGAAATTCATGCCCGGACTGGCCGATAAAATGGTACATAAATTCTTTTTCAAAGACGGTAAACTGGCCAAATAATCCTGCAGATTCATTAAACCACATTCATTTTGGCCTTAGTAACCCTTACATCGGATATTGGCAGTCCCGATTACCTCGTGGGAGCGATTAAGGCGCAGCTATTGCAGACCAATCCCGAGTTCAGGCTGATCGATATTTCGCACACGATTCCGCCTTTCAATTATCCACAGGCGGCCTATGTTTGTCGCAGCGCCATACGTCAGTTCCCGGATTTCAGTTATCATATTATCCTGGTCAATCTCTTTGATAAAAAACCGGAACAGCTCTTACTGGCTTTTCACCAGAACCAGTATTTTCTCTGTGCGGATAATGGCTTGCTGACCATGATCCTTGAAGACAATCCGGAAATAATCATTGGACTCCCGCTGGATAAGGAGGCCGTCAAAAACACCATCTACCTGACTTCTGTGATGGGAGAAGCCGTAAATAAACTGGTCCGCGGGGAATCCATCCAGCGGATCGGGATACCAGATGTTTCTTACCAGGAAAAAAGACATCTGCGCCCGATGGTAGAAAACAACAGCCTGGAAGGACAGATCATCTTTATTGACAGTTTTGAAAACGTAATCGTCAATATTACCCGCGAGCAGTTTGAAGAACAACGGAATGGACGCCGCTTCACCATTGTTTTTAAAAGGGATGAAGTGATCGATAAAATCAGTGAAACGTATGCCGATGTACCTGAAGGCGAGAAACTGGCCCTTTTTAACAGCGCCGGCTACCTCGAAATTGCCATTAATAAGGGAAATGCAGCCGGCTTATTCGGCCTGAAAGGCTTTTCAGAAAAATTAAGGCAGGCCCAACTCTCCTATCAGACCGTCCGGGTTTACTTTTCTTAAAATTTACCCTGAACTCCGAGAAGTACGAAAGTTTTCCTAAATTGCTAATTCTGCGGAAGCAGAATCAAAATCTAGGGCTGAAACCCTATTTTTGCCGACGCCTTGTCATTTCGGACGGGCATGAGTAAACTATCAAAATCAGGTTTTTATGAACTTCAGAAAAGTCAACAACATTACAGGCTGGCTGGTTTTCCTTATAGCCCTTGGCACTTATTTTCTGACCCGTGAGGCAAGGGGCAGTTTATGGGATTGTGGTGAGTTTATATCCAGTGCCGACAAGATGCAGTTACCCCACCCTCCCGGTGCCCCGATGTTTGTACTGCTTGGGCGTTTTTTCATTATCCTTTTCGGGGATAATTCTCAAACGGCGGCCAGTGCGGTAAACTTTATGAGTGCCATGGCCAGTGCCGGTACCATTCTTTTTCTTTTCTGGAGCGTGACCCACTTTGCCCGTAAAATGTTTGTGAATGCCGGTGAGGAATTAACCGCTTCCCAGCTATTTACCACCATGGCTGCTGGTGTTGTAGGTGCCCTGGCTTATACCTTCAGTGATTCATTCTGGTATAGTGCGGTCGAAGGTGAAGTATATGCGTTGTCCTCTTTCTTTACCGCCCTGGTATTCTGGGCCATGTTGAAATGGGAGCATGCAGATGAGCATGCAGGTAATGAACCTGGAGCAAGAGCGAAAAGCGATCGCTGGATTGTATTCCTGTTCTTTATGATGGGGCTTTCCATTGGTGTTCACCTGTTGAACCTGCTGACCATTCCGGCTATCGTAATGATCTATTATTACCGTCGTTTCCAGGTCAGCACCAAAGGTGCCATCCTGGCCTTCATCATGGGTTGCCTGATCACCGGTCTGGTACAGGTAGGTGTCATTCAATTCTCCATGAAAGCAGCCGGTCAGTTTGATGTGTTTTTTGTGAATAGCCTTGATATGCCTTTCTTCTCCGGTTTCGCTATCTATTTCCTCTTACTGGCAGCGGTGATCGGTTGGGCCCTTGGTTTTAAAGAAAAGACCATTAATCAGACCAAACTGATCATCTGGTTTATCGCCTTCCTTTTATTGTCTGCTTTACCTTTTGTCATTGTTCCCGGAGAAGGGCTGAAGTTCCTGCCGTTTATATTGATTGTTGGCACTGCCGTGGCTTTTGGTTATTTCCTGAAGCCCTCTGCCTTACGCATCATTAAACTCTCTCTCTGGTGTTATGCTTTTATGATGCTGGGCTACTTCATGTATTTCACAGCAATCATCCGTTCCAATGCCAATCCCAGCATTGATATGAACAATGTAGACAACCCGATCAGTCTTGTGTATTACCTGAGCCGTGAGCAATACGGAAGTGCCCCATTGATTTACGGACCTCATTATGCAGCTGACCCCCGTGAAGACCTGGTGGACGGAGAACCTTATGTGGAAGGGGAAATGAAATATGTAAAAGGTGCGGATAAATATATCCAGTTGGGCCGTGCACAGGAATACAATTATAAAAGCGAGGTAAAACAATTATTCCCGCGTGTATGGGATTCCAGCGATGACCAGTACCATGCTCAGACCTATGCGGAATGGCTGGGACTTGGTCAGAATCAGCAGACCGGTAAATATGAGGCCCCGAGCTATGGCGATAACATGGAGTGGTTCTTTACCTACCAGATGAGTCATATGTACTGGAGATATTTTATGTGGAATTTCTCCGGAAAGCAGAATGATGTGCAGGGCTTTGGGAATAAACGGGATGGCAACTGGATCACCGGTGTTTCCTTTGTGGATGACAAACGACTGGGCGATCAAAGTATGATGCCGGACAGTCTGAAGAAAAATAAAGCACACAACCAGTTATATCTCCTTCCTTTTGTATTAGGTATTATTGGTTGCGTTTACCAGTTCCTGCGCAACCGCAAAGACTGGGTGGTATCCTTCCTGCTCTTCTTCTTTACCGGTATTGCCGTTGTGCTTTACCTGAATCAGCCAGGCAACCAGCCGCGTGAACGGGACTATGCGTATGTAGGTTCCTTCTATGCCTTTGCGATCTGGATCGGATTAGCTGTTGTCGCACTCGTTAAACTGGCGAAAGAAAAAGCAGATAAACTTACTTTCCAGAATATGCTCATCTATGGTAGTACGCTCAGTTTCGCCATTACCTTTATGAGTTGCTTCCCCGGCAGCGGCGATGGAGCCCTCGTAGCTTCCTTGTTTGCCGCCGTATTATTTGCCCTGGTTACAGCCGGGATCACCTTCCTTGGACGGGCGGTATCCGGAGCTGGCACCAATGACCGGGTATTGAATATGACAACAGCTGTTTTATGTGTGGCTGTACCGGTACTGATGGCCCAGCAAATATGGGATGATCATGACCGCAGTAATAAAACAACAGCCCCATCCATTGCCAAAGCTTACCTGGAAAGCTGTGCCCCGAATGCGATCATTTTCACTTTTGGTGATAATGATACTTACCCGCTCTGGTATGCCCAGGAAGTGGAAGGTATCCGGAGGGATGTACGGGTTGTGAACAACAGCTTACTGGGTATCGACTGGTATATTAACCAGCTCCGCTATAAAGTCAACGAATCTGAAGCGGTTGATATAATCTGGAGCGAAGACAAGATCGCCGGAAATGCCCGGAATTACGCCGTGTATGACCCGAGACCGAGTATACCTGAAAATGTGTATTACGATCTTTTCAACCTGATGAAGGACTATGTAGGCAGCGATGATCCCAATAAAAAAGATAATTCAAGAGGTGAACCGTTGAATACATTCCCGGTAACGAAAGTATCGGTACCGGTTGACCGTGACTACCTGTTGAAAACAGGGGCCGTACAACCTGGTGACAGTATTATGCCGGAATTCCGCTTTGAATTACCCAAGCGGGCCATCATGAAGAATGACCTGATCATCCTGAATATTATCGCTGCTAATAAATGGAAACGTCCAATTTATTTTACCTCCCCGATGGGAGAACTCGGTTTCGGTCCCTTTATGCGTAAAGAGGGTATCGCATATCGCCTGCTACCGGTTATGCCGAAAATGCCACAGATGAACTGGGTAGTGGATCAGTCCCTGCGTAGTAAAGGGCTTGGTGGTACACAGATCAGGGATATGAACATGGATACCACGTTCAGTAACCTGATGAATCATTATGAATTTGGCGGGGCCAATATCAAAGGAGTATATTTTGATGAAGAAAACCGTCGGCATATACTGAGCCTCCGGAGCATCTTTGGAGAAGCCGCAGGCACCTTGGCGGATGCAGGCAAGCTGGACCAGGCCAAACAGCTGATCGACAAAGTAGAAGCCGGCATCAATACCGAAAACCTGCCTTATGCCATGGCCAGCCGTTACAATGGCCATAACCAGACTGCATTGATCTACCTGGAAGGCTGTTTTAAAGCCGGCAAAAAAGAACTGGCTGAAAAAGTAGCCGCCGAAATCAGGAAAGACCTGGAACAACAAGCACGGTATTATTCATATATCAGAGATAATAAACCTGATTTCTGGGGCTACTATGAACGCTCTGAAGCCCCTATCAATGAACGTCTGCTGTTGGTCCTGAGTGATATTGAAGCCCGCTATAAGAGCGCAGCTCCCGGAAAAACGGTCAACGAACTGAATACACCCAGTATCCAGACGCCCGGTAAAACGGATACCAATAAACAGAATTAAGTAAATTTATCAGCTAAGAAAACCCTCCGGACAGGAGGGTTTTTTATTATATGAACTTACCAGGCTTCCGGTTGTTAATCCATTGATTCCTGCTTACCCGTTTTGTCGTAAATTGTACAACACATGAAAGGTTTTCATTTCACCCGTTTTGATCCGGACAAAGATGGTAAAAGCCGCTTTGAGCAGTTGCTTGACCTTTTTATGCAATTACTGACTTATACCAGCGGCGACGTTTCCGAAGCCATGCAATGGCTCAATGAACTGGATAAAAAATACCAGCTGACGGATGACGACTATGGTATGGGGGATTTCATTGAGGACCTCAAACAAAAAGGCTATATCACGGATCCTGACCAGGCCGGGCAGATCAACATCACCCCGAAAACGGAACAGGGTATTCGCAAAAAAAGCCTTGAAGAAATTTTCGGCAAACTCAAGAAGACAAAACAAGGCAATCATCAGAGTTTTAAACCCGGTCAGGGGGATGAAGTAAATCCGGAAACCCGGCAGTTCCAGTTCGGCGATATGCTGGAGCAGATCGATTTCACCGAGAGTATCCGCAATGCGCAGATCAATCATGGTATCGATAGTTTTTCCATGCGGGAAGATGACCTGAGTATCCGGGAAACAGATTACAAATCACAGACCTCCACCGTACTGATGATTGATATATCACATAGCATGATTCTGTATGGCGAAGACCGGATCACCCCGGCAAAGAAAGTAGCTATGGCCCTGAGTGAACTGATCAAGACCCGTTATCCCAAGGATACGCTGGATATCGTGGTATTCGGAAATGATGCCTGGCCCATTGAAGTGAAAGACCTCCCCTATCTGCAGGTTGGACCTTATCATACCAATACTGTTGCCGGCCTGGAACTGGCCATGGATATTTTAAGACGACGAAAAAATCCGAATAAACAGATCTTTATGATCACGGACGGGAAACCCACCTGTCTGAAAATCGGAAAACGATATTATAAAAACAGTTTTGGTCTGGATCGCAAAGTGATCAACCGTTGCCTGAACCTGGCCGCGCAATGCAAAAAACTGAAGATCCCGATCACCACTTTCATGATCGCTACTGATCCGTACCTGCAGCGTTTTGTCCAGGAGTTTACCGAAATGAATCATGGGAAAGCCTTTTTTGCTTCCCTGGATAAACTGGGGGCGTTTATTTTTAAAGATTTTGAAAGCGGGAAGCGGAAGACCGTTTACTGATGAAACTTATGAAAGTAAAAATTCAAAAGTAAAAAGTAAAAAAGCTTATAGCAGATCAATAATCACAGTCCTGATTTCTCAAATTATGTTAGTTACATTATTTTCTACCCTATAATCGATATACGAATAGCGGACATTTTTTACTTTATACTTTTGACTTTTTAATTATTACTATTATGAATATCCAACATATCAAAACCCTGGGAGAACTCAAAGCCTCCGGATACCAATCGAAATCAATTAAAGAAGAAATACGCGCTAATCTCCTGAAACGGTTAAAATCCCACGAACCCACATTTACCGGAATCGTAGGATATGAAGACACCGTTATTCCGGATGTGGAACGGGCCTTACTGAGCCGGCATAATATCCTGTTCCTCGGACTACGTGGTCAGGCCAAAACAAAAATGGCCAGACAGATGACTGAATTGCTGGATGAGTATATCCCCTCTGTTGCCGGAAGTGATATAAATGATGATCCG
>DAORKK010000169.1:0-7045 GCA_035439525.1 Chitinophagaceae bacterium
AGACCTTTGCTGCTCAATCGATGGATGAGGTTTTTTTGAAGCTGGCGAGGAAAGCGGTGAGGGGGGAGTGAGGAGGAGGGAGTCGGGAGTCGGGAGTCAGGAGTCGGGAGTCGGCAGTCGGCAGTCGGCAGTCGGCAGTCGGCAGTAGGCAGTTGGCAGTCGGCAGTTGGCAGAAGGGGTTCGTGTTTTTGGCTTGGATTTTTTTTGTTTTTTGATACTTGATTTTTCTTTGGCTTCTTGCTTGCCCGCCGTAGCTTCAGCGAAGGCGGGGCATCTTGGCGTCTTGGTTCTTTAAACTAATTATGAAACAATTTTTGTCATTTGTCCGTAAAGAATTCCATCACATTTTCCGCGATAAGCGGACGATGTTCATCCTGCTGTTCATGCCGGTGGTGCAGATCATCATTTTCGGCTTTGCCCTGACCAACGAGGTGAAGAATTCGAAGATCGCGGTATGGGACCAGTCGAAGGATGCGGCGACGGCTTCGCTGATCAGCAAGCTGGAAGCCAGCCGGTATTTTGAAGTGGATCAGCTCATTAATGGTCCCGGGGAAGTGGAGAAAATATTTCAACAAGGGAAGGTCAAACTGGCCTTGATTATTCCTCCGCATTTTAGTGAAGACCTTTTGCATTTCAATAAGGCCCAGGTGCAGCTGATCGCGGATGCATCGGATCCGAATGTGGCGAATACACTGACCACTTATGCCAGTGCCATCATACAGGATTACCAGTCCGTAATCACGCAGGATAAAAAGCTGCCCTACACTATAGAGACACGAGTGCGGATGTTGTATAATCCAGAGTTAAAGGGGGCGTACAACTTTGTGCCGGGTGTCATGGCCATGGTGCTCTTATTGGTTTGTACTATGATGACCGCGATCACGATTGTCCGGGAACGGGAAACCGGGACTATGGAAATAATGCTGGTATCGCCGGCGAAGCCGTTTAAGATTATCATCGCCAAAGCCGTTCCTTATTTTTTATTGTCGGCAGTGAATATTGCCAGTATATTATTATTAAGTGTGTTTGTGCTGGATGTACCGGTAAAAGGAAGCCTGGCTTTACTGGTCGGGGAGAGCCTGCTCTTTACCCTTGTATCGCTGGCCCTGGGTTTATTGATCTCCACCAAGGTGGCTACCCAGCAAACGGCTTTGTTTATTTCACTCGTCGGTTTATTGCTTCCAACAGTAATGCTCAGCGGATTTATGTTTCCGATTGAAAATATGCCGTTGCCGCTGCGGACGGTTTCGCACCTGGTACCAGCCCGATGGTTTTACAATATTGTGCGTTCGGTGATGATCAAAGGTACAGGCATAGAAGCGGTCTGGAAGGATACGCTCATTTTGGTGGGAATGCTGTTTGTTTTTGCCAGTCTGGCTATTAAAAACTTTAAAATCCGTCTGGCATGAGGGTAATGCGTTTTTTATTGCAAAAAGAGTTTCGCCAGATATTCCGGGATCCCTCCATCCTCCGGCTTATTTTCATCATGCCGGTCATTCAGCTGGTGTTCCTGCCATTTGCCGCGGATTATGAGATCCGTAATATCAAACTGGCCCTGGTGGATCATGACCATTCAGATTATTCCCGCTCACTGATCAATAAAGTCACCGCTTCAGGTTATTTTATTCTAACGGATTATGCGGTTTCCTATCCGGCTGCCTTAGCGGCGATTGAAACCGATAAAGCGGATATTATCCTTGAAATTCCAGCTTCTTTTGAACGGGACCTGGTAAAAAAGAACGAAGCTGAACTCTCCATGTCGGTCAACGCGATCAATGGAGTAAAAGCGGGCGTGGGAAGTGCGTACCTGCAGCGGATCATTCAGGATTTTAACCGGGAGATCCGGACGGAATGGATTCAGTTTCCCCGGTTTGACCCGGAAACCAATATTGGAGTGACTTATTCTAACTGGTTCAATTCCTCCATGAATTATAAAGTGTTTATGGTACCCGGAATCCTGGTCTTATTGCTGACCATGATCGGCGCCAATCTGACGGCTATTAATATTGTACGGGAAAAGGAAATCGGTACCATTGAACAGATCAATGTAACCCCGGTCAGTAAGTTTCATTTTATTCTGGGAAAGCTGATTCCTTTCTGGATACTGGGATTATTGGTTTTTAGTCTTGGATTGGGGATTGCCCGTTTGTTTTATGGAATCATTCCGGCGGGTTCAATTGCCACCCTGTATGTTTTTGCGGCTATTTATCTGCTGGCGGTTCTTGGTCTGGGCCTGCTGATTTCCACATATGCGGAAAACCAGCAACAGGCCATGCTGATTTCCTTCTTTCTGATGATGATCTTTATATTAATGGGCGGATTATACACCTCCATTGACAGTATGCCGGACTGGGCAAGGGCTATTACCCGGGCCAATCCTGTTTCTTACTTTATAGAAGTAATACGGATGGTGGTTCTCAAGGGAAGCGGGTTGGCCGATATAAAGTCCCAGTTACTGACCATCGCCGGATTTGCCCTGGTACTCAATGGCTGGGCGGTCCTGAATTATCATAAACGGTCCTGAGCAAAATCGTTTGAGGATGCGAGTGGAATTTGGTATATTCGGTTAAACAAAAACGATTCGCTATGCTCAAAATCAACAACCTTAAAGACGGAGACATCATTACGGTGGATGACGACGGATTGATGAGGGAGGGGACAGTCGTTAAAACAAGTCCGGCCGAACACCAGGCCCTGGTAGACAATGGCATCCAGGAATTCTGGTACGATCAGGAGGACATGCATGCGGTACCTTTAGACGAGAACCAGCTGACCCGGCTTGGATTTACCGGGGAGGAACTCGATGGCGGCGTGAAGTACAAGCGGGATTCGTTTCGGGTACTTTTGCCGGAAAAGGGCAATTTTTCAAAAATAGAGATGTGGTGGCGGGAAGACCGCCGGCATTTCGACTTTCCGCTTTCTGTGCATCAGTTCCAGAATCTCTACCTGGACATGACGAAAGTGCACCTGGATAAGGTCTGAAAGGACTGAAAATCAATTTGTTGACTCAGATCAAGCCTTATTTTCATAATACCCCGAAAAAAAATCGGGGTTTTTTCTTTATTCGGGGTTATACGCCTATCTTTGCAGCCCTAAAATTTATGTCGAAACAACCACTCATCAAGCAGGATGGTATAATCCTCGAAGCTCTGTCCAACGCCATGTTCAGGGTGAAGCTGGAAAATGGCCACGAAATACTGGCCACCATCTCAGGAAAAATGAGGATGCACTACATCCGTATTTTGCCAGGTGATAAAGTAGGGGTGGAACTTTCGCCATATGATTTGACAAGGGGAAGAATCAATTTCAGGTATAAATAAATAGCCAAGAGCTATGAGTCGCGAGCAATGAGCTCGAAGCTCTCAGCTCAACGCTCAAAGCTAAACTAATATGAAAGTAAGAGCATCCATCAAAAAGCGCAGCGTCGACTGTAAAATTGTACGTCGTAAGGGCAAGCTGTATGTGATTAACAAAAAGAATCCCCGCTTCAAGCAGCGCCAGGGATAAGAAAGCTGCGAGCCCTGAGCCAATTGCTGCGAGCCCTTAAACGGTAAACTCGTAACTCGTAACTCGCCGCTCGAAGCTTTATGAAAATGTAATAAATAAAGTAAAAATTAATAACAGACTATGGCTCGTATTGCCGGTGTTGATTTACCCAAACAAAAAAGAGGCGAGATCGGTCTTACCTATATCTATGGTATCGGACCTTCTACTGCCAAATACATTCTGGACAAGAACAGTATTGACCGTAATAAGAAAGTGAATGAGTGGAATGACGATGAACTGAACCTCATCCGTACCACCATCACCGAGGAACTGAAAGTAGAAGGTCAGTTGCGTTCAGAAGTACAGATGAGTATCAAGCGTTTGCTGGATATCGCCTGCTACCGTGGTCTGCGTCACCGTAAAGGTCTGCCCGTTCGTGGTCAGCGTACCAAAACCAACAGCCGTACCCGTAAAGGGAAGCGTAAAACGGTTGCCGGTAAGAAGAAGGCACCTAAGAAATAATACAAGTTACGAGTTGCGAGCTATGAGCAACGAGCGGTTAGCTCGTAACTCTTTGCTCACAACTCATAGCTTTTATATAGACTTACAAACCTTGAATCAGTTCCGGATCGCTTCGTAGGTCAGCAGGAGGGTTGATTCAGTCCCGTAATTACGGGATCATTTTTAAACCAGTAGATTACCTCGGATCAGAAATTATGGCAAAAGCACAACAACAGGCCACCAGCGCAAAAGCAGCGGCCAAGAAAAGAGTGGTAAAAGTAGACTCCTACGGAGATGCTCACATTTCAGCCACTTTCAACAACATCATCATCAGTCTTACCAACAAATCAGGACAAATCATTTCCTGGAGCAGTGCCGGTAAAATGGGCTTCAGGGGTTCTAAAAAGAACACACCGTATGCTGCCCAGATGGCCGCAGCCGATGCTGCCAAAACAGCATTTGATGCAGGTCTGAAAAGAGTGGACGTATATGTAAAAGGACCTGGTGCTGGTCGTGAAGGAGCCATCCGCTCCCTGTCACAATCAGGTATCGAGATCGTGATGATCAAGGACGTAACCCCGCTTCCGCACAACGGTTGCCGTCCTCCCAAGAAGAGAAGAGTATAAAGAGAAGCAGCGGGCAACGAGCTGCGAGCCGCGAGTCTGACTCGTAACTCGAAACTCATTGCTCGTGACTTTCTCCCTACATATTTGAGCCAAATTGGTTTCATTTTTAAAAAGGGTACCAGATTGATTTTTTTAAAGCTTTTTACTGATCTGCGTACCGGTTTCTAAAAAAGCTTAAATGAAAGTAAGATTATGGCAAGGTACAATGGTCCAAAGACCAAAATCTCCCGCATTTTTGGAGAGCCTATTTTAGGTAATGGTAAATGGTTGGGTAAAAACAGTAACCCTCCCGGTCAGCATGGTGAAAAGCGCAAGCGTAAAACCTTAGGGGAGTATGCGCTGCAGTTGCGCGAAAAACAAAAGGCCAAATACACCTATGGTGTACTGGAGAAACAATTCCGTAAGACTTTTGAGGAAGCCGCCCGTCGTAAAGGGGTAACCGGTGAAAACCTCATCAAGTTGCTGGAAGCCCGCTTGGATAACACTGTTTTCCGTATGGGTATCGCGCCTAGCCGTCCTGCTGCCCGCCAGCTCGTAAGCCACAAACACATCGAAGTAAACGGTGAAGTAGTGAATGTTCCTTCTTTCCAGCTGACCGCCGGTGATGTTATCACCATTAAGGATGGCAGCCGTGAGAGAACGTCTATCACCAGTGTCGTACGCCCCAAGAACCCAAAGTTCAGCTGGTTGGATTTTAATGAAACCGAGTTAAAAGGTACTTTCATTACTTATCCTGAAAGGGAGAGTGTTCCGGAAAACATTAAGGAGCAACTGATCGTCGAGTTATACAGCAAATAAAAATAGCTGTGAGCTATGAGTTGCGAGCTATGAGTCTCGCAACTCGAAGCTCGCAACTCGTAGCTTTCTCCCAAAACCATTCAAAAATTAAAGCGTAAAATATGGCAATCCTCAATTTCCAAAAACCTGATAAGATTATACTGCAAAAGGCGACGGATTTTGAAGCTCAGTTTGAGTTTCGTCCCCTGGAGCCCGGCTATGGCGTCACCATTGGTAATGCACTTCGTCGTGTATTGCTGAGTTCACTTGAAGGTTATGCAATCGTAGGTGTGAAAATCGAAGGGGTGGATCACGAATTCGCAACCATGAAAGGGATCAGCGAAGATGTGGTGGAAATTTTCCTGAACCTGAAACAGGTTCGCTTCAAAAAGATCCTGGATCATGAAGTAACGAACGAAAAGATCATTTTATCTATAAAGAACAGGACAGAATTCACGGCCGGTATGATCAGCGAAGGAACGCAAACCTTTCAGGTCATGAACCCGGATCTGCTGATCTGTACCCTTGATTCATCTTCGCGCATGGATATCGAACTGACCATTGGCAAAGGCCGTGGTTACGTTCCTGCAGAAGATAACAAGCCGAAAGATGCCCCCCTGGGTTATATTCCGATCGATTCTATCTTCACGCCTATCAAGAATGTGAAGTACACGATCGAGAATACCCGTGTGGAGCAGCGGACCGACTTTGAAAAACTGATCATGGAAGTATCCACCGATGGTACCATCCATCCGGAAGAAGCCGTTAAACAGGCTTCCCGCATCCTGATCCAGCACCTGATGATTATCACCGACGAGAACATCACGTTCGACAATAAAGAAGAGAAGAAAGAAGACCTGGTGGACGAACAGACCCTGCAACTGCGCAAGGTGCTGAAGACCCCGCTGGAAGACCTGGATCTCTCTGTACGTGCGTTCAACTGTCTGAAAGCCGCCAAGATCAACTCCCTGAGCGAACTGGTACAGTACGAGCAGGAAGACCTGATGAAGTTCCGCAACTTCGGTCAGAAATCACTGGCTGAAATTGAGCAGGTACTTACAGAAAGAGGCCTTCATTTTGGAATGGACCTGGTGAAACTGGGTATTGATTTAAGCGAATTCTAACCCCCATCCCCTAAAGGGGAGCTAGGGATATTCAATAACCGTTCTTTTAGAACAAGAGAACAAATCCTGTAATTCCTGACACGGTACAGGATACTAAAACTTAAATGTCATGCGTCACGGAGACAAGATTAAAAATTTAGGCCGCAAAAAAGCACACAGAGATGCTTTGCTGAGCAACCTGGCCTGCCAGCTCATTCAACACAAAAGGATTGTAACCACTACTGCTAAAGCAAAAGCTTTACGAGTATATGTTGAGCCCATCATTACTAAAGGAAAAGAAAATACTACGCATCAACGCCGTGTGGTTTTCAGCTACCTGCAGGATAAAGAGGCTGTGAAAGAACTGTTCAGCACTGTTGCTGAAAAAGTAGGTGGCCGTCCGGGTGGTTATACCCGTATTATCAAACTGGGATTCCGTCCCGGTGATAATGCTGATACAGCTATGATTGAACTGGTTGACTTTAACGAGATTTACGGCAAGGGTAAAGGAGAAGCGAAAGCAGCTACCAAGAAAACCCGTCGTTCCGGTGG
>DAORKK010000170.1:0-6935 GCA_035439525.1 Chitinophagaceae bacterium
AAATAAAGGACTCCCTGCCGCCTTCCGCCATGAAATTGTTTGAAAAGGCAGCCGTCGCACCCAGTGCCAAAGAAACCTATGAATCCGGGGCCAAAGAATTGTCACCCGAAGACCTGCAACGCATGATGAGTGCATTGCTGCAAGTTTCAAAACCAGGTTCTGCCGTCAGCGATTGCCTGTCGGAAATGGATAAAAAATTCAAAACTGCCGATAGCCAGCAGGAAGCAACCCGTAAAATGGTCGATGCATTGAAAGGCTCAACGGGTTGTGAACTGATGGTTACGATGATGCGGATGCAGGTTGAGAAAGGTAAATAGTCTGCCCGGGCAGATCCATTCCCCGTTGAAGTTTCATTATTGCAGTGGAATAATACTGGTTTTCACCCGGTCAGCCAGCAGACCGGGTGAAAACCATTTTTTGTGCCAGACGGCCTGACAGATTTCATTAAGCAGGAAGCAGGTATCCGTTTCCCGTAGCTGTAAATACCGCTATTTTAGCTTATTAATCAAGTCGCTACTTTAAATTTTCACAGGCCATTTCCTGTACCGTAAATTCCTTGAATCGGGAGCTGCTGAATTTTCCACCCAAATAATCCTGGTACAGATCGATCTTGATAATCCGGCATTTCCCATCCGGCCCCTTTGCTCCGATAGCAGTCCCGATCTGCCGGTATTCAGGCAAACCGGAAATGTCATTTTTCTTAACGTACCAGTCGGCGGTCAGCAATGCCTGGCTCACCAGGGTATAGCCCGGATATTTTTGGGTAAAATACTGTTTGAACCAGCCTTCCTGTTCCGGATTACGGGTGACCGCCTTAGGCATATACACATCCGCGATTTCGCCATCCCGGTTCTTTTTGATCAGCGCCAGCAGGGATTTATTATCCGGGTATTGTTTTAACCCTTCCTCAATCCGGCTGATTCCATCATCCACACCCGGCGTTTCAGGAAATATTTTTTTCACCGCTTTCAGGTATACGAGTTCACTTTTTAATGCCTGAATACTTCCTTTGGCCCGGCAGATCAGATTTTCCACAGGCGCTTGCTGGTCGCCATTGAATGTGCCCTGTTTCTCAATAAAACCGAAATGGTAATCGATTTGTTCAAAATTTTTAACGGTACCTGCTTTTTTAAAATTCTCGGTGGCCATTTTTAGTTGTTTCGGATCGCTGGGTCCGCTGAGAAACTGTTGTACAAAGGCCTCAAACTGCTGTATTCGGGTCTCACTTAACACCTGGTAATCGTTGCAGGGAGATGAGGTGAAATAGTCTCGTAGCACTTGCGGAACGGTAAAGTTCTTCAGGAATTTTGCGGTGCGTTTTCCCCTGGCCGTATCTTCCAGTACTTTTTCATAAGGGTTTGTATCAGGAGAATTGCGCGGATTTTCCCGGCCGGGTTGTGCAAAAAGACTGCTCAGGCAGATGGACAGTAAACTGGACAATATTATTTTTTTCATGTGCAGGGTGTTAATGAGTTATTTGTTGAGGTTTTCGCAGGGAACAATGATCGGCGGGCCAGGCATGACCAGGGTGGCTGCACTGTATTTGCCGCCGCCTTCATACGTTTGCTGAACCCGGCCTGTGGCAAAACCGCAACTGCCATCTGCTTTTTTTATGGCCATATTCACATCTGCTTCTTTGTACAAGGGGATATCCAGTGCGTTTTTTTCGATGACCCAGGCAGAAGTAATATGTACTTTCACTACGGTGATCTTGTCCTCAGCCCAGCTGGATTCGTATCTTTTTTTCACCATTTGTTCGATGGCCGGATCACTCATAACTGCTTTTTTCATCCGCAGGCTTTTTACCCATTCCAGGTTGTTTTTCTCCATTTTGGCGATATAGTCTTCCCGGCTGCCGTACTGTTTAATGGCAGCTTCGGCTTCCGCCAGTTTTTCCTCGAGCGAAATGGCTTCCGGGTACACTTTCATCGCACCGGCGATATAGGCTTTGTATAAGTAAAGTTCCTGGAGATAAGAAACATAGGAAATACTTCTGCCCGTATTGTAACCATCGGCCGCGTTTTTAATGGCGTATGTTAATCCATGCACTTTACTGGTGATCACCTGGTATTTACTCTTTATTACTGCTGCAGTGGGTTTGTTTTTTACGAACGCATTTACCCTGGTTTCAAATTCAGCGATTACTTTATCACTTTCAGCGATCGCTTCCAGCATGGCTGGTTTATTGGAAGAACGGTCACCCGGCAGGTTGATCGTTCCTTTGGTGAAAAGAAAGGAATTGTCAAACAACAGGTCCATTTCTTTTTGGGTGTTTTGGGCACCATCCCTGGAGTAGCCACCCCGGTTGCCACCGGGCTGTGCAGATAGTACGGCAGGTGCTGACAGCATAACGATGAAGAGAAGACGGATTAGTTTCATTTTTATGTTTTTTAGTAAAGAGATATTACTTAGTCGCATAAAACTAACCGGGAGGCTGCCTTTTTTTTCCTGAGATAAACAATTTACAGGCGGGAACAAGCAAGTGATGGGGTGTGGTGAACAGGCGATTTGACAGCAGATGCAACCCCTGTAAAAAAATGGCGGGCCCGAAACCGGAACCCGCCTGTTCATGGATGAATCAGACTTTACTGCTCAGGGAAATGGTCCGTGTATACGGTGCCATAATTTATGGAGATAATGCTGCAATGGGTAAGGCCTTCCTGTAAACCTGACTGGTCAGGATGACCTTCCACAACCAGCTCCGTGTCTTCTTCAAGGCTATCCAGTTGTACCGTTTCTGTCCCGGAAAACCGGCAGGAAAATGGCCGGGGATTCGTACTTATTGAATCTTCGTCAACCAGGTAGATATGCCCGGATTTTTTATTTTTTCGCAGCAGCCCTTTTACCAATACCGGGGAGAATGATTTTGTTCCGGACAGACGGGTTGCTGCTGTTACTGAGAGCAATTTCCCGGACTTTTGCTTGTTGTTACTGCCAGTTGCTTGTTGCCGGTATGAAAGGAGTATAACGATCAGAATGGCACAGATGCCCAGCAACCGGCGGAAAAGGGGGGGATTCATGGGGTGTTGTTTTAACGGATCCAAACCTACAAACCGTATTTTGGTCTTTCCGGCCAGATAAACAAGTGAAGGGCTGTATTCGTTAAACGAGGGGTCCGGATTTACAGTTGTATATTCTGGTTTAAGCGTTTTTTTCGATTAAAAACGGTTGCCGGCAAATCAGTTATTCATTTCCGGCAATCAGTTGTTTGTTTCGGGGTGTTTACTGTTAAGGAAGCTGTGCCATTGTAAGCCCTGCCAGTAGCTTTACGGATATGCAGCTGGTAACTGAGTCGCACACCCACATTCGTCTGTTGGATATCCACCATCAGGTGGCGGGGGAACTGATTTACAGGAATGTAACCATGAAAGAGGCTACCCTCCGGGTGCAGGACAGTTATGCTTTACGGTATACGGGTACAGGAAAGTGGGAATGCTTCAGGTTGGAGGATAATAAAGAGAAACTCCACAGCAGGATGAAAGTCAACCGGGGAGCCGTGATGGAACTGAGTTTCCCTCTTCGTCGTAAAACTTATCGTTTTAAGCGTTCCGGTGCGTGGCGCTTGCGCTTTGTATTACTGAACAAGCAGGGTGAAGAGATAATGGGTATTCTTCCCGGGATTAACTGGAAGAAAATGATCCATGATTTTACCCTGCAAATTAATGAAGAGTTCAGGGAAGAGTGTTCATCTTTACTTATTTTACATGCGGTTCATTGCGCCAACTGCTGGATGAGTATGATGAATGGCGGCCCTGTTCCGGCATTAGTAAGCGTATAATCTTCCTTAAAACGAAAGGACAGAATGAAGTATACTTTTTTAATACTGCTGTGGTTTATCGTGATCCGGGTTTCCGTCCAGGGCAACTGTGATTGTTCCCTTGCGGATGGGAAAGCGGGCTGGTCCCTGCTGCTTCAATCACCGGATAAGAACTGTCAGGCGCTTGGCTATGAAGTATATGCCGAAGAACTGGTAAAAGGGAAAAAGCTGGATTCGGCCATGTATTGCCTGGAAAATGCATTGAATTATTATCTCTACAGTAATTGTCCCCCGTTTCGTCAGGCGGCTGTATATAAGCAGATGGCTTCCATTGCTGAGAATAAGGCCGATTTTTCTTCGGCACTCTCATTTAACCTGAAAGCACTTGAGCTGACTGAAAAGGAAAATAATGGGTTGGAACAGGCTTCAGTTTTACTGAATATTGCCCAGGTGTTTAACCGGCTGAAGCAGTCTGACAAAGGAATTGAATATACGCGGCAATCATTGCCGTTGGTGGAGAAACTGAATGCATCCGTCACCAAAGCAGAATTGCTGAATAAGATCACGGCCCGGTATTTTTATTATTTTCAGGATATTCAGCAACCTGTATTTGCCGACACCGCGGAGTATTATGTGCGGCAGGCACTTTCTGTGGCGAGAGATGTGCAAAATATTAAAGAGCAGATTATTGCCCTGACCCGTTTAAATGCGATTTATGAAAGCAGGGGTGAATATAAAAAAGCGCTGGACTTTATTGACCAGGCACTTGTAATGTGTGTACAGGGGGTCCATGGCCGCCAACTAACCACCCTGTATGGTGATAAAGGTAACTTACTGCGTCAGATGGGTGATTTTAAAGAAGCCCGTCGTTTTGCAGACTCCTGTCTTTTTTATTGTGAGGCGGAAAAATATCCCCCGCTTATTTCTAATGCGTGGAGCCTGATTTATGATATTGAACATGAAGCGGGGAATTTTAAGGAAGCCCTTTTTGCACGGAATAAGGAGAAGCATATTAATGACAGTCTCAGTTCGGCCGACCGGGCACGTGCGGTGAATGAACTGGAAAAAAAGTATAACCAGGCAAAAAATGAACGCACGATTAAGGAGTTGGCACAGCAAAAGCAGATATGGATACTGATCGGGTTGGCTGCTTTGCTGGTGGCACTGGTCATTGCCTTTTTTCTTCGTCAGCAGTCATTAAAACACAAACAACGAATTCTTGAAACCGAGCAACGGCTGAACCGGGCCCGGATGAATCCGCATTTCTTCTTTAACGCGCTGGCCTCCCTGCAAAGCTTTGCCATCCGGGAGAATGACGGACAGGCTATTGCGGTCAATCTTTCCAAGTTCAGTCATATCATGCGGGAAACACTGGAGAGTACCTATAAGGAATATGTAACGGTGGAACAGGAGATTGATTTTCTAAGGGAGTATCTCGATGTTCAAAAGATCCGGTTTCCGCAGAAATTCAGTTTTACGATAGAGGCAGATCCGGATCTGGAAACAGATGAAGTACAGATTCCGGCGATGATTATTCAGCCATTTGTGGAAAACAGCGTGGAGCATGGATTCAGTGGCATTGATTATACGGGTAATATCCGGGTATATTTCAGTAAGGAAGGAAAGGAATTGCGGATTCTGATTGAAGATAATGGCAAAGGGTTGATTGCCGGAAACCAGGAAAAAGAAGGTCATGTAAGCCGGGCCAGCCAGATCATCCGGGACCGGATTTACCTGCTGAACTTAAAGCTCCGGACAAAAGCCAGTTTTAGTATTGATAGCGGCAACGGTCAGCAAGGGGTACAGGTAAAGATTCACCTGCCATTACTATATAAAGAAGATATATAATATGCGCATACTCATCATCGATAATGAATCAGCATTGCGGAGCGGGCTCCGGCAGCTGGTGAATTCTATAGGTAAGCCGGAAGATCAGGTAGAGGAAGCAGAAGGGGTTATAACAGGACTGGAAAAAATTTCCGGCTTTGATCCGGATCTTGTTTTCCTGGATATAGAAATGGAAGACGGTACGGGATTTGACCTGTTAAGGCAACTGAGTAACCCATCCTTTCAGCTGATTTTTACAACGGCACATAATAAGTACGCGATCCAGGCATTTAAGTTCAGTGCGATTGATTATTTACTCAAACCGGTAGATCCGGGCGAACTGGCGGCGAGTATGGAAAAAGCCAGGACCAATATCCGTAAATCGGACCTGAATAGCCAGCTGGCCGTGCTGATGCAGCAGTTATCTGCCAAACCAGGCCCGGAGAAGAAGATTGTACTGAAGGATATTGAATCCACTTATTTTGTAAAAATCAGTGATATCCTGTATTGCGAAGCGGGGGGTACTTATACAAAATTTTATATTGATGGTTCGGACCCGATCCTGGTCTCCAAGAACCTGAAAGAGTATGAAGCCATACTTGAACCGCATGGGTATTTACGCACTCACCATTCTTACCTGGTGAATCCCGATAAGATCAAAATGTATGATAAAACCGACGGCGGGGCATTGATCCTGGTCAGCGGGCACTCCATTCCGGTCAGTCAGCGGAAAAAGGAGATGATTTTGCAGATTCTGGAGAACCGGTAATTAGTTGCACGAATCTTTCCCTGAATCGTTTAGTAAATTTTTTAGTCTTGTTCACCGGCATATATCGGTAATACCCGGACTGATTTTAATTGTTAAAATTGATACGGCTGCCCTATTCAAAAGGCGCAGGAGTTTTAATTTTCAGTAACTAAAGCCTGACTGAGACATTCCGTTCCAATGAAATATATTGCAGTATGAAACGAACATTGGTCATTGGCGACATACATGGCGGCTTAAGGGCATTGAAGCAGGTATTGCAAAGAGCCAGTATAACTCCTGATGACCGGCTGATATTCCTGGGCGACCTTGTGGACGGTTGGAGTGAATCAGCCCAGGTGGTGGATTACGTGATGGAACTGGCACAACAACAGGAATGTATTTTCATCAAAGGAAATCATGATGAATGGTGTGAAGACTGGTTGCGTACCGGACAGGCTGACAGCCGCTGGCTCCCCCATGGCGGCATGGAAACCGTCCAGAGTTATGAGGAGTATGATCTTATCAGGAAGGACAAGCACCTGGCTTTTATTGCAAGTATGAATTATTATGAGATCGACCTTGAAAACCGGCTCTTTATTCATG
>DAORKK010000171.1:0-6889 GCA_035439525.1 Chitinophagaceae bacterium
CGTTTTCATCCTGGTGCTGACCCGCTTCCTTCATTTTCATGCTGAGAAAACATTTTCCATCACATTTCAGTTCCGGCCGGTTTTTATTGATACAATGCTCGCTGGCGATGGCTTTCCGGTTGGCATAAAACCATACTGTGAAACCCGATGTATAGAAGGTTTGCAGGGTGAAGATCAGTAGTAATATGAAAGCGATCCCTTTTTTCACAGGTGCAAATATAGGGAGGCCAGGGGAATAGAGGAATTGATGAATATCAGGAACGGAGATGATAAAAGACATAGGGGTCTTTTTTAGGGTTGAAAAGTTAATAAGTTAACAAGTTGACAAGGACGTGTACTAAGAAGCCCTCCTTATCAACTTGTTAACTTATCAACCTGTCAACTACTTACTTAGTCAACTTATAATCACTTATATTAACTAGCTCCCCACAGAACGAGTATTCCGTCTCATCATTACTGCTCACCACAATAAGCCGGTCCTTGCCATAATCGCTGATCAGCGAAAGGTAAAGTGAAATACCTGCTGCATCGAGGTTGGTGCAGGGTTCATCCAGTAATACGATGGAGGTATCTGAGAGAATGCATTGAGCGAGTTTAACCCGTTGTTTCATGCCCGAGGAATAATTCCTGATTTGTTTATGAATGGCTTTCTCCAATCCGATCCGTGCTATGATATCATTGGCACTCAGTCCGGGTAGAAAAGGTTTGAAACCCTGGTGAAAAGCAAGGAACTCCTGCAGGGTCATTTCCTCAATGAGTTCAAGATAAGGGGCACAGATGGAGACATGGCTATAGATCATTTCAGGATCGAGCTTTTTTCCGTCCAGGTGCCAGTCAATACTTCCTTCGTTAATAAGCATCGATCCGCTTAACGCTTGTAAAAGGGTGCTTTTCCCGGATCCGTTAGGACCGGTGATGGCATAGGCATTGCCTGAAGTAAACTGGTAAGTGAAATGACGGTAGATCCAGTCACGGTTGAAACGCTTTCCGGCCTCAGATAGGGAGATCGTCATCATTGCTGCCTTTGGTGAAGCGTTTGATAATGCCCCGGCCGCTTTCCCGGATAAAAGTAACGATCTCATCGCGTTCATCGGTAGCCGGCATTTCTTCTTCCAGGTACTCAATAGCCTGGCTGGTATTCATGCCCTTATTATATAATACGCGGTAGATATCGAGGATATGATTGATCCGTTCTACATTGAACCCCCGGCGTTTCAGACCGATGGAGTTTACCCCGGCATAACTAAGTGGCGTACGTCCGGCCTTGATATAAGGAGGTACATCTTTACCCACCAGTGAACCACCGCTGATAAAAGAATGAGCTCCGATCTTTACAAACTGGTGTACAGCGCACATGCCACCGATAATCGCCCAGTCGCCAATGGTCACGTGACCAGCTACCTGGGTATTATTACTGGTAATACAATTATCGCCTACAAAACAGTCATGGGCAAAATGGCAATACGCCATAATCAGGCAGTTTTTCCCGATCATCGTCTTTTCCCGGTCCTTGGTACCCCGGTTGATGGTTACAAACTCCCGGATAGTGGTACCATCACCTATATATACATTGGAATATTCTCCCTGGAATTTCAGGTCCTGCGGAATGGCCGCAATAACCGCTCCGGGGAAAATCCGGCAGTTTTTGCCAATCCGTGCACCTTCCATAATGGTTACATTGGAACCAATCCAGGTGCCATCGCCGATCTCTACATCCTGGTGAATGACCGTAAATGGGTCGATTTTCACATTGGTGGCCAGCCGGGCGTTGGGGTGTATATATGTATGAGGATGAATCATTCAGCAATAGTTCCGCCAGTAGCGGACGGGCAAAGTTAGCTTTTAGCGGCTAAAACAGAAGTTTTTTTACGCATATATTGTTAAAAATCAGTACCTGATCAGGATCAGCCGGTGTTACACCATCAATATCCTCAGGAAGCAGTAAATTTGCACTTTAATGCATACACCTCCGGACATATTAACCCTGGCCTACAAGCAAAACCTGATGCAGGACGAGTTTTCGATGCTTCAGGAGCGGGAGCAACAGATTCCCGGTTCGGTCCAGTATGCTATCCAACGCTATCGCCGTCATCCCCAGTGGAATATGGAAGATACCGGTATGTTGGTGTATCATTATACAAAAGCAGCTCCGAAGGAAAATTACCTGGAGTTGAAATTCTGTGTAAGCGGGAATGTGTATTGCCGGAAAAAAGACACAGAATGTGATCTCTGTCAGTTCAATGCCTCCAAATCCTGTATGGAAAGAGTAGAAAGTATTGATGTGGTAAGTTTTCGGTTCAGTCCCACACACCTGAGCCAGTTTGTAAAACCCCGAAAGGGCAATGCTGCTCTGACAGAGAATATCCTCGGTTTTAAACACAATTCATCCTTTACAAAAATTCTCCCGCTTTGCGGCAAGACCCGCATGGTATTGGAAGGAGTGTTGAATCATACATACAGCGACAGTCTCGAGAATATCTATATCAATGCACAAACCCAGATGCTGTTACTCTATTCACTGGATTGCATGCTGGGCGAAAAAGAAATTGATGTGATCAGCTGCAAATTTCTGGCGAATGAAGCTGACCGGGAAAAAATTGTCAAAGCCCGCGAAATCCTCATCCAGCATATTGGTGAACCCATCACTATTAAAGAACTCAGCCGTAAAGTGGCTATCAATGAATGTTACCTGAAAAAAGGGTTCAAGGAATTATTTGGAACTACCGTGTTTGATTTTTATCAAAGTCAGCGGATGGAACACGCCAAATACCTGCTCTATGAGAAGGGTTTAAGTGTAACGGAAGTATCCATGATGCTGGGCTACTCTTCAATATCTCACTTCTCCACGGCCTTTAAAAAGCATACAGGCCTTAAACCTTGTGAACTTTTACTTAGATAAGTAAGGGACTATTCACGAATGGTTATTCGTTAAACCCGTTATAAACTGCGGCTAGTACTTATTTTTAAGCAATAAGATTTATGTGACAGGCGTTACGCATCATATGGCATCATTTTTGGATATATGATTGTCACGAATGCGTAAAAAACTGGCGATACTCCTGATTAGTCTGCATCTCTTTGGAAATACCGAAGCGGGTCAGGTATTTAAATTACCGCAATTATTCACCCATTATACTGAGCATAAACAGCTTGACCATTCACTTGGATTTATTGAATTTCTGTTAATGCATTATGGCGGAGACGATGGCACGGATACTGACAATGATCAGGATCAACAATTGCCCTGTCATAATATTCATCATACTACTGTTTGCATTGCTTATTCTCCCATGACAAAGGCAATGCCCATCAATGATATTTACTTATGGGAAACCCGGTCTTACCGTTCACATTTATCCGGCCCTATTCCTGACTTACCATTACCCGTTTTATTACAACCACCGGGATTGTAAGCATCACCGCTTCCTTTCACCTTACACTTTTTCGTACGATCAGGTTACATACAGTTATCTGTAGCTGACTAAGTCTGCATTGCTGTTAATGACCGGTATCTGTACCCATTTTTTTAAATCAAATCAACGATTATGAAACGCAAATTCATTTATGCAATCGGATTGCTGAGTGCCGGCCTGTTTATCCTCAACGCCTGTCAGCATGAAATTCTTTATCCCGGAAATGGCGGCGGTGGCACCGGTGGTGGTGGAACCGGTGGTACAGGCGATGGAGGTACCGGTGCTGTCAATACCTGCAGTCCGGATACGGTCTATTTTGTCAATGATATTATGCCCCTGATTTCCTCCAACTGTACCATGAGCGGATGCCATGATGCCATCACGCATGCGGACGGCGTGGATCTGACATCATATACAAAGATCATGCGTTATGTATCCGCTGGCAATGCTTCCGGTAGTAAACTGTACAAAGAGATCATAAAAACAGGTAGTGAACGGATGCCCCCGCCTCCGATGCCGGCATTTACCACGGCACAGAAAACCATGGTACAGAAATGGATCAACCAGGGTGCGAAGAACAACAGTTGTGCGGGTCGTTGTGATACCGCCACATTCACTTATAGCGGTGCTATTAAACCCATGATGGATGCAAAATGTACCGGTTGCCATAATCCGGGTAACCTGGGAGGCAATATTGATGTGTCTACACATGCCGCGCTGAAAGTTATCGCGTTGAATGGAAAATTATATGGCTCCGTGGCACATCAGCCAGCTTTTTCTGCCATGCCAAAAGGTGCAGCAAAAATGTCTGATTGTGAAATTACCCAGGTACAAAAATGGATCACAGCCGGCTCACTCAACAATTAAAATGAACAGCATGAAAATGAAACTATCTCTTACAGCATTAATCATCGGAACCATGGTAATGATCAGTTCCTGCTATTACGATAAGGCAGATTTGTTATATAGTGGCAATGCCGGCCCCTGTACAGATTCTGCCGGCACGGTTTCCTATGCACAAAAAGTAGTGCCGCTGCTGCAGCAATATTGTTACAGCTGTCATACCGGTAATTTTCCTTCCGGTAATCAGCTCATGGGGACGTATACATCGGACAAGGCAATGGCCATGAACGGAATGCTATATGGTACCATCGCCCATTCGGCCGGTTATTCACCCATGCCACAGGGTATGGCAAAAATGACGAATTGCCAGATCGCCGTTATTAAAAAATGGATCGATAGCGGTACGCTGAATAATTAACTAAATCACCCTTCGACACGCTCTCCGCATATGACGGGACAAGCAGGATGGCAACACCACTTGTCATGGTGAGCCTGCCGAACCACAAAACACCATCATACAATGAAACGTAAAAAAATAATCATCTGGACGATCGTCATCTTGCTCATCGCAGGTGCAGGTGGCGGCTACTATGCTTACAGTGAATATAACCGCAAGCAAAAAGATACCGCTGATCTCAAAGCCGATTTTACGGCACCGGCCACTGCTTTGCTGGATGAATACATGAAAGATGAAAAAACAGCGAATGCAAAATACTTCGGCAAAGTGCTGAAGATTGACGGACTGGTGAAAGACCTGATTAAGGATGACAAAGGATATTATTCAGTAGTACTGGGCGATACGGCATCGATGTCGTCGGTCCGGTTCAGCATGGACAGTATTCATAATGCACAGGCCGCAACGCTGGTAAAAGGATCAAAAGCGGTATTAAAAGGAATTTGTACCGGCTATAACGCGGATGAAATGCTCGGTTCAGATCTGATCCTGAACAGGGCCGTACTTGAAAAGAACTAAAAACATACAAACAACACCTAAATCATGAACATGAAACAGTATTTTTTAATGGCAACAGCGGCACTGCTGCTGACCATGACCACTTCAGCGCAGAAATATTTTACCAAGACAGGCCGTATCACATTTGATGCGACCACCTCTTCTTCGCCTGAGAAAATTGAAGGCGTGAACAAGACCGCCACCTGTGTCCTGGATACAAAATCCGGTGCTATGCAGTTTGCGGTGCTGATGAAAGGCTTCCTCTTCGAAAGAGCACTGATGGAAGAACACTTCAATGAAAACTATGTGGAGAGTAATAAATTTCCCAAAGCAGAATTTAAAGGCAGCATCAGTAATAATGACGCCGTGAATTACAGCAAGGACGGCACCTATACCGTAACGGTTAAAGGAAAACTGACCATGCACGGGGTGACAAAGGATGTCGAAACAACCGGTAAGCTAACCGTTACTGGCGGGAAAATTCAGGCAGTGGCTTCCTTTAATGCGATGCTTTCAGATTATAGCGTGTCCATACCCGGGCTGGTGGCAGACAAAGTAGCAAAAACAGCCAAAATTGATGTGGTCTGTTCCCTGGAGCCTTTAAAATAATTAAACGAATAATACTATTCACTATGAATAAGCTGGTACAAGGCCTCCTGGGACTCACCCTCCTTTTCGGCTCTACGAACCTGTTAGCACAAGATGAGGATATGCTCAAACTCCTGGGGGAAGAAAAACCCAAGAAAGAGCGTATTAAATATGCATTCAAATCACCCCGGGTCATCAACGGACATTCCATGGAATTTCTGAACCCGGGTACCATGGACTTCCGGATCCTGCACCGCTTTGGTCAGCTGGATAAAGGGTATAAAAATTTTTTCGGGCTCGACCAGGCCAGTATGCGTATGGGATTTGATTTCGGGATCATGCAGAACCTGATGGTTGGTATTGGACGGAGTACGTACAGAAAAGAAGTAGATGCTTTTCTGAAATATGCACCGATCCGGCAATCGACCGGCCCCTGGCATTCACCGGTAACCCTGGCTTTCGTATCGGGGATTACGATGGACGGACTGGACTGGGCCGATCCCACCCGGAAAAATTTCTTCACTTCGCGGCTGGGCTTTTATTTTGAAGCCATCATCGGACGAAAATTCAGTGAGGCCTTTACCCTGCAGATCGTTCCCACCATGGTACACCAGAACCTGGTACCCCTGGAAACAGATCCGAATAATATCTACGCATTAGGTGTGGGTGGCCGTTTGAAACTTTCCCAGCGGGTGGCCTTTACCTGGGACTACTCACATGTGATGATTGGCATGCCGGACAGCGGGTACTATCATCCATTATCGGTTGGTTTTGATATTGAAACCGGTGGCCACGTTTTCCAATTGCATTTTTCCAATGCCACAGGAATGAATGAACGAGCCTTTATTACCGAAACCACCGGCAGATGGGGGAAGGCCGAAGTCCGATTCGGATTTAACCTGTCAAGGGTATTCCAGATCAAAAAGCCCAAGGCGCATAAAGAGTGATTCCGCTTTTTGCTTACTGTATAAATTAAAGTGCCGTTTTAACCTGCGGCACTTTATTTTTGGCTAAATCTGTAATATGCAACCAGAATTATTTAATCAGCTCGCCCGCAGCCGCCGTTCTGTTTTCCCGGATCAGTTTGATGCCG
>DAORKK010000172.1:0-6881 GCA_035439525.1 Chitinophagaceae bacterium
ATGATCTCCTCCCTGAGTTCAGGTATTACCAACGTGACCAAAAGTGTGCTGGAAATCACGATTGCTATCGGTATTTATCCTTTTATGTTGCACTACCTGGCATTGACCACGATTGAGAATACGGTGCTGGTATACATCCTGACCTTTATTATCATTGATTTTAACGGGTACTGGGTGCACCGCTGGAGTCATCAGATTAATCTGTTCTGGAACCTGCATGTAATTCATCACAGCAGTGAAGAATACAACCTGGCCTGCGCCTTACGGCAAAGCATTTCTGCCTTTTTTAATATGTTTACGGTACTTCTCCTGCCAGCTGCCCTGCTGGGTATACCTGAACAAGTGATTGCCACAGTTGCCCCGCTACAATTATTTGCCCAGTTCTGGTACCACACCCGGCATATCAACAAAATGGGGTTCCTGGAAAAAATCATTGTAACTCCAAGTCACCACCGGGTACATCATGCCGTAAACCCGGAATACATGGATAAAAATCTGTCACAGATCTTTATTATCTGGGATAAACTATTCGGCACCTTCCAGGAAGAGTTAAAAGAAGTACCCCCCGTATATGGTATTTCACGGCCGGCCAAAACCTGGAACCCGATCAGGATCAATTTTCAGCATCTCTGGCTGATGATCAAAGATGCCTGGCGGACCAATAACTGGGTAGACAAGTTCACGCTCTGGTTCCGGAAAACCGGTTACCGTCCGGCAGACGTTGCGGCTAAGTACCCGGTATATAAAATCGAAGACGTGTATCATTTTGAAAAATATGATACCCGTACCTCCCCGGCCTTCACTGCGTGGGCCTGGGTACAACTGACCCTGCTTCTGCTCTCCATCAGTTACCTCTTTGGCAATATTGCCTACATAAATTCGATCGAAGGCAGTTATATCTATTGGTATGGCGCTTTTGTATTCCTGACCGTATATGCGCTGACGGAGCTCATGGACCGGAATTCAAATGCTATGATCTGGGAAGTCCTGCGTTGCGGACTGGGGTGCTGGTTTATTTACCAGCAGGGAGATTGGTTTGGGGCGGGGTTCTGGCTGGGGGATTTGAAGTTTATTATAACTGCCTATTTTATAATTTCTTTACTTACCACTTTATATTTTACTTTAAAACATAAAAAAGAAGATACTACTTCATTTGCCACTTAAATTTCCGGTAACTGAATTCCAGCACAGATTTTGCTTTAAATCCATTGCCCCATCCCGCCGCCTTTCACTTATAAACCCGATTTATATGAAAAAGGCCCTTGTATTTTTCGTCGTACTTTATTCTTCCCTTGGTTACGCCCAGCTTAAACCAAGTTCGGTATGCCCGGAATTTGTCGTTGACATTCTCGACGGCCGGATTGGCGAACTGGATCCCCGGTCCACTATCGGACAGATCAAAGCGAAATACCCCTGTTTTACCAAACTGGAAAACGAATCGGACTCTGCCTGGTGCGGAGGCGGGATATTCTATAAAGACCGTGACCTGTACTTCTATACAGGCCGGGATTATGTAGAAATCGGACCGGCATTTAAAGGAAAACTAACCCTGCCCCTGATGGGAGCCACCCGTGGCAGTTTTTTCAAAACCCTGGGTAACCCTATGATTAAAGACACGGGGTTGGATACTTATCAAACCGCCTATGGGATGCTGCTATTATATTTCAACAAATCAAATAAAGTAAATAAGATCCGATTCAGTACGGAGAAAGCAGGAAGTATCAGATTGTGTGACTGAAATTTGTTAACAACCGTTGCCGGAATTTAACAACTGCCTTAACCCGAATTTCTGACACTCAGTGTATCTTAGTAAGGTTCAACCAATGCCCCTGTCCCATGCTAAGATTATTTATATGCTGCTGCTTTCTGTTTTGCATTTCCCTGGCCGACGCACAGGAATATTTTAAACCCGGGCAATTTGTTATTAAGGGCCAGGTGAAAAATTTCAAAGAGCCATTTTTTGAATTCGGGATGACCAGTTACCTGAACAATGAAAGTCATTCAGTACCCGTACAGGCTGATGGCCGGTTTGAACAATCATTCCCGGTACAATACCAGCAGGATATTTACTTCTATCTGAATGATGATGCGATCAGCTTCACCGTTAAGGATAAAGACACCCTTTTACTTGAATGGGATAATGATCATTTTACGCCCAGCTTCTCCATCAGGGCCGGGGGAGAAAACCGTAACCTGGAACTGGCCTTGCAATGGATTTCTTACCGGCATTTCCGCGATCCTTTCATGAAGCTCTTTGAAATGGATAAAAAAACAAGTGCGGAAGAAAAGTATAAGAAGGTAAATGACCTGTTCAACCGTCATATTGAGCTCATCTCCGATTCTTTTCAAAGACTACATGCACAGATTCCCGGATCTCAAAAAGATCGGGAAATCAATTTCACGAGATTTGCCAACCAACTGTTTGCTTCCGTATTATTTCAATACAACAACTTTTTATGGCAAAACCGGATGGTCCCCCAGTTCAAAGTAAAGCCGGCAAAAGACAGCAGTGGTTATTTCTCCGGTCTTGACATACAATTCCTGAAATACCAGTATGGTATGCTGAACGAATTCTGGTTCAGAGATATACCCGAATACCGGGATTTCCTCTTTAATTATGTCCGTTTTCAGAAACCCTTTAACAGCTGGCATGCCATCCCCCCGGCCAAAGCCAGGGACTTTAATCCTACATATGATGATTATCATACCGCATTGGGCGCTATCCAGATAGGCAGCATCCGTGACTGGTTTATTATGCAGTCAATCATTTTTGGATTCGGGCATTACGATTTTACCGATGTTGAAAAAATTTATGGTGAAGCACTCCCTGTTATAACAGATCCCTGGATGAAGGAGACCCTTCAGAATCATTACACGGCCATCAAACAGTTAAAACCCGGCAATCCCGCTCCTGCCTTCACCCTCAAAAATGAAAAAGGGCAAATGGTCTCACTCAGTGATTTCAAAGGGAAAGTGGTCTATATAGATTTTTGGGGCGTATTCTGCGGTCCTTGTATTTATGATATTAAAAATCATATCCCGCAATTACACGACTACTATAAAGACAAGGAAGTTGTATTTATCAATATCTGCGTAGACGCCAAAGAAAAGCAATGGAAAGATGCCTTAGAGAAGTATAAATTAGATGGCATCAACCTGATCGCGGAAGGCTGGACCGATCACCCGGTTTGTCAGGCCTATAATATAAGCAGTATCCCGCATTATATTCTCATAGACAAAGAAGGAACAATCGTCAATAACAATGCCCGGAGACCATCGGGTATTGACCTGAAGAGCGGGAAGAATGTGATTGATAACTTACTAAAGCCACAAGGGGCAAAGTAAAAATTCAAAAGTAAAAAGTAAAAAATCCTATAGAGGTAGAATCGGTATAGTTAACAAAACTCTCTTAGGAGGGGCTGTTCCCTTCTCGCTTCTAGCTTCTCGCTTCTCGCCTCTAGCCTTGCTTTCTCAGATACTTCGTTAGCACCACAATCTGCTGACCATCAATCCGGCCTTCAATCTGTTCTGTATTATTGGATACCAGACGGATATTATGAATCACGGTACCCACTTTTGCATTGGCAGATGAGCCCTTTACATCCAGAGATTTGGTGAGTACCACATTGTCGCCGTTTTTCAAAACAGCCCCATAGCAGTCTTTGTGCAGTTCAACGGAACCATCATTCTCATGGTCTCCTGAAGCTTTGGCCCAGGCCAGTGATTCGTCGGCCAGGTACATCATATCCAGTTGTTCTGCCGCCCAGCTTTCACTCCGCAACCGGTTCAGCATCCGCCAGGCCATCACTTGAACAGGGATCACTTCACTCCACATACTGGTGGTCAGGCACTGCCAGTGCGCATGGTCCAGCTCCTCTTTCTTTTCAATCTGTGCCAGGCATTTGGGACAAACCAGGATGGCATCTTCCATATTTCCGGTGGCGGGTGGCACTTCATATACTTTCAGGTGCTCGGTGGCCGCACATAATTCACATTGATTGCCGCTACGTTTAGCCAGTAATTCGTCTTGTCGCATGGGGAGTTTGTTATTGGCCGCGAATGTAATGAAAATAGACGGGTTTGAGGATGATCGCTGGTTCAGGCACCCGATATAAAGTCAAGATTCAAACTTGCCCCCCGTAGCTTCGGCGAAGGGGGGAGTAAAAAGTAAAAAATCCTATAGAGGTAAAATCGGTATAGTAACCAACTTTCGATAAGAAGGGGCTGTTGACTACTAACTACTAACTTCCGACTACTAACTACTTACTGCTCTGGTTATACCAAGCGGATTCTCTTCTTTCAACTCCTCCGGCAGCAACTCATCCGGCCAGTTCTGGAAGGAAAGCGGGCGGGCAAAACGTTTGATTGCATCAGCTCCAACAGAGCCAAAACGTGAATCAGTGGAGGCAGGGAATGGTCCGCCGTGCTGCATACTCAGGCAAACCTCCACACCAGTGGGTACCCCGTTCATGACGAAACGACCACAAATATTTTTCACGGCTTCCACCAGTTCCTCATTATTGAGCATATCCGCTGTTGTAGCCATCAGGGTGGCCGTCAGCTGACCTTCAAGGTGTAAGGTTACTTCCAGCATTTCCGCTGCATCGGCGCAACGTACCACCAGTGAATAAGGACCAAATACCTCTTTATGTAAGAGCGGATTGGCTAAAAATGTTTTACCATCCACCGTAGCTACGGTAGGTAAACCGGTACAGCGGTCTTCTCCTGATTGAGCAGATTCTGCCACGAGATGAACATTTTCCTGCATCAGGGCTTCTTCACGTTTATTGGAAAAATTATCAGCGATGCCCTGGTGCAGCATCATACCCGGCATGGTTTGCTGGATGGCTTTACCAAGGTCATGAATGAATTGCTGCAGATCAGTGCCTTCAATTCCGATGATAAGTCCCGGATTGGTACAAAATTGCCCGACACCTAATGTGATGGAACCGGCGCATTGTGTGGCTACTTCTCCTGCGGACTCAGCTAATTTTCCGGGCAATAAAAAGACCGGATTTACACTCCCCATTTCAGCAAAAACAGGGATCGGCTCCGGCCGCTGATTGGCCCAGTCAAATAATTGTTTACCTCCGGCATAGGAACCCGTAAACCCAACTGCTTTGCAACAGGTATGCGTTACTAATGCTTTGCCCACTTCAAAAGACATCCCGGATACATGGGCAAAAATGCCGGCTGGCATTCCGGTTTTTTCGGCTGCACGGAATATAGCTTGTGCAGCTAAATGTGATGTTTGGGGATGTGCCGGATGTGCTTTCACAATCACGGGACAACCCGCGGCAAAAGCAGTAGCCGTATCTCCTCCTGCCGTAGAGTAAGCAAAAGGAAAATTGCTGGCTCCGAAAACCACTACCGGACCAATGGGTACAAGCATCTTACGGATATCCGGTTTAGGTGGTGTCTTAACCGGATTGGCATGATCAATGCGTGCTTCCAGCCAATCTCCCTTCTCACAAGCGTCCGCATAACTTTCGAGCTGATAGATCGTGCGACCACGCTCCCCTCTCAGCCGGGCTTCCGGCAGATTGGTTTCCTGCATGGCGGTCTGAATCAGTTCATCACCCGCCGCCTCGAGTTCCTTTGCAATCGCCCGCATGAATCCGGCCCGTTGTTTAAGGGATAATTTCCGGTAAGCATGAAAAGCTTTCCAGGAAGCGGACATTACTTCGTTGATCTCTTGTATGGATGTGTCGTTTGTCATTAGTCGTTAGTTAGAAGCTAGAGGCTAGAAGCGAGAAGCGAGAAGCGAACAGCCCCTCCTAAGAGACTTCTGATTGCTTAACCAATTCTACCTCTATGGGATTTTTTACTTTTTACTTTTTACTTTTTACTTATAAAGCCGGTCTGGTGGCAATCCCCTGCTTTATAATCCCCAGCACCCGTTCTCTTTCCTCTCCTTCCAGCACCAGTCTTGGCGCCCTTACATATTCATTACTGATACCCGTTTGGGTGGCGGCCAGTTTAATGTATTGTACCAGTTTGGGATGAATATCCAGTTCGAGCAAGGGCATAAACCAACGGTAAATCACTGCCGCTTCCGCAATCTTACCCGCTTTTACCAGGTTATAGATCGCCATGGTTTCTTTGGGGAAGGCACAGACTAATCCGGCTACCAGCCCATCAGCTTCCAGACAAAGCTCTTCCATCGCCAGGGTATCCACGCCGCAGAGAATTTTAAACCGATCGCCGAAACGATTTTTCATACGGATCAGGTTGGTTACATCTCTTGAACTTTCTTTTAGCGCAGTAATATTTTCACATTCAACCAACTGATCAAATAAAGCCGGATGTGCATCGATTTTATAATCCACCGGGTTATTATAAATCATGATCGGAAGCCGGGTAGAACGAGCCACCGTTTTAAAATAGGTTACAGTTTCCCGGTCATCAGATTTATACCGCATCGGGGGCAACAGCATCAGGCCGTCGGCGCCCCATTTCTCAGCATTGGCTGCCTGCTCAATGGCGTCCTTGGTTGTACTTTCTGCAATATTCAGAATCACGGGGATCTTTCCCTTTACATAATCCAATGCATATTTTACAAGTTGTTCTTTTTCGGCCACAGTAATGGTACTGGCCTCTCCCAATGATCCTCCAATAATAATCCCTTGTATCCCGGCATCGAGCTGGGCCTGCAGGTTTTTCCCAAACATGGGAAGATCCACTTCATCATTGGCCGTAAACGGGGTCAGTAGTGCGGGAAAAACGCCTTTCCATTCAAATTGCATATCAGTTGTTTTTGGACTAAAGATAAGGGATTCAGCAATTTTTACTGTCCCGCAGCAGAAGCAACCGATTGCGTCAACCGCGATTATTTATTACTTAACTATTGATAGGTCGCCTCCTGTGCCTGAAATCGGGGA
>DAORKK010000173.1:0-6710 GCA_035439525.1 Chitinophagaceae bacterium
CGTTATAAACCTTCAGGTTAAAGTGCCGTCCACCGTTTCTCTCCATGAGTTGTATACCCAGAAATTTCGCATCAGGAAGGGTGAACTTATCCAGCGCCACGACGATCACGGAAAAATTATACGACTTCACTTTGGATTTATTACCGGCGATATAGAGCGGTACCAGTTCATTTTCCTGCAGTGCTGTCCGCTTGCTTCTCTTTTTATCAATAATGTGGAATTTGAGAAGTTCAATATCAAAGTCCAACGGGCTGTGGTTATGAATTTCCAGTTGGTAGTAGATCACATCATCTTTGATATAAATACCGGTGAGTTTGCTGATTACCCCGCCATGCTCCACTTTCAGAATCCTTTTCGGCGGATTATTCAGGATGGCCTGGGCATAGGATGATATAGTCGCCTTTTTATTAGGAGGCAGGTGCATCACCAGTACGGCAGGTTGCGCGGCATAGTTGACAGTGAATTCATACACATGCCCGTCACCGGTTACAACGCTGAGATTCGTTTCAGCAAACTGTTTGCTGGCAGCTTTGACCAGTAGTATTCGTTCATCTTCTTTTACCGGCTGCACGATCACATCCTTGGTTCCCCTGTCAACATACTTAATAGGGAACGGAAATATCAGGGAAGTGGTTTTGTCAGTCGTGACGGATAATGGGGTCTGGGCAAAGCATACATTGCCCAGGAAAAACAGGGTAATGAATAGTTTCATTGGTCTTGATTTTTATTGTTGAGTAATACTTTGTAGCCGGCTTTTACCTGCACCCGTACCAGCTTAGCTTTTTTACTGACTAATGATTTGACAGCGCCGATTCCGGTAGCCGTGGCCTGCGCTTTAAGAGAAGGATCAAGCGAAGTCATATCCGCCAGTGTTAGTGAATTATTCAGGGTTTCCTTAGCCACCTCCCGGTTGATAGTTCCGGGTATATAGATACCTGGCAGCCCGTCCATATCATATACATCGAGTTGGACAGAATAAATGGATTTGCCGCAACGGATGGAATGAATTTCAACATACAATCGTTCTCCGTCAAGTGTTGCAATACCCGAGAACGGTGTATTGGCAGGAACCAAATTCCCTTTGATGTACACATCATTCAGTAACCTGAATTTCACGACAGCACCATTTACGATAGTTTGATGAGCTGCAATGATTGCTTCAATAGCGTTTTGTTCGGACTCCTGCAACTCCCTGTCATCACTGCAACTGTAAAATCCTTTTACAATCGTATCAGTCCAGGAGGATTTACGCACCACATAGGCTGCCTCTTTATTTTTTATAGAACGCTCTTTTACCCGCTGCGGATGTTGGATATCAAGGATCTTATCCAGGGTATTTTCGAGCTGTTTTATTTCCGGATCACTATTGCTTCCAGTATTATTGAGCTGCAGCATTTGTTCCAGGCGGTTCACTTCGGAAGTAAATTGGTCATTACCGTTACTTTGTTTAACCGGATCTTCATAAACAGTATTTGCCGTTTTACTCATTTCGGTTTCCAGCATTTTCAGCTTCTGAAGGATTTGGTCTTCCGGGTTGCTAACCCCCTTCTCATAAGGCGAACTGTTGAGTCGCTGGTTATATTTACCAGCCGTCACCGTGCTGAGTTCATCTAGCTCAGTAGGAAATACATGAGGGGTATCTCTTTTGAAATAAGGATCGCTGCGCATCCATTCTTCCAGTTTTAGGGAGTCCTTATCTGCCTTTTCATAAAAGCTGAGTTTATCCATCAGTTTATCTTCCTTGAGTCTGGCATCGGGTAATTCCAGATTCAGACCTTTGACCTCAGTAGTCTCTTCTTTCTTTTCCTTCCCGCCACCCAGCGCCCAGAAAGCCATGGTCAGAAACGGAACCGCCAGCAGGGGCAACACCAACAGTAATTTTCTTTGCTTCACATAGTTATTCATATACACATTTTTACTGGTTATTAATTTTATCTTGACTTCCTCATTCAACTTTACTTTTGCTGCTGCCAATACAGTTCTTCCAGGATTCGCATAGAATCTTCCAGCCCCGGACGAATGGGTTCCCCGATACTGTCCATATAATACCGGTACTGCTGAATTTCACGGTAAACATCTTCTGGCATCTCGTTTTTCATCACTTCGTCGCCCGAGCGGTCAAAATGCTCCGGCACTTTTATCGGGTCAATCTTAAAACCTGTTTTGGGTTGGGTTACAATAGCAGAAACAAAAAAATACAGGCTTAACCCTCCGCTGAAAACACAGAAGGCAATCAGGAGAGCCTTTAACCTTTTCGTTGACATATTCGCCAATTGTTTATTCATCATATCACTGAATTTGGTCTGCACCAGTACAAATCCACCGGCTATCTTTTGAGCCAGTTTGTCCTGCAGAGGGTTTTGTTTGAGCTCCTTTATTTTTCGCTTCCAAAACATTATTGACGGTTTTCAACTTTTAGGTCAGCATTCTCCAGCGTTTTCCACCGCTCGATCAAAAACCCGTGGGCATTATTATCCGAACGGGAAACATTTCTCAGATAACCTTCCGTTACAAGGCTCCGGGTAACGATGGTGGTAGGCCGGATGATCTTCTGAAACCCTTTATACCTGAAATAGTACGGGTAGTCATCGGTGTTGATGATAATACTGTCGGCCTGTATCTCCTGGCTGATATTCCCCGAAATCAGGTTGGTGTAATAACCATTTTCTTTCAGGTTGTCATATTGCTGCTTGGCAGAACCATCGGCCAGGTAAAGCGCCTTGGTCAGATTACTGCAGATCACTTTATCATCAGGGTCCATCGTGAAAAAATAATGATGGAACACCTTAACATGATCACGGGCCTCCACCGGTATATTATCCTTTCGGTCAGCTGCATACGCTTCCAGTGCCTTGCCATTGGCCAGGATGAATATCTTTTGCTGCGACTGGCTGGCTAACTGGTAACTTTTGTAACTGATGAACAAAGTCAGGATCAGGCATACAGCCATGACCCCTATGGAAAACAGGCGTACCTGGCGGAATGCTGTGTCAATATTTTTTGTTGTTCGGAACATCTATTTTCCTTCAATTTTATCTTTGAAATAACCACCTGAGGCACTGCTGTCAGCCATACTATTGGCTATCCGGTTGTACCCAGCACCCATAGCGTCCTTTGTCATCGACACTGATCCGCTGGCGGTATTACGGACAGATGTACTCATGATGTTTGTGACTTTTTGCAGCAGGGCATTATTACCCCCTGCATGAATGATATAGTTGGCCACGGAGGGCACGGTGAAATAACCAATGATCCCGATGATCATAAAAATCAGGTAAGCCGTATCTGTGGTAGAGAAAAATGTGTCGCCGTTAGTGGCTATTTGCTGCAAATCTTCCTTGAGCATATTCTCCTGTATTTTGCCCATGATGCCACCAAAAATGTTGGCCACCGGCAGCCACAGGAATATATTCAGGTAACGGGCGATCCAAACGGTGAGGGTGTGCTGAAAGCCATCAAATACGGCGATACCAAATACCAGTGGGCCAAGGATTGCCAGTACAATCATATAGAAAGTGCGGATAGTATTAATGCAAAGGGCAGCCGCTTCAAATAACACTTTCAGTACTTCTGCCATCCATTGCTTGATCTGGTTACGGAGATTGTAGCCAAACTTGTCAAAAGCAAAGCGGATATTATTACCGATACTTTTCAGCCATCCTTCCTTTTTATCTCCGTAATGATACTTATACCATTTATCCCTGTCACCTCTTCCTGTCTCACCCACATACATCTGCCAATAGGCCGTTGTCTTGATGGCATCCTCCTTCATCTTTAACAACTGGGCTACGGCCGCATCGGAATCCTTTACCATTTGGGCGGTACCGGTAACCGTCGGCTTCATCAACTGATTGATGAGTTGGATGACTGAAGGAAATATCAAAATGGCAAAGCCCAGGACAAAGGGCCGGAACAGCGGATAAAAATCAATAGGTTCCGCACGGGCAATATGACCCCATACTCTGGTGGCAATATACCAGGTAGCAGCAAAGCCGGCAATGCCCCTGCCTACACCAATCAAACGGCTGCACAGAGGCATCATATCATCATAGAGTTGTTCCAATACCTCGTGCATGGATCGGATACGGGTGGCAATCTGTGCATCTGCCACGGAAGGGACTAACAAAACCACCATCACACAAATCAATCTCACAGATACTTTCATAGTTTTATTTTAAACCGTGAACCTTTCTCATCAAATCAATATCCATCTTCTCCTTTTCCCGTTGCAGAGACAGGATAGCAGTCCCGTTATTGAACTCATTCAGGAACGTATATTGTTCGATCACTTCATCATGAATCCGGTCAATAGCCTGCAGCCGTTCATCATCACTCATACGAAGTTTACCTGCCGTAACCACCATGGCCAGTTCGTCCAGCATTTTCAAACTTTCTTTTAACAGGTTTGCATAAACATGGCCCAAATACTCAATTTCTGCTACGGTGAATTGCTTACTGCTCCTGAACTCAGCCAATGCTGCTTTGCTCTCTTTGACCAGTTTGACCTGCACCTGTATAATGTCTCCCACTTTCGCATATTTTTTCACTGCTGGACTGACCTGCAGCAACCCATCCAGGAAATCCCGGTGCAGGTTGAAATTTCCCTGTGAGATATTTTTTATGGAGGTATAACCTTTCTCCAGGATCTGGTAGCCGGTCTTCATGTGCGAAAGCATCAGTTTCAACTGCGCCAGTTTTTCTACATTCAGCAGGAGTTGTTTGGCTTCCTGGGATTGTCCAAAACAAAAGTTGGAACACAGTAATAAAATGAAGAATATCTTTTTCATAATCCGTATAATTTTTTTATGTATTCAATTTCACCTCTGGTCGATGCCCGTTGAAGACTTATCAGTTTATTCTGGTTATTAAACTCCTTCAGGTCCATGAACCCCTTTTCCATCTCAGCGGCAGTTGTATTGATGATCTCCATCCTTGCTGCATCAGTCATCTGTGTGGTAAAGGCATTCACCACCATCAGCAACTGGTCAATGGACTTGACACTTTCACCCAGCATACCGGTATAGACTTCGCTCATGTATTCCAGTTCTGCTGCCGTGAAATTCCGGTCCTGCCGGAACAGAGCCCATGCTGCTTTGTATTCCTTTACCATGGCCACCTGGTCTTCAATTATGTCTTTGATCCGGTGATAATAGCTAAGCGCATTCTTTATCTTTTTTAGTTCCTGGAAATAATCATCGTAAAGCTTTCGCTGCTTTTCCACCCAGCCGCTGATCTCGGTCAGCTTTGTTTTGGACAGCACATTCTCCAAAGTCTTTTGTGCATTCTGAAGCCAGATTGTTTTATTCTGTAGTTTCTGGATCTTCAGGTCAACCGCCACAATCACTTTTTTTATTCCGGCTTTGATAATTTCCGCTATCGGAAACTGAGCCTGTGACTTCATACTAAAGAACAAGGCCAGCACGATGATTAGTTTTTTCATAAATTAATTTTTAAGGATACAGGTGTCCCCCCGAAATATCGGGAGGACAATCCTGTATAGCCGCAACCAGGAATGGACATGAAAAGGACTTTCTTTAATTAATGGTCAGTTCGCAGCCGTTACAACCACCTTCACAGAAATATATTTTTTTAGCTGCTGGTTCACCGGTTCTTGGTGGGAGATTGACCACTTTGAGTTTGCAGGCCTGCGTACCTTCACAGTCACAGGTTGCCTTTTCGAGAAAAGCCTTTTCCTGTTGTACTAAATAGAAGGACACACCGAGAACCGAAAATTTGCCGTAAGCCTCCAGGGGAGAAACATTGTTTATAAGAACCCGGATCATTTCCTGCACTTCCGGTAAATTAAAAAAAGCTTCCTTATCTGCAAGATGAATGACCCTGTCCACACTATAGCCTCTATAGGTAAACTTACCGGTGCAGGAACCTGTACAGGATGACTGAAGACATCCAAAGCCAAGATCTTCTGCATAAAATACCTGGCAGGCATTGTTCACCACACTGCAATAGCAGGCATAAGTGGCAAACACGGGCAGCGCCTTCTCTGTAAATGATATTTCCCTGGAAAGAAAAGCATATCCTGCCGGCAATTCGATTCGTATTTCCATATTATCGGGAGTGATACACAGTTTAGTCCCCGCCGGGAAAATGATACCGGTTTCTCCGGCCTTTACCGGCTTATCAGCTACAATTTCCTTACTGCAGTTGGCCATCTTTGCAGTGGTAACGGCAGTTTTACCCACTTCAGTTTCGGATTGCTCTTTCTTTTTGCAGGCAACGAAAAGCAGGGCACTTAACAAATACACACAAATCATTCGCTTCATAATACTTGGTTTTTATTGTTTAAATAATGAGTGATCGCTTTTTCTATATCCCCGTCAAACTGTTCGGCCAGTTGCATTAACTTGAATTTTTCAGTCTCCTCCGTTGTATATGCCAGGTATTCCTCAGCAGACACTTCCACCCGGTACACTTTGGAAAGCATACCGCCCAATGAAATAAAAACCTCCTTATATTTCTTACCGGGATCGTTGGCTTTGTTGATGGAAAGCACCTGGGCCTTTTCTTTTTCAGTCAGTCCCAAAAGTTCCTGGATCTGGTCAAACTTATTCTGGTATTTGGATTGATCGAGGAGTATTTTGCAGTCAGAATTATTAATAATTGCCTGCTTCACCACCGGGGAGGAAATAATATCTTCCACTTCCTGGGTTACTACGATGGCTTCGCCAAAGAACTTACGGACCGTTTTAAAA
>DAORKK010000174.1:0-6621 GCA_035439525.1 Chitinophagaceae bacterium
CACCCCTTTTTAGCCGCCTGGCTGCCGAATATCGTGTTTTTGTTCGTGGCGGTGTGGTTATATCGGAAAACGCCAAAGTAGCTGTTCGGTGTTAGCTGTTAGGTGTTAGGAAACAGCCCCAGAAACAGTTGTCAGATGTCCGTTGCCGGATGTCAGGAAACAGCCCCTCCTAAAAGGTATATATTCAAGGCACTTCGGTCGTACTTCGTACTTCTAACTTCGTACTTTGGCAAACTTTCCTCCCTATTATTTGTTACCACCCCGGGCATTCAGTAATTTTATGCCTACATATTTTATATCAAAAATCCCCCGAAAAATAAGGTGTTATGGGAATTATAAAAGACCGGTTTAAAGCTAAAGCGGATAGCGTAGCTGCCGAAATCAAAGACTTATTAAAAGAGCATGGCAATAAAGTAATCGGGGAAGTCACGCTTTCGCAGATTTACCAGGGCATGCGGGGGATTACAGGTTTGGTGACTGAGACTTCACTCCTGGACGCCCAGGAAGGGATCCGGTTCCGGGGTCATTCTATTCCAGAATTGCAGGCCAAACTGCCTAAAGCACCCGGAGGGTCTGAGCCTTTACCAGAGGGCCTTTTTTACCTGATGCTGATCGGGGAACTCCCTAACGATGAGGATGCTGAACATGTAACCAATATTCTCCAGCGCCGGAGCCACGTACCTACCCACGTATTTGAAGCTATTGACGCCCTGCCGATCACGGCACACCCGATGACCATGTTTGTGGTGGGGGTGATGGCGTTGCAGACTGAAAGTTATTTCCAGAAAAAATACGGGGAAGGGATCAGTAAAAAAGACTACTGGTTGCCGGTATTTGATGACAGCATCGTACTGCTGGCCCGTCTGCCACGTATTGCAGCTTACATCTACCGTCGTAAATATAAAAACAGCGATCATATTCAACCCAACGGTCTGCTCGACTGGGCGGGTAACCTGGCCCATATGCTTGGTTATGATGATGAAAGTTTCCGTGAACTGATGCGGTTATACATGACCATCCATGCCGATCATGAAGGAGGAAATGTATCTGCCCATACGACACACCTGGTGGGGTCGGCTTTAAGTGATCCGTACCTCGCTTATGCAGCTGGTATGAACGGGCTGGCCGGTCCTTTACATGGACTCGCCAATCAGGAAGTGATTAAGTGGGTGTTTGAGATGCAGGAAGAACTGAATACCGATCTGCCTACCAAAGAGCAGATTGCCGAATATGTAAAGAAAACCCTGAGTGAAGGGAAAGTGGTGCCTGGTTATGGACACGCGGTACTCCGCAAAACCGACCCCCGCTTCACCGCCCAGATGGAATTCGGTAAAAAACACATGCCGGATGATAAACTGGTACAGACCATCTGGAATGTATACGAAACCGTGCCTCCGATTCTTCAGACAATCGGTAAAATCAAGAACCCCTGGCCGAATGTGGATGCCCATAGCGGAGCACTGTTAGTGCACTACGGTATGGTTGAATATGAATTCTATACCGTACTCTTTGCAGTAAGCCGCGCTTTAGGGGTGCTTGCTTCCCTTTGTTGGGATCGCGCCCTTGGCTTCCCGCTGGAAAGACCGAAATCAGTAACGACTGACCTGGTGAAACAGTGGCTGGATGGGAAGGATAACATCTGGGGAGAATAAACCAGTCAGGATTTCGTAGTTAGTAGTCGGGAGTCGGGAAGTGTCCTTGTCATCCTGAGCTTGCCGAAGGATGAGCGTGCCGAAGGATGAGCTTGCCGAAGGATGAGCATGTCGAAGAATGAGCATGTCGAAGAATGAAGAGGAAGTTTGGATGTGATTAAGGTTTCACACAATATGTTGAAAAAGATAAATGCTCCTGTTAGGAGCATTTATTTTAAAGATATCAGGTAGTTGTTATAGTGGATGGATCTTGTTTTGAAGGCATAGCTTCAGTTGGATGAGTTTCACCTGTTTCAGAAACTTACTTCGTATGTCTTAGTCTCCCCTTTTACAATATAAATGCTGTCTTTCAGATCCACCCGTACCCCGTTTTTCTTTTTAATAATATCAAAGTACGTATACTGGTCTCCGGCTGTTGTACCGGTAAGTTCCAGTGTTGTAAACGGACCGTATGATGTAAAGAAGTGAGTATTGCTGAGTTGGCCGTCCGGCTTTTTCATTTCTATGGCATGCCCTGTTGAGCCATAAGACGGAAAATAAGGAAGACATTGGAAAAAATCTTCTGCACTGACCGGGTTGAAGTTTTTATAGATGATTTTCAATGTCGCTTTGGCCGGAACATGAATCGCTGTATTTACCAGGCTGTCATATTTCTCTATTCCATAATATTCGTTTTGAGTCCGGAAGTAATCGTTTCCTGCCAAAGCGGTAATATAAAATTTTCCACCTTGTAATTCTTTTGCTTTTGCCTTAAACGAAAAACTGATTGTTCCGTTGCCCTGGGTTTTTCCTTTGGCAATCAGTCGCCCGGGATCACCCAGCGGAGTGGCCGGTTTTGACCAACCCAGTTCAACAGGGATATTGGCCATGGTGGTGGTGGAATGGAGACCCGTGGTTACCCGGATAGTAAAGACCATACAACTGTCTGTACAGGGCGCATTTACATTCGACTCGTTTCTTTTAAAGCAACCGGTCAGAAAAATCAGTAAAAGGAGTGTACCAGCTGTTCTCATATACCAGGGGGTTATCTAAAACAGGACTTGTGTGAAGTCGTAAAATAAAATTACGATAAAAATAATGAATACCAGGTCGCAGAGATTTTCATTATTTCTGTGAGTCATTCCTCCCGGTTACAAGGTACTTGCCCATTTGCTGAATTTTGGTTGTCATTTGAAGGCATCCCAATTCAGCTGGACAGCAGCAACCCTTACATGCACTTTTGCTGCCAGTACATCGGTAAACGATTTGTCGTCAATAAACGCTTGCTGATTTTTAAGAGCCTGCCATAATTTTCTCATAACGGCAATACCGCCAGCCTCATAGATGCTTCCGGCTTCCATATGCCAGCGGCATTGATACCAGCCATAATTCTGCGGACTTTGCTGTGCAATCTGATTGTAAAATTTTTCCAGATCCTGAAGGGAGGTATATTTTAAGGTTGCTGTATCTGTTATGGCCACCACCATCTTCGGGAAAAGGGTCAGGGCGGGTAAAAGCTGAGGTTCTTTCTCTGCTATATAACTGTGCAGAAATATATTTACAAAAAGTTCCCCCATCCAGTTCCGTTGCATCTGCAGACCACCTTGTTTATGATAAGCATGGCCAAGTTCATGAATCGCAAGCAGGTCAAAAAAGGGTTCCATGGATAGACCCTCTTTCGGATCTGTATAGGTATTCCTGATAGCACTTGCCAGTTCCCCGGGCAGTTTGTCTAACGGGGGAATAAAGCTTTTCCAGAAATCATTGTTTTCTGCCGCCACGATCAGTGTTTTATTATTGGTATAATGCGGCATGCCATAGACCATATTCTGAGTGTATTTGTTCCAGTCTGCCGGGGAAAGGACGAGTAATACGACCGAAGGAGTAAATCCTGTTTGCCCGGTATAAAATTGCATGACCTGGTCAAGTTGTCCGGCCATTCTTTTGGCTTTAAGGGCGGCGCCCTCACTATGGTATACCTGTACCTTATGGCCCTGCAGCATATTCAGGCTGTCATAAGTTTGGGCGTTTAATCTGCCAGGTGTAATGCACCTGATCAATAGTAATAGCGTTAATAAAAGGAACGGCTTGAGCAGACCGGTTTGGCGGCAGAAGGTTTTTGTGATCATGTACTTTTTTAGCAAATCTAGCCGGACAAACAGGTGCCGGCATAGTACAAAAAAGACATTCTAATAGCGGATGTCTTTCTGCATACGGAGGGGAGTGCCCAGGAGTTCCTGTTCAATCACTGAGGGATTAACACCGGCAAATACCTTAAAATCCCGGATCAGGTGCATCTGATCAAAGTAACCGGCTTCATAAGCGATTTTTGTCCAGCTCATTCCGGGAGCTGCTTCGTGCAACCGGTAGGCATTGGAGAATCGGATAATACGGGCAAACATTTTAGGACTCAAGCCAATCCGTTCCTGGCATTTTCGTTCAAATTGTTTCAGGCTCAGGCAGGCTAGCGCCGCCGATTTTTCTATAGAGAGCATGCCGTTGTTTTTCAACATCATTTGTATAGCCCCATCAAAGGGAACCCTATCCTGGAATAATGGTAACCTGGCCAGCAGAAAATCTTCGACCCGGTTTTTTCCTTCCTCCAGGTTGGAAAGTTGTTGTAAATGGCCGTTCAGACTTTTTAAACCGGGACCAAAAAAATCGGTGGCATCAAAGCCTCCGTCAAATAATTGATGCATGGGAATACCCAGCAGGCGAAAAAGACCGCCAGGCAGGAAATCAACCCGGATCGCCTGCAGTTGGCGGTGGACTTTAATATTAACCCGGGAAAACTGGGGGCCGGTCAATACCGTCGTTGGCTGCTTTTCAAAAAGTCCGCTATCAGACCGGCCCATCGAAACCGGGTCATTACAATAAAAAAGCAGGGTTTGAAAAGGAGTGGGCGGATAAGGGGTTATTACTTCATCGGTTCCTGCTGGTAATACAGCATTCACCGTGGATATGTTTAGCACATATTCCTGCAAAGCCGGATGCGGTATATAAATTTTTACTTCCAGGGGAAGTCAGTTTTTGTTTCTTTGAATAGCCGGACTCTCCGAATTTACAACAATCCGTATTAATCAGCTATTGAAACAGCCGGATGGAAATTATTTCAATCGTTCCAGCTGCCCCTTCCGCTTTACAATATTTTTATAATCCCACTGAATATCACGGGCTTTCTTCAGCCAGCGTTGCAGGTCTTTTATATTGACCTGGTCAACAGATGTATAACGGATTTCTGCCGCCTTGAATTTTCCCTCGTTTTGTAATCCGGCTTCTTCAAATGTCTGTCCGCTCCAGAAGAGCAGCCGGATGCCATTTTTCAGTTTGCTATACCCCACCACCGGATTGCCATCGAGAAACCAGACCGGGATTGCATGCCAGATTTTATTTTCCGCTTCGGGGAGGGCGGTATTGATAGTTGACGCCAGCAGTTGACAGATTGGTTTTTCTGTTTCACTTTGTGCGTTGTTGTAGGAGATGGTGTCTTTATTCATTTTTTTCAGCTATATAAATTTCATGTTTATACCTGGGCGTGGTAAATTTAATTTCCTTGTTGTTTCGCTCTTGCAACTTTATTTTAATTCCTTTTTTCCAGATTGTTTCATTTTCCTTTTTAATGGTTTTGGGTTCATCTCCCTGACAATCTTCATATTCCTTGTCTGCAACCAGTTTCCCGGTATTAAGATTAAAGTCAATTTCTGTCCAGTATTCACAGGGTTTTCCATAGATATTTGAATACCCGATCAGATAGAATTCACCGTTTTGGTAACGGTATTTATCTGTAACGTTCCATTTCCAGCTACTGCCACCAGCCTGATTGATCAATAATATTCCATTCTTAATTTCGATTTTATCAAAAGGGTCTCCCATCATTCCGCCATCCCGGCTGCCATACAATGCCTGTTCTGATTTTTTCCAAAGTATCCATTTGTCACTCTTTTTTTTGTAGATATACAACTCCCTTGGAATATTATCAAAATCTTCAATTGGTTTCCGGGTATCAAATGCCGCAACCATTTCTTGTATTCCATCCTTGTCTAAATCGCCTTCGACACTGTCGAGGATAACATAATTGGCAGGAATTGGAATGGGCTGTCCTATAAGTGACAGATTCAATAGCAAGAAAATTGCAGAGAAAAAGAAGGTTTTTTTCATCAGGTTTAATTTAATCTGAAGATCGTACAGTGTAGCCTCCTCCTTTTTTTATCACCTCTCCATAATACCTGAAGATCGAAATTCCGAGTAAACACAGAATTACAAAATTCAACACTCCGGTCCTGTTCCATTTAGGAAAATCAGCAGCGAAAAGAAAAGCATAATAACTGGTAAACAGCAGGTTGGCCATCAGGATATAAATTAACGGGCGGGCGGTTTTTTCACGGACGAGATAAATAATTCCCAGGGTAAGAAAAAGAAGGAAAGTGATGCCAAACAGCCAGGCAAAATAAATATAAGGATTGGTGTGTGCACCCATCAAGTATTGAGTTTCTTCCGGAATATTGGCATGCCAGGCTTTAACATAAGTATTGAACCACTGAAAAGCAAAGAGAAGGTAAGCCGCAAACGGCAGGAGAAAATTAATCAGGCGGGTCTGAAATTTCATACTGGTGAATGAATTAATTATTCTGATTACTGGATTTGTACAAAACTGGTCCAGAGCCTACCAGGTCAATCCATAAACATGCAGACAATGGTCCCTGCTTTCAAGATACGAAAGTTCCAACTTTCTTCCAGCTTGGTTCTTCAATTCCTGTTATTCCCAGTTTTCAATGCATTCGGTATTGAGTGAAATTAAAAAAGGCACCAGCAAAACTGCAGGTGCCTTTTTTATGAACTTAAACGCGGTTTGATCAGAGATCAGTAATGATTTTATATTTCGGTACGAGGCTCTTCATGACTACCCAGGCGATCAGGTAAGCCACGGCGCAAAAAGCGAACATGATGGTATATCCGGTTTCAATATGCCCAAGGGCTTTATAATGGTCGA
>DAORKK010000175.1:0-6567 GCA_035439525.1 Chitinophagaceae bacterium
ACTTCCCGTTTTTCGGTGGAAGCCAGCACTCCGACATGCAGTTGCCGGACCGTGGGAATGGCCGATAGTGTTTTCAGTCCTTTGATCAGTTCTAGTTTATCTGCCTCAGATCCCGGGTTCTTCAACCAGAAGAACACATGATGCAGCAATGGTTTTGTGTCTGTTTGCATAGCCGAACTGATGCCTGCAGCACCTATTAAAGTGGCTGTTGTTAAAAATGATTTCCGGTTCATTCCGTCCTGATTTGAATGATAAATATAACCAATAAAAGTTGGGAGGCAGACAGCTGTTCTTTCAACAGGCTATTTAAAATGATTGTCCTGCAGGCGCACAAGTATTCCTGTAACCCTTCAAACTAAACCGGGAGGTTGATAAAAAATGTAGTTCCGGCATTCAATTCACTTTGTACATCGATCTGGCCTTTCATTTTTTCCACCTGCAGCCGGATCAGGTAAAGGCCCAGGCCGTTGCCTTCTGCAGCTTTGGGGTTGAACCGCTGGTAAAGGCCGAAAAGTTTGGACCGGTTTGCATCCAGGTCAATCCCCAGGCCATTATCCCGGAACTCAAGTTGCAGCATACCCTCATTCAGCCGGCCACTAAAGTGAATGACAGGTGCTATGCCCGGCCGTGAATACTTCAGGCTGTTGGAAAGCATATTCTGGAATATATTATCCATATAGGGCTTTACCAGGTGAACCAACCCTGTCCCATTGAAGTCCCAGGTGAAGTGTCCGCCCAGAAACTCACATTTTTCCCGGTAAATCTCCCAGGTCTCTTTGGCTACATCATCCAGCTGCAAGGGTGTTTTGAGCACATTCAGCTTTTTATCATAGTTCAGGAGGGTGTTCAGATCCCGGAGTATGGAATCAAGTCGTCTTGACGAGTCTGTCAGCATTTTTACAGGCACCAGATCGAGCTTGCCATCCTTCATTTTTCGTTCGATCATATCACACAAACCGAGAATATTGGCCAGCGGACTACGCAGATTATGCGATACCGAATAAGAGAATTCTTCCAACACCTGGTTCCGTTGAATCAGTTCGGAAGAAATGGCTGATTTCTCTTCTTCAGCCAGAACCCTTTCTGTAATATCCTGTACATAACCGGTAGCCCTTTTCGCACCCCCGTGTTCGTTATAGGAAATAACCCATGAGGCACTGATGTACCGGATGCTGCCATCTGTTTGTCTCACCCTGTATTCCATCCGTGGGTCCTGCTCATTGTCGGCCAATGCGCTCCAGACTTTAATAATCCGATCCTTATCCTCTTCATGTACTTTCTCAACAAATGCATTCACATCAGGGGTATTCTTTTTCTCCACGCCGTATATGCTGTACATCTCATCAGATACCCAAAGCTTATTGGAAGGGAGTTCCATGTACCAGCTTCCGAATTTTGCCAGCATATGGGTTTTATTGGTAATGAGTTTACTCAGACTGGCGGCAGCCATTTCAACTACCTGTTTATCTCTAGATTGGAGGAAAGCAATCAGAAATAAGGCAACCATGATGATCACCAGCGAAAACTGGTAATACTGGACCCAGTAACCCAGATGAATATACCCGAGAAAGGCAATGTTCAACGTGACCGAGGTGATTGTTGAAATAAAAAACACTACGGCAACAGGTATTGAATATCGAACCTTTTGGGAAACCAGGTAGAAGGTCAAGCCGGTGAAAATAATCATGCTGGGTATAAATACAAAGTGCTTGACAAAATAATCGGTCTGGTAGCTGAAGAAAAAAAGTTGTGGCACTAAAGAAAGTGCCATATAAGCCAACGTATAATATAATAATTTATCCGCCCGGGGGAAGGATTCTTTTAATTTAAAATAGGGCCGCAACAGGTATAAACAACTCATCAGGCTGGTCGTCACGAATATTTCGGTCAGTTGTACGGGATTCGCCAGGCCGGAGAAGGGCCTGTAATAGCCTGTCATGCCGGTTGATGTAAAGATCGTACTAATCAGGAAAAGGATATAAGCCAGAAATACTTTCCGCTCGGGGAAAATGCGCATCAGGAAAACGGAAAAGAATATTAATATGGCCACAAAGAAAATAAAAACGAATGTGGCATAAAATTTACGGTCCTTCCACATAATCATTTCGCCCAGCTGCTTTATTTCATATGAATACACGGAAATGTATCGGGGTTCAACCCGGACAAAAACTTCCACTTTGCCCTGTCCCGGTACATTGACCCTGAATTCATCGATATTGGTCACCTGTAGCTTAGTTTTCTGTTTATACCCGAATCCATACTGATCATGCTTCAGGACCGAATCCTCATAATAATAAAAATCTGCTTTATAGATTACCGGATTGTCGAAAGAAATATACTTAAACTGTGACCGGTCATTTAAATTGTTCACTATGATTCGCACCCATACCACATGTTTACCAGATGACAATCCTGGTCTTGGTGTATAATAAAACAAACTGTCTGCATGACTGATTATATAATCAGCTTTGAGAGTGCCTTTCCTGTCAACAAATATGTCATAGGCTGTGGCCTGCAGACCTGTCACCAGGAAAAAAAAGAGAATAAAAATTCGCTGCATATATTCAGATTAGCTGATCGTCTGACGGGTAAAATGTATCCCGTCCGGTAAAGTTCATGTCAACAACCCTTCCATCATACTTATTGTAAGCGGTTTTTCAACAAACCCGGTTACACTTATCTCATTGACCGCCGTTACCCTGTCGGCCGGATTAATCGAAGAAGAAAGAATATAGATCCTGTCCTTCTCCTTGAAATCAAAACCTGGCTGGCTCTTCAGTTGCCTGACCATCTCCCAGCCACTGAACTCCGGCATATTGATATCAATGAAAAAAACGAACCGTTGCGAGGGTTGATCCACGCAGATACGCTTGGCTTCCATGACCGCCTGCCCCGGAGATGTAAAAGCAAAGATCTGACCGGCAGCAACGAATTCGCCAATGACTGAAACTGACAGGTAATTGTTTATTTCGTCATCGTCTGCCAATATAATGGTAATATCATGCATGGTATAATTTAACAAAAAAGCGGGCTTTTAATTCCCTCAATGATTCATTAGGGTTGGCATCAAATGTAAAATATTTACTCTTCAAGGCAACTGATTTTCGTCTGTAAATGACAGTTTTCCTGAAATCTAAGTATACATAGCCGTTGATGAATAGCATAAATTGCAGTCCCTTTATAATTTATGCAATACCCACTGCAGCTGATCCCGATAAAAGAAAATCTTTCCTTATTTCTGCCCATACCGGAAGAGATCAGGACGGCCTACGGAGAAACTCTTAGTAACGATCCCAAAACTCCCTTCCCTTTCTGGGCAAAGGTCTGGCCTTCGTCAAAGGCAATGATGGCATACCTGGAAGAACAGGAAGAGTTGTTTGCAGGTAAACGTGTACTGGAGATTGGTGCAGGAACCGGACTGCCCTCTTTTTCAATCGCAAAATCAGCAGCATCAGTCATCCTCAGTGACCATTCCGAAGAGGCGGTCGAGTTGATGGAAAAAAATATTGCCCATCTCGGTCTTACGAATGTAAAAGCCATGTGCCTGGACTGGAATCATTTTCCGGAGGAAATAAAGGCGGAAGTGGTTTTATTAAGTGATATCAATTATGCCCCTGAACAGTTTTCGTCTTTGCTTATACTGATCCACCGGTTTTTAGCAGAAAACGCTGTGGTGATTATTGCTACACCACAGCGTCTGCTGGGCGCACCATTTGTTGAAGCTTTGTTACCAAAAGTCATAACCAATCAACTGTTTTATAAAGAAGATGTTGCCATCAGAATCCTCTTGTTATTAAATCACAAGAAAGAGTAAGCACCTCAAATCATCGTATTTTTTCCCTCTCTATGAATCTCACTGAATGTGACATATATTTGTTCACTTAAACCCCAGCAACTATTATCTGTTGCACCTATATGAACCGGTTATTATTCACCTTTTTTTGTTTTTTTTGCTGGATACAGTCCGCTGTTTCCCAACTACCAGTACTTGGTTGGGCCAAAGTGTTTGATGCTTATAGTGCTGATTATAGCAATGGCCGTACGGTGGGGGTGGATGCGCAAGGAAATGTATTTTCTGCGGGATTTTTTGAAAATTCATTAGACTTTGATCCCGGCCCTGGCTTGCACATGATGACAGGGGGAGGACCGTTTAACCAGGGAATTTATATCAGTAAATTGGACATCAATGGTAATTTTGTCTGGGCAAAGCAGATACCTACTACTATTTCCTGGTCAGCGATTGAACTTAAAATTGACAGGGCTGGCAATATTTATCTTGCAGCCGACCTTCGAAATACGGCGGATATGGACCCCGGACCAGGTGTTTTCATGATGTCACCCATTGGGTTCAGGGATGCATTTGTAATAAAACTTAATAATGATGGAAATCTGATCTGGGCGAAAAAATTTGGCGGACCCGGAGATACCGGGCCACAAGCATTTTCTATAGATCTTGATCCGCAGGATAACGTTTTCATTGGTGGACTTTTTAACAACACTGTGGACTTTGATCCCGGTCCCGGCACAGTCAATATGACGTCTACCGCCCATCAGCAATCATATATTGTAAAACTCAATTATAACGGCGATTATCTTTGGTCAAAACAATTTGGTAATGGTTCAGTAACTTATGCAAACAGTTTCATAAATGATATTAAATGTGACGGCTTTGGCAATCTGCTAATCACAGGAAGTTTTGCAGGCACCTGTGATTTTGATCCCGGATCAGGGGTATATAATTTAATTAGTTCGGCAGGAAGTACGGGCGATGGGTTTATTGCCAAATTAGATGGCAACAGTAACTTCATTTGGGCGAAATCCGTCGGTCAGTCCGGGGGTAACAATCATTATATAACCCCAATCGGCATTGATGTGGATGGCATGAATAATGTTGTTATTTGCGGATATTTCATCGGCAACTTTGATTTTGATCCGGGAACAGGGGTTCAAAATATTTCCAGCATGAGCCAGGATTGTTTTATCCTAAAACTCAACGACCAGGGTAATTATATATGGGCAAAAACAATCGGAAGTGTTGACGGTTGTACCGGGAATGATCTGGTCACCGATTTTTCAGGAAATGTATACATTATCGGCTCGTTTGGTAATTCAGTTGATTTTGATCCGGGTCCGGGTGTACATATTATTAACAGCACCCATTATGGAGCTTCCGCAGTAGTTAAACTTTCTCCTGCGGGCAATTTCATATATGCTGCTCCATTTCAAAGTATTGATTATGGCACCAGTCTGTTCAGACGAATGGTTATTGACGCAAACCTGAGTATTTACGTCACCGGTTATGCGTCCGGTATCAGTGATTTTGATCCGGGTCCAGGAATTTTTCCCTTAGCGGGCGGATCCGAATCACCTTTCGTTTTGAAACTTAACCCATGCCCCAACAGAACTTCATTCTCACTTGATATCAGTACCTGTAACAGCTATACCCTGAATAACCAGGTTTATGATAGCTCGGGGACCTATGTACAGACCATCCCCAATTCAAGTGGTTGTGACTCTGTAATTACACTTCGCCTGATAATCAACAAAAAAAGAACTGAACAATTAAAGACAATCTGTAGTGGTGAATTATTTTTCGCAGGAGGGGCAATTCAATTTACCAGCGGTACCTATATTGACACCTTGCATTCTGTACTTGGATGTGATTCAATCGTTACAACCAGACTCACTGTTAACCCTTCCCCAGATCCTGATCTCGGACCTGACAGGAGCATATGCAGAAATTCCAGTATTACACTTACCCCTGGACTATTCAGCAATTATCTATGGCAGGATAATAGTACAGCACCTGAGTTTACAGCTATCGGAACAGGTTTATACTGGGTAAAAGTCATCAACAGTTACCAATGCTCAGCTACTGACTCCTTCCGTATTAATACTATCAACAACCTGCCGTCAGGTTTTCTGAATAAAACAGATAGTGTGTGCAGTTATAAACCGGTTGAACTGATTCCTGCTTCAAATTATACAGGTTACCAATGGTCAACCGGTGCCACTTCTAAAACGCTACAGGTTCAGTTACCGGGGATCTACCGGCTGACAGTCACGGATGCGAATGGTTGCAAAGGAACCGATAGCACAGCAGTATTTGCCAAACAGTGTATAAATGGTGTCTTTTTCCCTTCTGGCTTTACACCGGACAATAATGGCAAAAATGACCTTTTTAAACCATTAGTATATGGCCGGCTTGTCCAATTCAAGCTAATGGTATATAACCGATGGGGGGCGGTTGTCTTTCAAAGCAATGATCCTGACAGAGGTTGGAATGGTAAAGTAAGCGGGGTACTTCAAGACAACGCAGTTTTTGCCTGGGTTTGTACATACCAGCTTGAAGGCGCTGCATCAAGAATAGAAAAAGGAACGGTGATGCTGATCAGGTAAAGCGATTGTTCTATCTATTTTATTTTGGAGATTTTCAACTTTGTGAAGTATCCTTCCGTACCCTGATCCACAAATAAACCGATGGCACCACTCAGATCAGCACCGTGTTTGAGGTCATTGACGACTAATGCAGGCTGTGTACCATTATTTATAAACAGTTTTGCCCCC